>JBEKRL010000049.1:0-24030 GCA_049518775.1 Candidatus Dormibacteria bacterium
AGCGCCGTCCGACTTCAGCTCCGCGTACCGGAAGCACCCCACCAAGTGGTCCATGATCAGGCCGGCGGCTTGGAGGTAGGCGTAGCAGGTGGTCGGGCCTAGGAAAAGGAACCCGCGCCGCCGCAGCTCCGCGCTCACCGCCGTCGAGAGCGCGGTCGCAGCCGGTACCTCGCTCGCTACTTTCCAGCTGTTGACCAGCGGCTGCCCGTCGACGAACGACCAGATGAAACTGTCGAAACTGCCGCGCTCCTCCTGGACCCGGAGCACGGCCGCCGCATTGGTCACCGTCGCCTCGATCTTCTGGCGGTGGCGCACGATTCCCGGGTCGGCTAGCAGCTCCTCGACCCTGCGCTGGTCGAAGCTGGCCACGGCTGCGGGATCGAACCCGGCGAAAGCGCGCTGATAACAGCTCCGGCGCTTTAGAACGGTGACCCAGCTGAGACCGGATTGGGCCCCCTCCAGGGTGAGCAACTCAAAGTGGCCCCGGTCGTCCCGGACGGGAACCCCCCACTCGAGGTCGTGGTAGGGCGTGAGCCAAGGCCCGGACGCCCATGGGCAACGGAGGCGACCGGTCCGATCCTCGCCCAACTCCTGAGACGGCAACATGCCGGGCAGCGTACGGGGCCGATCGGCTGGCCCGACCGGTTCCAGGTCGGAACAGGGCGGCCAACCTCACCCCGTCAGATGTCAGGAGCTGTGGAGCCCCATCCCACCACCGCTAGCCGTGTAGAGGTGGGAGCGGCACCCCCCCGTGGCATCTCGGCCGGAATGGCCGGGCTTGAGCCGGGGGTCCCGGCTTCCGAAGAGGTCCGGTCCAGATCCTGGCCCGCTGACCGGATTCACGGCAGCGCCATCAAGCCACCGGTCGATCCTTCACCCGCTCCAAGCCCGGCCGCAGGGTGATGACACCTGGAAACCCCCCTCCTGGTCCCGGTGTTCCCCCACGGCCAGGCCTCCCGACCTGGAGCAGCCCGATCACCCCGTGGCCGGGGCTGCTTGGGGAGTCCCGCCCCCGGTCCAGACCGAGCGCCCGAGCTGATCCCGACCACGGCAGCCACCGCCGACTCTTTGACCAACTCGCGGGAGGGTTCGGGTACCGTACTATTACGTACGCATATGATACGGGGCCCGAACTCAAACCAGACGCATGGCACGTCCCCTGGCGAGCTGGGCCCACGATCGACCTTGATCGCCCGCCTGGTGGACCTCCAGCCGCAGGTGCAGCGGCGGTTTGAAGCCGCGATGCCCACTCACCTTCGCGAACTCAAGGCAAGCCTGTACGACGTGATGGGAAACACAACGCTCCGCCAACTCGAGGTGCTCCGGCTCCTCGCCACTCAGGGCCCCCTTGCCATGCACGAAATGGCGGAGCTTCATGGCATCACCCGTAGCAGTGCGACTGAGGTCGTCGACCGGCTGGTGGCGCACGGCCTAGCCGAACGCCAGCACGACCCGCTCGACCGGCGCAGCGTCGAGGTGGCCCTGACAGCGCGAGCCCAGGCGCTCCTGGCGCAGGTCCGACGCCTGAACGTGGCCAGCATCGGGGTTCTGACCGAAACCTATGACGACGAGGAACTGGCGACCCTGGTCCACCTCCTGGAAAAACTGGCCCAGGCCGAATCGGCGCCGGCGCGCGCCACCCCACCTGGCTGGAGGTCCGGTGACAGGGCTGTTTAGCGGCCTCGGCCGCTTCGCGGTCCGCTTCCGGGGCCCGGTGGTCGTGGCCTGGCTGGTGGTGGCGGTGATCTGCGTCCACCTGCTGCCATCCCTGGCCTCGGTCACCAAGGACACCAACTCTGCCTTTCTGCCCGCCACCGCCCCGAGTACGAAGGCGGCCCAGCTTGCCGGCCCCTTCCAGAACTCCAAGCTGGCGGCGGCGACTCTGGTCGCGTCCACCTCCGCTGGGCCCCTGACCCAGGCCGACCAGCAGGCGATCACCGCCTTCGAGACCAAGCTGCGGGCCCTGCCCCGGGTGCGGTTGGTCCGCGACCTGGGAACCTCGCCGAACGGCCAGGCACGTCAGGCACTCATCGAGGCGGGGGTACCGGCGTTCGGAGGTGGCGGCGGCCCCCATCTGGTGAACTTGATCCGCTCGGACTTCAAGGCTGCCAGCGTGCCGGGACTCAGCTTCTACCTGACCGGTGAACTGCCCACGATCATCGATAGCCAGCAGTCATCGAAGCGCTCCCAGAACCTGACCCAGCTCTTCTCGGTGGTGTTCATCATCGCTCTCCTTCTGGTCGCCTTCCGGGCTCTGCTGGCTCCGCTCATCACCCTCCTGCCCGCGGCCCTGGTGCTCGCGCTCTCGGGTCCGGTGGTCGCCGAAGCCACCCACATCGGGGTCCAGGTTTCGGTGATAACCCAGGTGCTTCTGATCGTCCTGGTGCTGGGGGCGGGCACCGACTACGGCCTCTTCCTTGTCTTTCGCGTCCGGGAGGAGCTCCGGGGGGGCCTCGAGCCACATGCGGCGGTGGTCAAGGCCGTCAGCACGGTCGGAGAGTCGATCACGTTCTCCGCAATGACGGTGATCGTCGCACTCCTCAGCTTGGTGCTGGCCCAGTTCGCCCTCTATCAGAGCCTGGGTCCGGCCCTGGCGATCGCGATCGGTCTCATGCTCTTGGCCGGTCTGACCTTGCTTCCGGCCCTCCTCGCCATCTTCGGCAGAGCCGTGTTCTGGCCCACCAGAACGACTCGTGAGGACCGGCCCCGGACCGGAATCTACTCCTGGCTGGCTAAAAGGGTGGTACGCCAACCGATGGTGATCTTGGTCGCCGGGGTGGTGGTCTTCGGTGGCATGGCCACGGGGGCGCTGACCAGCACGACGGCCGGTTTCGGCAACACGTCGGCTCCCAGCGGGACCAACTCCGCGGCCGGGGCGGCAGTCCTGGCCCGGGACTTCCCCTCCTCGAATGTGCAGTCCTCGGCGGTGCTCTTCCGCCTTCCCCACTCGGTGTGGAGTGATCCCGCCGTCCTGGCGGCGGCCGAGGCCGATCTGGCCAAGAGCCACCAGTTCCGGACCGTGATCGGAGCCCTGGCGGCATCCCGGTTGTCGCCGGCTCAGGTGAGCGATCTCCACGCTGAGCTCGGGGCTCCCGGCCTGCTTCCTCCCACCGAGCTCAGTGACACCACGGTGCCTCCCGAGCTCTACAACGCCTACCGGGAGCTGTCCGAGTTCATCAGCCCCGACGGACATACGATCCTGTTCTCCACGTTGCTGCTACACAACAACGACAACTCCGCCCGAGCCTTGGCCGCGGTGCCCACGGCCCGGTCGGCGGTGACGAAGGTGGCAACTCGCATTGGGGCCCAGAAGAACGGCATCTACGGGGTGCTGCCTTTCGCCTACGACGTCGAGAATCTTTCCAACACCGACTTGATCCACATCATCCCTGTGGTTGCGGTCCTGATCGCCCTGCTGCTGGCCCTGGTGCTGCGCAGCCTGGTGGCCCCGGTCTACCTGGTGGTGAGTGTGGTGCTCTCGTACCTGGCCACCCTGGGCCTGGTGTCAGTGGTCTTCATCCACCTGCTCGGCCAGGGCGGCGTCAACTTCCTCCTGCCGTTCCTCCTGTTTATCTTCTTGATGGCGCTGGGTTCCGACTACAACATCCTGATGATGACCCGCATCCGGGAGGAGGTGCAGCTGATGCCACTGCGCCAGGCGATCCAGCGCGCGGTGAGCATGACGGGGACCACCATCAGCACCGCCGGCCTGGTCCTGGGCGGCACCTTCGCGGTCCTCGGAACGGCCGGCTCCGGGACCTCCGGGGGCAGCGAGATCCAGCAGATAGGCTTCGGGATTGCTGCCGGTGTTCTCATGGACACCTTCATCATCCGCACCGTCGTCGTACCATCAGCCGTCGTCCTGCTGGGAAGGTGGAACTGGTGGCCGTCACGGCTCTGGCGGCTGCCGGCCACACCGAGTGCGAGGGACGCTCCGGTTACCTAGCGGCCCGCCCACGTGGTGGTTGGGTGCGCGGGGAGCCGGGGGCGCTACCCGCACAGCAGGCCGGCCTCTGCGCTGGGCACGCTGCTCTGGGAGGGCGAGCGTAAGGCCGCAGGGTGTCGGGTCCCAGCGGGCCAGGCGGAGGACTGGCGTCCATCCCCCCGACCTCGGTATGGGCGCCTGGGTCAACTCGGTCCACCCTGACTTGGCGGCCGAGTCGGACGGTGGGCAGCGGCCCGCCTCTCCCACAATGGGCTGGTGAGCGCGGCGGAGGAATGGACTAAGGCCCTGGCCAGTTGGGCGATCCCGGAGGAGATCCTCTCCCGGGCGCCGGAGTCCCCCTGGACGCTGCCGCCCTGGCATTTCGTCGAGAAGGCTCGCTCAACTCTGGGGAGCGCCCCGTCGGCCACCCACCGGCGGGCGCTGGACGCTCTCTTCCCGGGAGCCGCGCTGCTGGACGTGGGCTGCGGCGCCGGGGCGACCAGCCTCCCTCTGGTACCCCCGGCCGGCAGCCTGGTGGCAGTCGACCAGAGCCGGGAGATGCTGGCGGAGCTGGCGGAGCTGGCCCGAGGGCGGGTCGCGGTCACCTTGGTCGAGGGGACCTGGCCGGAGGTGGCAGGACAAGTGCCTGAGGTGGACGTCACGGTCTGCGCCAACGTGGCCTACAACGTGCCCGCCCTCGACCGCTTCGTTGTCGCCTTGACTGAAAAGGCCCGATACCGAGTCGTGCTGGAGCTCACCCCCTGCCACCCCCAGGAGGAGGTGAGCTGGCTTTGGCAACACTTCTGGCAACTGGACCGGCCCACGGCCCCCACCGCGCAGGACGCCGCCGAAGTGGTGGGCGAGGCGCTCTCAGTGGAGGTGGGGGTGGAGCGCTGGACCGAGCCCTGGGCCACGAGGCTGGACGCTGCATCCGTCGCCTGGGTGCGCCGTCGGCTGTGCCTACCCGCCAGCCGGGACCAGGAGGTGCGGGAGTTGTTGGCCTCTCGACCTCAGAGCCTAGGGACTGAGATGGTCACACTCTGGTGGCCAGGCGCAGCCAGGCGCGCCTAACGCGGCCGCCCGCCCCGATCAGGCGACGGCTGACGCGGACGCCATGCGGGGCGACCTGGTAGGCCCCGCCACCCGTGACGAGGTGGGTTCCCCTCGGGCAACTTCACGCGCGCGGTGTGGCGGGTTGACTCCACCATCCGTCTGTGGCACGCCCCAGCCGCTAACAGTGGCCGCACAGTCCCTCGGGGGCGCGCTCGCTGAGGACGGTAGAACGAAAGGGAACCGGTTGATTGCTCAGCGGCGACGGGCCCAGGCAAAGTTGACGGCGCCGATCACCACCCAGGCGAGCGCGTCGAGGCCGATCTGGGCACCGCTGGGGGAGTGGACGGTGCTGCCGGTGCTGTTTATCGCAGTCCCCGCGTCCAGCACGACCCCGGACGCCCCGATCCCGAACGCGAGTGAGCCCAAGGCCATCGCAATCCCAGCCCAGGCTGGCCTTCCAACCGGCCCCTCGGACCTGCCCCGGCCAAGGCGCTCGTCCACCCGGCGGTCGACCTCGGCGCCGATTCTCTCGACCAGACCCTCGGCTATCGCCCCGTCGTAGTCAGAGCCGAGCTCCCGGTGCGCCTGCAAGGAGGCTGCCACCTCCTTCTGCATGTCGGGGTCCATGAGTGGATGGTAGAGGGGCTAAGGCGACGGGGCCAACCTCTCGCCCAGGACTTGGCGCCAGCAGGCGGGCCGGCTCCGTTGCATGCGAGGGCAGGGCATTGGGCCCGGGAGTGGCCCACCCCTTCGCACCCTGGCAAGGGGCTCGAGACCGAGGGCGTGACCGCCCCAATCATCGAGGAGCTACCAAGTCGGGCCGCCCGGGCCAGCTCCAGGTGAGCCGGCGCCAGAAGCTTGGCGCTCTGGTGGCCGCTCGGCTCGTGGTCTGCCGCTCACGTGCAGTGATGGATCCTCGGAGCCCCCAGCCAAGCCTGCGCTCATCGTCGGGAGAGTCAGTCCCAACAGCGCCGCCCGAGAGCGAACATTCGGCGCCGACGGGCCTGATACTGGACCAGCCGCCGTTGCTGGACCTGGCCAATGAGGAATACGCCATGTCTAAGATCACAGTTCCCCGACCGGACGTGACGGTCGAAGCGGTGAGCACGGTGCTGCGAAGGAAGCTGGGTTCGCGCTACACCGTCACACCCTCCATGATGGCGGCAGGTTTCGGAAAGGCAGTCCCAGGCGACACAAACACAGTGCTTGTCGCCGCGACCTGGCTCGAACGGGCCAACGTTCGAATCACCGCCAGGACGAAGTGCACCGAGATTGATGTAAGCCCGGGTGCCACATTCTTTGGGTTGATCCGACTCATCCACCGGGTCGGTGTCGCCCGCAAGGTGCGCCAGGCACTGGAGAACGCGCCCGAACTTGCTGGGTCGGACTGAGAGACCCGAACTGCACCGGCTCTGGCTGACATCCTCCTTCGGACTGGTTGGTGGCACATCACGCCGTAGCATCGCCTCCGGCCCGAATGGCTTGGCCAGAAGATCGACCGCTCCGCCGCTACGAGCCTGGGTCTTGCCCTCGATCGGCTCGGTCCGCCAGGTCGTTTGAAAGACACACCACTAGCACCACCGACCGCGCCGTGTGCTGCTCAGTGGTCAGGCGCCCGCCGCAGCTACGAGGCTGGAACCCACGGCACTGACTCCCAGGCGCCTGAGGCGGGTCAGCAGTCGTGTGCATTCTCAGACGATTCTGGACTGCGTCCCAGCCGTTACTCAGATTGGGCCCCTACCGTCAGGGTCCCTGAAGGACAAGAGCGTGAACGGCCACAAGATCAAGGGAGAGGATCCTGCAGATGAACCCACGACGATCAGAGATCAGGCCCCGATGAAGGCCTGGGAGCAACGAAGGCTGCCGAGCCTGATTCGTTCGAGGCGGCGGGGGCCCGATGCAAGAGGCGCTGATCGGGTGCTCCAGGCGAAGCAGATCCGTGCCGGCTCCCAGCTGGCGCTGCAAGTAGCCCGGTCCATTCCGATCTCACGGACCCGTGCCCCAGGCTCTCTAAGCCAGGCTCCAGCGGAGGGGCAGCGGCAATGCGAGTAGCGGGAGAATCTGTAGGTCGTCGCGCTGCGGTGGCGCTGTCGGTTGCAGGCTTGGCCGCGACTGTCCTCGCCCTGCACGGGTACGCCAACCCAGGCTCTCTGGGACTCTCCGGCCCGGGACTCGTCTCCCCGAGTCACGGAAGTCATCAATCTGGGCGCACCAGCGGATCGGCCGCGGCCAGCCCGAGCCCGGCGGCGACCTCTGCCGCCAGTCCCAGCGGGGCGGCAACCTTGGGCCCACTCCTCTCCGCAACTCCTTACGCCTCCTACAGCTACCAGATCTACCCCGGCACCCCAAGCGCGAGCGCCCGCCAAGCGATGGCTGGCTTCTCCTTCACCACTCGCGTGGTTGGAAGCTCGGTCGACTTCACCCTATCCACTTCGGGCAGCGGTCAGCCGCCGGTCAGCAAGACCTATCCCGCCAGCGACCACATCTATTTTGTCGAGGCCAACCTGGGCGACGACTCGGGAAATGCGGAGTACAACTTCGGGGACGACGGCGTAGTGGTGAGCGATGCCTCCGGGCACGTGGTTCAATGAGCATGGCGCGGAGAAACAGAACGAACAGGATCGCCATCGGAGCTGGGAGAGTGGCGGAATGCCCGCCCACCGCGGCTGCTGCTCAGGCCGCCGGTGCCCGCCCAGTTGAGTACGTACGGGCATGGTCGCCGACCGCGGCGCGCCTCACCCTGGGACTTGTTCTGCTCTGGTTCGGGCTCCATGAGCTCGTCCAGCCGAGCCTGTGGACGGGCTACGTTCCGGTGATCTCCCAGACTTCGCACTTTGCCGTGGCGATGGTGCTGCTTCACGGCTGGCTGCTGTCCATCCTCGGGGTGGCCCTGGTTCTCGGTATTGCCCCTCAGATGGCAGCCGGGATCAGCGCCCTGCTGCTTCTGGAGATAGTCCTGTCCCTCTCCATCACCAGCGGCGTTTCCGACATCGTGGCTCGGGACGTGGGCGTGCTCGGGTTGGCGGTGGCAGTGTTCGCCAGCGACGGACAGAGGTTGGTCCTGCGTGGCTAGCCGGCCCATGGCCCAACGCAGGAGGGAAGGAGTTCGAGTGGCCTCCCAGGCTCGGCTTGCTGGCCACCCCGACACCGTAAAGGCTCGGGCCTGCATCCTCGCCGCGGGAGGTAGCGGTGGCTCCCGAACGCGCTGGCGCTGGCCAGCGCAGCACCCGCCGCGCCTCTCCACCAAGCACTCCGGGCAGACTGCAGCTCCCTCCTGGCGCCGTCGGTCGGATGCCTGACTGGTCTTCCCGCGAGCTGTCGTCGCCCGGTCGCTCCGGGGCCATGCTCGAGGACGCCGTCGATAGGCTTCCCGCCGCGGTCCGGGGTGGCTCCGGATTCTCAAGGTCGACCTGAATGCAGGCCCTGAGCAACCATCGATAGCTCGCTGGCTGATAGCTCTGATCTCCGCGAACGGAACCTCGCTGATATCAGATGCGGTCCTGGTCGCTGTCGGGGTCGCGATCTTCCCCTCGACCCGAGGATTCCAACACTTCCAGTTCTCCGACTACGCCAAGCTCACGATCATTGGCGTGACCCTTGCCTGTATCGCGTGGCCGGTCGTGACTCGCATCTCGTCGCACCCGAGGTGGCTGTTCGTCCGGCTGGCCGTACTGGTGACGCTCGTCCTGTGGCTGCCCGACCTGTGGATCTTGGCGCATGGTGAACCGATCCGCGGGGTCGGCGTCCTGATGGTCATGCATGTTGCGATAGCCTTCATCACCTACAACGCACTGGCGCACATCGCCCCGGTTGGACACCCTGATGACCCATCGCGGATCGGTTCCGGCGCAGGATAGGTCCTCCCGAGTGCACCGCTGCGGAGTCGGTTCCCGCAGCCACGCGTTCGTGGCGAGGCGCCCAGCTGCTGGCGCGCCGGGCGGGGCGCCCCCAGGGAGTCGAGCAGCCGCACTCGCCGCGGCGCCAGAGGGTGGTTGGCGGCAGGACGGCGACCCTCGCCAGAGCCGCCTCGGCCTCACCGAGATCTCGGGAGGGGCGCCTGAAGAATGGACTCGCCACGCCGGTCGCCGCTGAGGCCCAGTCACCGCCACGTCGCCCGGCGCTGGCTGGCTCGGGCTGGGCTCGCGCTCGCGGGGGCTCTGGCAGTGGCCATTGCGGCGGGAGTCGGCTACGAGCTATCACTTCCGGGGGTCGCCGATGCCAGGACGAGGACAGCTGAGATCGTTAGGTCCCATCACGGGGACCTGGCGGGGCTGCCGGTCCCGTCGCGACTTGGCAGGGCAGTGGTCGCCGTCGAGGATGAGCACTTCTACTCGTTCGTCGCGATCAACGTCTTCGACGGCGCGGCCCGTGCTGCGTTGGCAGGCCTGCTGGCGCAGGGAGATCCTGGGGGCAGCACGATCGACCAGCAACTGGCTAAGCAACTGTACGGACGGGGGACGGGGGTTCTGGCCTCGCTGCGAGAGCTGGCTCTGGGCGTCAAACTGGCCCTGGCCTACTCGCCGAACCGCATTCTCGCGATGTACCTAGACGTTGTGTATTACGGCCATCACTACTGGGGCGACGCGGCCGCGGCGCGAGGATACTTCGGGGTTCCGCCAGACCGCCTCGACTGGGCCCAGGCCGCCATGCTAGCTGGCCTTCCCCAAGCGCCCTCGGCATACGACCCTCTCGGCCACTTCGCGCTCGCCAAGCAGCGCCAGCTCCACGTCCTCAATCAGCTGGTTGCCAACCACGATCTGACCCGAAGGCAGGCAGGCGCAGGCGGCATTTCGCGAACCCTTGCATCTCCGGGCATGAATCAGCGTCCTGGACCATGAAGGGCCAGCGCTCACAGTGCGGTGCCGGCGCTTGGCCGCGCCCCAATGGGCGGGTCGATGCGACCCCAGGCTCACCATTTCCGGGATGCGCCGCTAAGTGGTCGGGCCCAGGCGCAGAAATGCGCTCCCGGTAAGGGAAACTGCAGGTGCTGAGACCCACTCCCGCCAACGGGAGTCTCATCCCCTTGTGAGTGAAGCCTTACCCCCCAGCGAGCGGTGGCGGTCAAGTCCGACTGGTCGGGATGCCCGGGATCTAACCGGGGACGCCTGCTCCCAAAGCAGACCGACCCTTGCGCTGTGCGGTCCAACTCAGCGTCGGGACCGTAGCGGGTAAGCCTATCGGGTCTTCACCCAGATCAGTATCACCGCTTGTGGCCTCGCGCCTAGCCCACGGGGTGCTGGGGTCGTTGTCGGCCTGTACCGCGGCTCGGGGTGCCCACATAGCCACGAATCTCCGCCCCGGCTCCGCAAGCATGGCGACACCCCCCACCTGAACCGCCACCGGGGCTGCCCGTGGCTGAGACGTTGCTCTGGCCTGACTCTAGCGATGCGACCAGAAAGCGGATCTCCCGCAAGTCCTGGCCACAGCCGCGTGACAGGGGCGCCCCAAGCCTGGGCCAGAGCGTCCCGCCAGCACCGTGCGCTGGCTAACTGGGGTAGCTCGTCGCGGGGGAGCGGGGGCTCCGGGCGGCTGAAGCCGCCCGGAGCCTTGGAGGTTACCGCCTCCCGGCCGCCGCGTCGTACTCCAGATAGACGACGTGAGTCCGCGTGTACTCGAGCACTCCGTGCTTACCGTCCGCGCCGCCGATCCCGGACTTGCGCCAGCCAGCGTGGAATCCCTGCATGTTTTCCATGTTCTCCCGGTTCACGTACGTCTCGCCGAACCGGAGCTCATTGCACGCACGCATGACCATGTCGACGTTCTTGGTGAAGATCGACGACGCGAGGCCGTAGATCGAGTCGTTGGCCCAGGCAATCGCTTCATCGAGGTCGTTGAATGTGACGACCGGCATCACCGGCCCGAAGATCTCCTCTCGAACGATCGCCATGTCCTGGCGGCAGTTGGCGATCACGGTCGCCGGGTAGTAATTTCCCTCCGGCATGTCTTGGGCGCGCTTACCGCCGGTCACGATCTGACCCCCGTCGGCGACGGCCCGCTCAACGCGTCCGCTAACCGCCTCGAGCTGGCGGGCGCTCACCAGCGGACCCAGGTCGAGGCCCTCGTCAAGCAGCGCGTTCCCGTAGGTCGCCTGGCTCATGGCCGCGGCGAGCCGGTCGGTGAACTCGTCGCCAACACGCTGGTGCACGTACGTCCGGTCGGCTGCGCCGCACACCTGCCCCGTGTTCAGGAGGCGACACGCCTTAATGGACTTTACCGCCAGCTCCAGGTCAGCGTCTGGCATGATGATGACCGGGGCACTACCGCCGAGCTCCAGGCTCACCTTCGTGATGTTCCTCGCGGCGAGCTCCATCACCCGGGAGCCCGTCCTGATGCTGCCGGTGACGCTCACCATTCCGATGAGCGGGTTCGAGGCCAGCTCCTCGCCGACCACCGGCCCGTAGCCGCACACGAGGTTGACCACACCGGCTGGCACCTCGGCCTCGTCGAAGATACGACCGAGCTCAAGGGTGCTGTTTGGGGTGATCTCGCTCGGCTTGACGACGATGGCGTTGCCGGTCAGCAGGGCCGGCGCCACCTTCCGCGCGAGAACGTAGAGGGGAAAATTCCAGGGAACGATCCCACCGATAACACCGATCGGCTGCCGGAGCAGCAACTGCATCTCATTCGGCCGGTCGCTGGCGATGACCTCACCTTCGACGCGGCGGGCCCATTCCGCGGTGTAGTCGAAGTAGTCCGCCGTCCCGCCGACCTCACCCCGGGCCTGGTCGAGGGGTTTGCCTTGCTCCTCAGACAGGATGTGGGCGAGGTGCTCGGCCTCCTTCCGGATCCCCGAAGCGATCCGGTGCAGGTACTGCCCACGCTCGACCGGGGCCAGCTTCTCCCATTGGCGCTGGGCCCGATCTGCGCACTCGATTGCCTCTCGGGCGTCCTCGACGGACGATTCAGGAACGTCCGACACCACCGCGCCGGTGGCCGGGTTCTCGACCGTCAGCGTCTTCCCCCCCTGCGCGCCGCCGAAGCGCCCATTCACGTAATTTTGGTACTGCCGAGCTGCGCTAGCCATCGTTATCCTCCTAGTCGTCGGCCACACCCTGGCGGCGGCCAGACCTTGGATGGCGGGGCGCGAGAGCCGCCGACCCTCTGTCGAGCGGCTCCGTGCCCGCCCCTAACACTGCACCCACAAACTCCTAGCCAAGAACCAGCGTCGACACGCTCAGGTCGACATGGGTAGGGATTCCTACGACCGAGCAGCCCTGCTCGCCAAACGCCAGGTAACCAATCCAGGGCAACCCACCCAGCGTGTGCTCGACTTCACCGGGGATCTCCTGGACCCGCTCACCGAGGGCGATGGCGCGGCCACCGCAGTAGGCAAGCAGGATGGCCTTCGGCTGCTCCACGCCCAAGGCTGCCTGGTGCACGGCGTTGCCCGCTTCCGCGATCAGGCCGTTCACCGAGGCCTCACCCAGCTCCAGCACCATGCCCGGGCTGATGGCGGCACCGAAATCCATCGAGCCGTCCGCGTTGCTGTTCACCGGGTGAACAGAGTACGTGATCCCGTCCTTGTGGAAGAGCAGCGGATGCTGCACGCTGAACGACACCATGGTGCCGCCCCCGATCTCGGATTCGGGTCTGGCGACCCACTCTGAATAGACGTCCATGGCGCGACGGCCGCCGAGCTCAAACAGCGTGCGCCCTGAGGCTCTGGTGACAGTGGCCTTCTTGCCCGTTAACCGGTAACCGTTGGTGAGCACGTAACCAACTGGCCCCCCGATGGCCGCGATTGCGAAGTGGCCCTTGAAGGCATGGCCGTTCGCGAACTGTTGGAACTTGTTGTCAGGAGAGTGGTCTGATGCTGTACCGCCCACCACCGGTACGCCCGGGGCAACCTCGGCGATCCCCCTCAGGATCTCTTCTTCAGGTCCCATGAAGGCGATGGTGAGCAAGGCGCTGGCATCCCCGCCAAGCTGCTGCAGCGCTTCCTGCACAGCCTTCTTGCCGGCCTCGAAGGCATTGTCGCCGACAGGGGCGACGCCGACCCCGGCCGGACGGTCGGCGATCAGCATCAGGCTCGCCGCTCCGCCATCGCTGGTGACCCAGCTACCGTCCTGGAACACACCGGCAGACGACGAGCCACCCCACAGAGGGACCCCGCCGAGAAGCTCCGACACCCCGGACACCAGGCTCTCGCTGTCGTACTGAGTGGTTGCGAACAGGATGGCCAGAGTCGGCTCACCGACGATCCCGGCCCTCGCCTGCTCGACCAGCTCGCGGGCCGCCCCCTTCGCGTCAGTGGAAGTCGTGCTGCCGGTGCCAATACCGCTCATGAGATTTCCTCCTAGATGTCTCCCGCAGTGACCTGCCCGGAACCGGGCAGCCGTCCCAACTGACTCATCTGGCCGAGGATCGCCGCGCCGAGCAGTGATGACTGGTCCTGGAACACGTACTCGTACTCGCCGGTCCAGCGGCGCCTGGCTTCGAGCATGCCGCGTACCCCCGACCCGCCGCCGGAGATCCCCACCCGGCGGCCGACGCGGACAAGCGCGGTAACTTCCTTGAGGTTCTCACCGAGGTATGTTGCGTTGCCACGGACGAGGCTGAGCAGCAGGTCCTCGCGCGTGGTCTCGAGCGTCAGACCGCTGAGTGCCGCCTTGAGTGGATCGAGGGAGTACCGGCTGCCCCCAAGGTACGGCACGTACTCGGGGAGTTCGGATTCGCGGATGTCCAGGTCAGGCGCTCGAAAGAACTCGTCGAGCACGCGCGGAAGGTACCCATCATAGAACTCATCCTCGCCCAGCTCGCTGCAGGCAATCCGGCGGAACCAGTCCAGCGCCGTCCCGCCGGCATTCAGCACGAAGAAGGTGAGCCAACGACCGGGCACGACATGGCAGCGGACGTTGAAGTTGGGCGAGGCGATCGGGCGGTCGGTGCAGACATTAGCGATGTCGCAAGTCCCGCTGATGATGTTGATGTCGCCAGGTTCTGTCAGACCTCCCGACAGCGCGGCGAGCACCGCATCGTTGCCCCCGCAGAGAACCGAGCAACCGCCAGGCAGCCCGAGCTCCTCGGCGACCTCGGGCAGCAGAAGACCGACCCGCTGGTGCGAGTGCATGAGGGGTGGCAGCTTGTCTTCGGGGATGCCGGAGAGGCCCAGGACCGTCCGGTTCCAGGTGAGGTCGTTAGAGGCGGTGTTGTAGAGTCCCGTGATCGACGTGGTCGACGGATCGATGGCCCACCGGCCCGTCATGCGCTTGACGAGATAGGTGTTGCAGTGGCCAAACTTGGCGGCCGCCATCCAGACCTCCGGCTGCTCATCCCGGAACCAGAGGATGGACGACAACGACGAGCCACCCGAGACGGGCAGATTGCACGTTTCGGCGAGGAACTCTTCCTCTCCCACCAGGTTGCGAATGGCGGCCGACTGCGCATACGACCGCCCGTCCAGGAAGAGGACGGCCGGCGCGAGCGCTGTTCCGTCGGCGGCCATCGGCGTGAGCCCTGGGGTGGTGACAGATAGGGACACGAGGCCAACGCCGGCAAGCCCGGGGGCCACCTCCAGACAGCATTCGCGCAGCGCATCCCACCAAGCCTCGGGGTCAATGTCCGCTTTGCCGCGGTCATAGATGTGAGGCGCGTATCCGCGCCGAGCCTCGCAACGCTTCTCGAGATCGGGGCCGAAGACGCCGATCTTGAGCGCGCTGGTCCCGACGTCGATGGCCAGGATATCGCGGCTCATGGAAGGAGTCCCTCGGCGGTGAGAACCGCCCTCAGGGCCCGGACCTGAGCCGGCCCCAAGGGAAGCAGGGGGCGGCGCGGGATGCCGCCCCGGAACCCGGCGAGGGTCATGGCCGCCTTGACGCCCGCCACACCGTGAGCTCCGGAGATGGCGGCATTGATGCGGGTGACGCGGTCCTGCAGCAGGGCCCCCTTGGCCTCGTCGCGAGCCTGCCCGTAGCGGAACAGCTGGAGGGCGAGCTCGGGGAAAGAGTTGGCCAGCGACACTGTCCCGCCGGGAGAGCCGCCCAGCATGGCTCTGAAGAGGAAGTTGGCCGACCCCGCCAGGACCTGGAACGACTTGCCCTGGAAGGGCAGGAAGCCCTCGATGCCAGTCGACGCGCTGTCCTTGAGACCGACGATGTTGGGATGCGCCGCCAATCGCCCGACCAAGTTCGGGCTCAGGCTGATGCCACAGAAGCCCGGGGCGTTGTAGAGGAGCAGCGGGATCCGCGCACCGTCGGCCAGCGAGGAGAAGTAGCGATAGAGGACCTCATCCGTCATCTGCGCCCGGAAGTAGCCTGGCGGCAGGACGAGTCCAAAGTCGGCGCCAAGGTCGGCGGCGGCCGCGAGGAAGCGCTCAGCCTGACGCTGCCCATCGTACGCTGCACCGGCGAGGACCACCTGCCCCACGCCCTTATGGCCGACGACGTCTTCGAGTACGCGCAGCTTCTCGTCTTCCGCCAAACTCCGGCTCTCGCCGTTGGACCCCAGCGCGAGGTAGCCTAGAATCCCGCTCTGCGCGTAGCGCGTCAGGTTGAACCGCAGAGCCCCGTGGTCGACGTCCTCGTTTGCAGCGAAGGGCGTGCTGATCGGCGCGAATACGCCGGCCAGCTTCGACCCGGTCCCCAGGGCGGGCATCAGGTCACCTCGGAGATGTCGCGACCGCCCACGTCGGCCGGCTCGCCGGGGTCGGCGCCGAGCTCCTGGGCGATCGCTCCGGCCACGGCGCGCGCCCGTTCGCCGAAGTACTGGAAGCGGTCGTGGATGCGGAAGAACGGACCGGAAACGCTGATCGCGCCAGCCGGCCTTCCATCAGCTCCGACGATTGCGGCCCCGACGCACGCCCCGAACGGCTCGTTCTCACGGTCGTCGGTGGAGTAGCCGCGGCGCTGCGTCCGCCGGATCTCCGCCCGGAACGTGACCAGATCGTGGATCGTCCTGCCGGTCCGCGGCAGGAAGTCCATCCGAGCGTACTTCCCCTCACGCTCCTCCTCCGGCAGGGCAGCGAGCACCGCCTTGCCTAGCGAGGTGGAGTGCAGGGGCATGGTCTGGCCGATGGCGGAGACCAGCTGGATGCTGTTGTCACCCTCCAGCTTGTCGACGTAGACGACTCGGAGGTCGTCGATGACCGCTAGGTGAACGGTCTCCCCGAGCTCATCGCGCAGGGCTCTCAGGTGGGGGCGGGCGACGCTCCGAAGATCGAGGTGGGTGGTGACAGAATGGGCCAGCCAGAGGATCTTGCCGGTGAGCCGATAGCGCCTGGTCCTCTCGTCCTGGGTCATGTAACCGGCCTCGACGAGCGTGCGCAGGAGGCGCGTCACGGTGGCCTTGTCCAAACCAACCTGCTGGCCGATCACGGACGGCCCGAGCCCATCACCGTCCCCTCGCGCCACCGCCTCCAGGACATCGAGGCCCCGACCTAGGGTGCGCGTCACCATAGTTTCACTGAGTGATCCCCCGGTGCGCTGAATGCACCAATTATAGCCTGATGTTCTACGGTTCGAAGGGTACCCACCACACCCGGAGAAGCAAGGGGCTTGCTCGCATCGGTTGGCACCATGCCGCGCCAAACCGGTAGCGGAGCGAACTCAGACGCGCCCTGCCAACCCTGGGTCCCGGTGTCCGCCAAGCCGGCGTCGGTGGGAGTCCCCCATCGGCCACGATCCCGCCTCGGCGGCCAAGCAACCTTCCCGGGCGGCTTGTCAGTGGCCTCTGTGAGGATAGAAATGGCCCTTCCGGACACGAGGGGCGGGATGGTGCATCCCCTACAAGAGACCCTGCGGATCTTGGAGGCGTTCAACCTGACCGGCTCCTTCCCCCTGAGGGCCGGCGTTCCGGCGTTCCGCGCGCCCGCGATCATCCGCGGCGCTGGCTCGGGCGAGACTCGGGTCATCAGCTGACGGGCGGCTTCGACATGGTCACGTGATTGGCCTCGCTACGCTATCGCGGCGTTCGGGCCGGCACCTGCTACACCGCCGCACGCGGTACTGGACCCCAGGCTGCGCTGCTCGTCGGCGCCGCACCAGCGCCTGCGAGATCGGTCAGGATACGGACCCGTTCGCCCAGCACCACCGTCAGCTGTGTCTGGGCAGCCTCGGGACCTGGCCGGCGGCCCAGGTGCCGTGTTCCGGTTGCCGCTGGACAGGTCTGGCCAGCAGGCCCCCTTACTCCCTGGTCCCGCCCGCCCTTATCACACACGGTGGGGTGCGGGCACACTGCAGATGCGATCCGCAGGTCTACTCGGTAGGTGTCGGCAGGAGGATCGGCTTCCCGGGTCAGGTGCGGCTAGACACCTCCGGGTTGGCCCAGGCGACCGGGGGACGGCCGTCAAGTACCTCCAGGATGTTGCGAGCTGCCAGCGCACCCATCGCTTCCCGGGTCTTCCAGGTGGCCGTGCCGATATGAGGCAGCAGCACGGCACTGGTGCAATCGGCCAGACCCGGCGCCATCCTCGGTTCATCCTCATAGACATCAAGCCCAGCGCCGGCGATCACTCCCTCTTGGAGAGCACGAACCAGGGCAGCCTCGTCGATCACCGGGCCCCTGGACGTGTTGATCAAGATTGCGTTCCTGCGCATGCCAGCCAGCTCGGCGGCACCGATCAGGTGGTGGGTCTGCGGCGTCAACGTCACGTGGCAGGTGACGAAGTCCGACTCGGCCAGCAGTCGCTCAAGACCACACTCCTCCACCTGAAGGCCTGGCACCGTCCGCACGCCCATGGGCTCGTACGCGAGGATCCGCATAGAGAACCCGCCCGCCGCCCGCCGGGCTACCGCCTCGCCGATCCGGCCGAACCCGACTACGCCCAGGGTCGCCCCGGTCACCTCCTGACCCAGCAGGTAGTGGGCCTCCCAGCCACCGAAGCGCCCCTCGCGCATCTCGCGGTCGGCCTCCACCACCCGGCGCGCAGCGGACAGCAGTAGGGTCATGGCCAGGTCGGCAGTGGCATCGGTGAGGACATCAGGTGTGTGGCCGACGAAGATCCCCCGGCGGGTGCAGGCCGCGATGTCCACGTTGTCAAGTCCAACCGCGTAATTGGAGACGACCTTGAGGCCAGGCCCTGCAGCGTCCAGGGCGGCTTCGTCAATCCGATCTCCCGCCCAGGGGAGCAGCGCGGAAGCTCCCCGAATCGCTTCACGGTATCGGTCGGGAGGCAGAACCGCGCCTAGGACCTGGAGATCACCCCGCTGCCGCAGCCACTCCTCAGCGGGTCCGGGGATCGACAACGTCAGGACTATCCTCGCCACTACTGGGCCATTATCGTCGATGGCCGGTCAGAGACCCCCATCGGGCTTGGGTGCCCCCGGATGGGGCATATTGAATTGCCTCGCAGTGCGCTCCGGACTTCGTTGTCGATGGGAATCGATACACGGCTCGGGCGCAACCTCGAGTCGATCTTCGGCGGCAGAACCGGCTAGTTGCCACCTAAGTAGGTCGGCCCGCCGACTTCGCGGACTATCCGTGGTACGACGCCGGAGCAACCCTCATCCGCTCGACCTTGGATCCGGCCGGCGGCTGGCACGCGTGCAGATCGCGCCGCAGCCCATCCTCCGATAGCTGTTGTCGACGGGGGTGCCAGGGTTGGCGATTGGCGCCGTCTCCTCTGGGTCCCCACATCGCGCCCAATCTCTCCCGCCCGCCACCCGGCACGACGCGTAGATTCGCCAACCAGTCCCCAGAGAGCGGTTGACAGCCAGGCCCACCTCCGACGCGGCCGTGGATTGCGAACGGTGCTCGCGACGAGACGGAGACAGCTCATCACTTCCTCCTCGAGCCGCCGTATCGACAGGCCCCATGGCCATGCTCTCGGTACCGGGAAATTCGGCCTCTACCAGGATCAGGTCCGAGTTCAGCCATGTATCGAGAGGGGGCAGTGTTACGAGGGCCGGGCCCGGCGGACACCTTTCAGGGCTGACGGCGTCACCGAGGCGGGCAACCGTCCCCGTCGCGCCCGCGGTCGGAGGACAGTGGGGACGGCGGGACGGCCTCTGCCCCGGGTCCGCCACGCTCCCCCCCCGGCCGCTCACACAGCCACGGTGGCCGTCGGGAGTTGCGGCGGTCCCCAACTGGTCCGGGATCGGCTCTCCCATCGGCCTGGGGGTCGGCGCTGTGGAAGGCGATCGCCTCCGCGGCGCGCTCACGGCACTCGGCGAGCGCGCGCCCCTGCGTGAAGCAGCCCCCAAGGGTCGGCACCGAGCCGATCAGGCCGCTGCCCTCCTCGGCGACCACGACGACCGTGGGGTGCGCATCGCCCTCAGCCTCTCACGAGCCTCACGGAGCTCCTCTACCCTCAGACCGAGACGGCAAGGAGCTGCCGCCACGCGGGTCAGAACGAGACCGGCGCCACCGTGATGCGGGCTCCGGCATCGCGCAGCCACGTCATGTGTTTGGGATCTCCCGTGTAGACGATCCCGCCGCGACGCTCGGCAACCGCGGCCACCAGAGCGTCGACGATGCCCATCGTCCCGATCCGCGCTGCGGGGTCCGCTGCCTGGCGGCCCGCTTCCTGGAGCAGCTCGGCCGCGCGGTCTCCGTCCTCGGGCAGGATCGGCTCGCGGCGGAGCTTGGCCAGGGCGACGAGGAGCTCACCCTCGTCGCCGGGACCCTGCCTGGCCTCCACGACGACGACGGGAGTGACCAACAGCACCTGCCCGACCCGGGTGAGCGCCGCGACGTGACGTCGGGCCGCGGCGGGGTTGCGCTCCGCCGCGACCAGCCAGCCAGTGTCCATCGTCGCCACCGTGGCGATGCCGGCGGGGCGTCGCGGTCTCGGTCCGGACGCGGGTACGCTCAGGCCACGGGCGGGGCGTCGCGCAGAGCCTCGGAGACCGCGCAGGGTCGTCTCGAGCTGGGCCCTGAGGACCACGTCGAGGAAGGGCTTCAGCTCATCCTCGGTGAAGGGACCGTGCTCCTCCTCCCAGTCGCGCACGAGCTGACGTTGCGCGTCCAGGGCAGCGACCAGCGCAAGGCTGTCGTTCACCGTGGCAGAGAGGTTGCTGCGGCGATCGGAACCTAGGCTCTCGAGAACGCCGGGATCGATGGTCACCGACTTCTTCAGGGCCGGCCGTGGGGACCAGCTCACGGGGATACCCTGCCATTGGTAGCATCGGCCGGTCAACCCAGCGGGGGGGCATGCGGCGGTGGCGGGACCAGGGCGAGGGGTCTGGCCATCGCAGCGCCTCCGCTCGCCGCCAGCTGCCTCGCTGGAGGTGCCGCGATCGCAGCGGCTCGACTGCACGTTTGCCAACAAGGCTGTCCTACTAGAGCATTTGCTTCATGCGAGCCGGAGGTTTCTAGGCCGTCGTCGGGAGCATCTTCGGACCCCAAGCAAGTACCGTAGTTGAGTTCAGAACCGGCCTCCGAAGGAAGGCTGGTCGGGACGCCCGGGATCGAACCGGGGACCCCCTGCTCCCAAAGCAGGGTAATCGTCCGACAGGCCGATTTGAGATCAGAATCGACCCGTGATAGGCTCTAAGTGCCCTCTATCCTGCAACAAGTCCCCCTTATTCCTTGCCCGATCGTCTGCCCCTGCATGCAGCCTAGTATTGAGCCCAACGGGGCGTAGCCCAGAGGTAGGGCGCCACTTTTGGGAAGTGGAGGTCGGCGGTTCGATCCCGCCCGCCCCGACCAGGCCGACCACCCGGCAGTCGGTAGGTCGCACCCGCTCGTAGGAGCCATCCTCCGGCACTTGCTTTGAGAGTGCGGCGAGGGTCCGGAAGCAATGAAGCCCTCGTCGAGCGGCAGCCGGAAGGGTCGTCCGGTAGCTCGCCGCTGCCGGTTCCGCTGTTATCGGTGCGTCCGGGTGCGCAGCCGACGACGCTGACGAGAACAACAGGCAGGCCACGGTCACGGAACGCCTCGGCAAGCCGTCCGGCGCGGGCGGCGGACTCGGGCACGGGTTCGGGTGCGGAGGACCGGAGAAGGGTTCGGGCGCCACTTTGGTCAGCGACTACCGGATTGCGTAGGTGCCGTCGAGCCGGGCGCGTGCGATCACGTGTTCGGCCATGGCGTGGACAACATCAGTCAGGGTGAACGTGTCGGGCAGCTCGGGCTGGTAGTCCAGGGCGAAGAGTTGGAAGACGTAGGAGTGTGGTCCGTGCGAGCGAAGGGGCATGGGGCCGGCCCAGCCGCGGTGACCGAGGGCGCCCTTGCCGTGTTTGAGCCCGCCGATCGGGCTGGGGTGGGCGAGGCCGTCCTCCGGAATGCCACTTAGCGATGGGTCGATGCCGACCGTGAGTGCATGGGTGGCGGGTTTCCCCGTGGGGGCGTCGGGGTCTTGCACGATGAGCACCAGTTCCGCGGTGTCGGCCGGTGGTGATGTCCAGGCGAGGGCGGGTGAAATGTTGGCGCCGAAAAGTCGGCCGCGATGTCGCTCGGGGATGGGGGTGCCGTGCGTGAAGGCAGGGCTGGTGAGGGTGAAGTTTTCGGGTGCTTGCAGGTCAGGACGCGCCCAGACCAGCGTGTGGTGACCGGCGCGTCGGTTGCGCAATGCGTGACCGAGGGGATTTGCGGGCATGCTCTTAGTTCCTTCTCTATGCCTGGAGGGTGGGGAGGTCGGGGTTGCGGAGTCTGCGGTCGAAGACCGAGAGGCCCACGGCGAAGATGCTCACGCCGATCATGATCAGGGCGATAAGGTGGACGCCGCTGTCGCTGACGCTTTTGTGGAAGACGATGCCGGTGATGGCGGAGGAGGCGATGGAGCCGACGTAGCCGAAGGTGCGGAACAGTCCGGATGCGACGCCGAGTTGCTCGCGTGGGGCCTGGGTGTAGAGGGCGGTCTGGTTGCCGCTGGCGGTGGTACCGAGTGCGACGCCGAAGACCAGGGTGATCAGAACGATCCAGACGATGTTGGTGTCCGAGGCCAGGAACAGCACGCCCGCGGACCCCACCAGGCTGGCCAGGGCGGCGACGATAACAGGGCCGCGAATTAGATTACGCCTGGAGATCGGTACGACGACCACGCCGGAGATCACGCTCATCGGCAGCAGGAGCAATCCGGCGCCGAGCGCGGACAGATGGCGTCCGGCCTCCAACCATTGGGTGATGCCGTAAAGGACGACATACACGCACAGGGCAACCAAGGCGTAGCGCAGGTACGTCCGGGTCAGCGCCGCGTTGCGGACGAGCAGCCGCACGTCGACGAACGGGTGCTTGGCGCGCAGTTCCCACAGGGTCAGGGCGACGAACAGGACCACGGCCGCGCCCAGCATGGTCCAGTTCGGTTCCGGGATTGAGAACAGGAACGAGAGCAGTGCGGTCATCGCCAGGGCGAAGCCGATGATGCCGGTCAGGTCGATGCGGGAGAGAACATCGCGGGCGTATTTCGGGGTCTGCTGTGCGGGGTCGCGTGGGATCCAGATCAGCGCTGCGGCCAGTGCGATGAGCGCCACGGGAACGTTGACGAGGAACACCCAGCGCCACCCGGCAGCCTCGACGAGCACTCCACCAATCGGCAGGCCAAGAGAAGCGGTCGCCATGCCGGCGATCGGCAGACCGCCCAGCACGCCCCCGGGCGGTTTTTCCATCCCGGCAGCTTTGGCGCGCCGCTGGATCAGCATCATCGCCGCCGGGTAGGGGCAGGAGCTGCCCAACCCGATCAGCACCCGGGCGATCAGCAGCATGAGGAGGTTCTGCGCCACCCCGCCGAGGACACCCCCGAGCACCACCAGTACGATCCCGACGAGGAAGACGCGGCGGGCACCGAAGACCTCCGCGACTTTCCCTGCCGTGGGCTGGGCGATCGCACTGGCCAGGTACAGGGCAGTGACCAGGGAAACGGTCTGCCCGACCGAGACGTGCAGGCCGGTCGCGATCGGCACGAGCGCAGTGGCGATCATGGAAGTGTTGACCGCGTTCAAGGCCGCCCCGATGAAGAGCGGGGTGGTAAACCGCCACGAGAACGGCTTGCCCCTCACGGTCGATTCGCCGGCGGGGATAGCGGATGTCATGGGGCGCTCCGATTGAGACGCATCAGGCGATCTCGGTTTCCTCGGTGCTTAGGTATACTAAAGACAGACTTTTAGGTATGCTAACGACCCATGGAGACAAATGCAAGCCGCGAACAATCCGGCACCGCCGAAGAGGCCGGTCTCGGCGGCCAAGTACGGTCGGCGGTCGGTCGGCTCTACCGCCGGTTCCGCAGCGAACGGCCAGAGGGCACCCTCGGAGACACGGCGCTCGACGTCCTCACCTGGCTGCACAAGAACGGCCCGCACACCCTGACCGAGCTCAGCGAACAGGGCCATGTCGCCCCCGCCTCGATGAGTCAGACCGTGAACCGGCTGACCTCGGCCGGCTACGCGATCCGCACTCCCGATCTGAACGACCGCCGGAAAGTGCTGTTCAGCACCACTCCCGAGGGCGCCGAGCTCGCCCTCGCCGCCCGCATCCAACGCAATACCTGGCTGGACGCCCAACTACAAGCACTCAGCCCCGAGGATCAGAACGCGATCGCCCGCGCCTGCGCGCTACTCAGCAACATCGCTGGCTCCCAGCCCGCGGAACGACCGCCAAAGCCCTGAGGGCTGGGGCGAGCCCGGGTCAGGCCAAGGAGGCTGCGCAGGGCGGCGTTCACGATCTCGTACTCGTGCTGACCAGTGCGGGCCACGAGCATTCAAAACTGACCGTTAGCTGACCCGCTGGTCGGGGGGCCCAGACTCGAACTGGGGACTTCTTGCGCCCAAAGCAAGCGCCTTCTGGTTTTGTCGTTCGCATAGGCCTTCTCGAATTCGCTTCGGCTACTTGCTTCGCCATCCGTGCCTTCGGCCAGCACTTGCTTCAAGGGTCAGGAGCAGTTCCGGAAGCAATACGACGCTGCCCCCGCCAACCCGCCGGCGCGGCCGGTAAGCCGGTAAGATGAATCCTGTCCTGGACCTCCCGCCCCGCCCCGAGCCGTTCTTTTCGCAGACCCCTCCCGGGGCGCTCGAGGACCTCCGCGTGCGGTTGCGCGCGACGCGCTGGCCGGATGCGCCCGCGGACGCAGGGTGGTCGCTCGGCACGGATCTCGACTACCTCCGTGAGCTCGTCGCCTACTGGGCGGACGGGTTCGACTGGCCGGCTCAGGAGGCGGCGCTCGCCCGGCTCCCCCGGTTCCGCGT
>JBEKRL010000050.1:0-16676 GCA_049518775.1 Candidatus Dormibacteria bacterium
CTTGCACCTGACAGGTGACCCCCTGCTGAGACGTTGGTTTCGATCAATTCCATTGTCCCAGTTGGATTGGTTGCCTGTCTTTGCGTCTGGACGCCTACCTCATCGGTGGATTCGGGCTAAGCAGCCCAACAGTGAGCGACGAGTGGGTCAGCCGGTAGGCCTGGTAGGGGACCGCGACGTAGGTGAGCATGCTCCCGGCCCCGGAGACGGTCTGGCCCACGAACAGCCAGCGGAAGTCTGCGGAGCGGCGCAGTGGGGTGGTGTCGACCCAGGCCAGCTGGCGAAGTCGCGCCCAGCGCCCGGACGGGTCAGGCGGCAGGAGATCAGGCGTTCGCAATGTCGGTCCGATTCTCCCGACGTGGGTTGGTCAGGGCCGGCCCAGCCCCGGGACCACTGACTGGTCGGCGGCGTCGGCTCCGCTCAGCTGGCCTCGGCGAACCGCCGCAGCAACTCGGTCCAGCCGTCCTCGGCGTCGAAGGTCGCCTGCAGCCCGGCGGCCTCAGGGCCAGAGAGATCCAGACAACGGTGCTCCATTCGCACCCGGCAGGCGCTGGGGCCCTCGGAGATGAAGGCCACATCCACCTCAGTCCGGGCTGCGGGATCGTGAGTCCAGGCCGGGCCCACCCGCCAGCCCAGAACCAGCCGCTGGGGCGGCTCCCAGAGCAGGGTTTCACCCCAGGCGGACTCGCTGCCATCGTCGCCACGCTCGTACCAGCGGCCTCCGGCCTGGGGCTCGACGATGACGGTCACCGCCGGGGCTCGGCCGAAGTGGCGCCGCCCCAGGGGCCACCAGTCCCCCATCCCCTCGGTGAAGAGCCGGAATGCCTGCGCCTGGTTCCGCCGAATCTGGACCTCTCGAGAGACCGAGAACCGAGCTTCGGCGGCCACCGGGCCAGCGGGCGGCTGGCTCGTCGGGACCGCGCTGCCCTGCAGCTTCGCCATGTCGGCGATCCGCCCGAGGTAGTCCCGCAGCTCCTCGACTCCCCTGGTGCTGACCCGGAGCGTGGGAGGATCGACGCCGCGATCCGTGGCTAGCAGACCAGCGCCCATCAGGGTTTCCACCAACTCGGCGAGCACCGGCGCCGGCGCAGCCAGCCTCGCGGCCAGCTGACCCACGGTGCCCGGCCGCTGCGCCAGCTGCTCCAGAACCGCCCGGCGGCCGGGATCGGCCAAGGCGTCCCAGGCGCGACCGAGGGTCGAGGTCACGCCGCTAACTATGACTATCCAGGCGGCCGATTTCCAGGCCTACCGGGCTCGAGGTCATACAACCTGGCCTAAGGCTGCACAACCGTCAGCCTCAGAAGCTCCACCGACCCAGGTACATCCCAAGCGCCACTGATGTCGCGAAGCCGGCTGGTCCCCGGTTGGCTTGTTCCGATCACTGGCCGCCGCCCCAAAACCGCCACCAAAGGACACGAAGAGGAACCGAGGTGAATACGTGAGTCGACGGACTCACCTCAGATGGAACCGCGCGGGCTAGCCTCAAGCGACCTCGCTACCGAGGACTTACCCTAACCGACACCGGTGCGACTACCGGATCCGGTGCCGGCGTCACCGTGGGTGTCGGTACTCGAGATCGCGGACCTCCCAGACGTCGACGGCCCATACCTTCTCCTCGATGACCCCAAGGGCTGGATCGCTGTTCCTTCTAGTGTCCCGTCACAGAAATGACTTTCCGGTTGGCCTTGGCCAGGATCTGGTCAGGAGTTTTGACCCAACTGAAGGGGTGCTTCTGGTCGTTCCAGGCTGCCAGGAAGCGTTGGATCGCGTCTGGTCGTTCCAGGCTGCCAGGAAGCGTTGGATCGCGTTGCGCAAAGCAGCCACGCTCTGGAACACGCCGCGGCGAATGGCCTTGCGCTCGAGCAGGGAGAACCACGTCTCCACCTGGTTCATCCAACTGGCGCTGGTGGGAGTGAAGTGGAGGTGAAAGCGGCGATGGTGGCGCAGCCACAGCTGGACCTCAGGATGCTTGTGCGTACCGTAGTTATCGAGGACCAGATGGAGTTCGCCGCGAGGATAGGTGCGGGCCAGAAGGCGCAAGAAGCGCAGGAAATCCTGATGCCGGTGCCGCATGTAGCAGCGCCCAGTCACCTCGCCGGTGGCCACGTCCAGGGCGGCGAAGAGGGTGGTAGTCCCATGGCGCACGTAGTCGTGGCTGCGCCGTTCGACCTGACCCGGCCGCATCGGCAGCAGGGGCTGGGTGCGGTCCAGCGCCTGAATCTGACTCTTCTCGTCCACCGAAAGCACCACCGCTTTCTCCGGCGGATGCAGGTAGAGGCCAACCACGTCGGTCACCTTCTCTACCAGTCGGGGATCGTCACTGAACTTGAACGTTCGAGTACGGTGAGGCTGGAGACGACGGTCCTGCCAGATCCGATGCACCGTTTCGTGGCTGATCCCGAGTCGTGCAGCCAGGGTTCGGGTGCTCCAGTTGGTTGTGCCCCGGGGCGGGCGGCTCAACGTCAGGCTGACCACGCGGTCCACCAGCTGCTCTCCGTAGGTCGGCGGCCGGCCCCGACCGGGCTGGTCCCCGAGTCCGTCCAAGCCCGCCTCAGCGAAGCGCTGGCGCCATTTGCGTACCGTGGGCTCCGAACATTCGAGCCGCCGGGCGATCTCCTGGTTGGGCGTACCCGCACTTGCCAGCAGGCAGATCTTGGCCCGCAGAACCTGCCGCTGGGGCAGCACTTGGCTTCTCGACCAGATGCTCAGCAGTTGGGATTGGGCCGCGTCGACTTGCAGTGGTGGGGCGGGGTGATTGGACATGCCCAGAGCATGATCTCATCAGCCCGCAATCCGCAACCCTTTTGTGTGACGGGACACTAGGCGGTGTCATCGCGCTCAGCTTGGTGACACCGCGGACTACTCCTCCCCTTGCCAGTAGACCTCGAACTCTCCAGACCAGGCACCCGACGCGAGCCCGCGTAGCCTGGAGGTGAGATGCCCTAAGTGCCTTGGGGCAGATGCCACCAGGAAGAGTCTGGTGGTCCCGCGCGAGGCGCGCACGGCGGCCAGAGGCTGCACTTCAGCCACCTCCTGGGCGAGCGCTCCCAGCCGGCGCCTTGCCTGCTCCGCGACACCGGCTGAGCGGTCGGCATGGTGCTAGACGACCAGCGATTGGCCACGGGCAGCGAAAGCGGCGAGCTCATCAAGGTAGGCATGTTTGACTGCCTTCGTCCCAGTTCAGACGTCGCCGTGCAGCGCTCGCCGAATGCCATGTCGGGATCAGCGAAAATGAGCTCACAGCCCCCAGTAGCCGCCAGCACCGCCGCCTTGCACGCTGCGGTGCCCTGCCGCCGACGCGCCTTCTCCGGGGGTCCCGGCTCCACGGCTTCATGGGCCTCCGGCCCATTCGCTGGCTTGGACTTCGCGATGTTCATCACGGTCATCCTGAGTGTCCCCCGGCTCCGCCCTGAGGTGGGTAATTACCGAGGCATGTTTCTCTGACCCCAGGTTGGCACACGGGGGCGGTGCCCCAATTCGCCAGCTTCAGCGACGCTCCAGAGCCCCAAAATCGGCCCCTCACGAGCAACGCGTGCACCTCGCCGTGCAACACCCCTGGTGGAGGCGCCGGGATTCGAACCCGGGTCCGAGAACGCGTCCCGCGAGACCTCTACGTGTGTAGCCCGGGAACTGATCTCGCCACCTGGACGCCCCCGGACGGGCTCCCAGCCGACCAGCCTCAGTTAGAGTCCCCGGGAATGCTGAGGCGCCACTCCCGAGCGAGCCCGCTGTATTTGCGTCGGGTCCGGAAGCCGCGGGCGCTCTTCCGGTCGACGTCGGGCCTAAGCCCGAGCTTTCGGCTTGGCTGCTAGATCAGATCAGGCAGCGTAGGCCAGAGCCGGTTGGCTCGAGTGGTTGGCAGTTAATGCCTCTTCCCGGTTTTACGAGCCCGGGGCTCGACACGCCATCTCGCAACCCGCGTCCCCGTCGAAGCCACACGCCCCCACGAGAAGGTTGCCAGAGAACTATACCCCGGTCTTCCACTCCCTACGCACCGCCCGCTCCATCTGGCGCCGGGCCTCGCGCTCGGCCAGCGCCGCCCGCTTGTCGTAGGTGCGCTTGCCCTGCCCAACTGCCAGCCCCACCTTGACGTGGTTGTGGGAGAGGTGCAGGTCCAGGGGAACCACCGCCACCCCCGGCTGCCGCACCATCCCCGCCAGACGGTTGATCTCGCGGCGGTGGAGCAGGAGTCGGCGGGAGCGTCCGGGCTCATGGTTCTGGCGGTTGCCGAATGCGTAGGGCTGAATGTGGGCGCCATGGAGCCACGCCTCGCCGTGCTCGATCCGGACATAGGCCTCGGTGATCTGGGCCCCGCCCTGGCGCAGCGACCGGATCTCGGTCCCCCGCAGCTCGATCCCCGCCTCGATCTGCTCCAGGATCAGGTACTCGTGCCGGGCCCGGCGGTTCCTGGCCAGCAGCCGCTCGACCTCGGCCTCAGGCACGATCCCCACCTCGGCCCACCCGCTGGCGCCCTCTGAGGAAGGCGCCAGGGCTCATGGCCGGGCCTCCGGGCGGCTGGATCAGCTCCACCCGAAAGGCTGCGTCCCCAGTCCCCACCAGGAGCCAATCGTGCCCCTGCTCCAGCAGCTCGCCGGGGGTGGCGGCGATCGCTTCCGAGGACAGATCCTCGGGCGCGCCGCGGAGCAGCTTCACCCGCACGCCTCCCAGCGGCACCGTCACCCCCGGCCAGGGAAGGAGGGCCCGGAGGTGCCGGTCGATCTCGTCGGAGCCGAGCTCCCACTCCAGGCGACCGGCCTGCCTTCCCAAACGGTGCGCGTAGGTGGCGCCGGACTCCAGCTGGGGGATCTCCTCCACCCCCTCCCCCTCAAGGCGGTCCAGCACCTGGACGGCCAGTTGCGCACCCAGCTGGGCCAGCCTGACCGTGAACTGGGCCGTCGTCGCTCCGGCCGGGACCGGGAGCGCCTGCTGGGCCAGGATCGGGCCCGCGTCCATCCTCTCCACCATCCGAAAGACGGTAACCCCGGTTCGGTAGTCGCCGGCCAAGATCGCGGCCGCGACCGGCGAGGCTCCCCGATGTCGGGGCAGGAGCGACGGATGCACCCCCAGCCCGCCGTGGGCGAGCGAGCGGAGAACGTCGAGCGGGACCAGCTGACCGTAGGCTCCAACCACCAGGGCCTCCGGCTCCAGCTTGGCCGGCGACTCCCGCCAGAAGTCCCAGGTGAGCCTCGGTGGTTGCTCCACCGGCAGACCCAGTCTCCGCGCCTCCTCCTTCACCGGCCGAGGGGCGGCTGCGCCCCGGCTGCCGGCGCGGTCGGGCGCGGTCAGGACCTGGGTCACCTGGTGGTCCGAGGCCGCCAGCGCCCGCAGCACCGGCACCGAGAACTCCGCCGAGCCGGCGAACACGACGCGCACCGAGACACCTCCAGAACTGCGATGGCCCTCGCTGCCCTCGGGGCCGGCAGGGTAGGCTCACAGTCTCCCAGCCCCGGAGCCGGTCTGCACTGCCCGGCCGGATCCGGGGCAGGCGGTAACGACCCGGGTCAGGCGGGATCGACATCGATGGCCCAGCCCCGCCCTGAGGGAAGGTAGGGCCGAACCGCCTCCAGCCGGGGCGCCCGGATGGTCAGCTGCCAGCGGTAGAGGGAGCGGAGCCGGGGGATGAAGGCGGGACTCGGGCCCATCACCTCGACCCCGGTCCCCTCCAGGAGGCGCCGCAAGCGCTCTGCCTCCAGCTCGGCCTCGTCGTGGGCCTGCTGCTCCAGCTCGGAGCTGCGGGTGAGCACCAGCAGCCTGGTGAAGGGGGGGAAGTGGAGCTGCCGCCGCGCCTCCAGCTCCAACTCGGCGAAGCCCTCGTAGTCGTGGGCGCTGGCCAGCTGGACCGCGGAATGGTCGGGGCTGTAGGTCTGGAGGATCACCTGGGCGGGCTCATCACCCCGCCCGGCCCGCCCGGCGACCTGGGTCAGGAGGGAGAAGGTCCGCTCGGCGGCCCGGAAGTCCGGGAAGTGCAGGGCGATGTCGGCGTTGACGATCCCCACCAGCCGCACCCCGGGCAGGTCCCAGCCTTTGGCCACCATCTGGGTCCCGATCAGCAGATCGGCGCCACGGCTCGCGAAGGCCTCGTAGATCTCCCGGTGGGCATCGCGGTGCCCGACCGTGTCCCGGTCCATGCGCAGGATCCGGGCCTGGGGCCACCGCTCCCTGGCCTCGGCCTCGATCCGCTCGGTGCCGGCACCCAGGGCCCGAAGCAGCCGGCTCCCGCACGTGGGGCAGAGCTCGGGCAGCTCCACCTGGTGGTCGCAGTAGTGGCAGGCGCAGATCCGTCCCGCCTGGTGCAGGGTGAGCGAGACCGAGCAGTTGGGGCAGCCCAGGGCCTCGCCACAGCTCCGGCAGAGCACCACGCTGGAGGTGCCCCGCCGGTTGAGGAAGAGGATCCCCTGGCCCCCCTCCTTGAGGGTCTCGGTGACCAGCTCGGCGAGCCGCCGGGAGAAGGGCGAGCGGTTGCCCCAGGCCAGCTCCTCGCGGAGGTCCACCACCTCCACCGGGGGGAGCGGCCTGCCCCCGAACCTCTCCGCCAGCCGGAGCAGCCGCAGGCCCTTGCCCCCGACCGCCTGGTGGTAGGACTCCAGCCTGGGGGTGGCGCTGCCCAGAACCACCGGAACCGAGAGGATCCGGCCCAGGTGGCAGGCGACGTCGGCCGCCTGGTACCTGGGCATGGCGTCGTACTGCTTGTACGAGGAGGAGTCCTCCTCGTCCACGATCACCACCCCAGGCTGGGGCATGGGCGCGAAGATCGCGCTCCGGGAGCCCACCACCACCTTGGCTTCGCCAGCCCTCACCCTTCGCCACTCCCTCCCCCGCGCGGAGGGCGAGAGCCCGGAGTGGAGCACCGCCACCACCCCGGGAAAGTGGACCGCGAACCGCTTCTCGGTCTGGGGGGTGAGCGAGATCTCCGGCACCAGCACGATGGCCCCCTTGCCCTGGGCCAGGGCGGCCTTGATGGCGGCCAGGTAGACCTCCGTCTTGCCCGAGCCGGTGACCCCGAAGAGGAGGAACTCCTCGGACCTGGACCAGGAGATGGCGTCCCGGATGGGGGCGAACACCAAGTCCTGCTGGGGCGTCAGCACCAGCTCGGCCTGGCTGGGAGGGGAGGGCGCTGCCCGCAATGCACCGTCCCGGGCCCGGGAGCGGCGCGTCGAGCTCGGCTTGCCGGTGCGGAGTGCCGGCGGGATCATGGCCCGAACCACCTCCGGCAGGGGGCAGAGGTAGTGGGACGCGATCCACTGGGCCAGACTGATCTGGTGGGGCAGCAGCAGCGGCTGCTCGTCCCGGATCCGCTCCAGGGGCCGGAGATCGCCCACCGGGGAGTCCTCCACCAGCTCGACCACGAAGGCGAAGACCCGTCGCCGGCCGAAGGGCACCACCACCCGCTGGCCCAGGCGGATCTGATCGGCAAGCTCCGGGGGAACCTGGTAGTCGTAGAGGCCGGAGGGCGGCCCAGCGGGGAGGTCAGGGGAGACGCGGGCGACCCTGGGGACGCGCGCCGTCACCGGGAAGGGGGCTGGCTCGGGAGCTCACCGGCCAGCCGCTGGGCCTCGTCCAGGATCTGAGCCGCGATCTGGGACTTCGGCTGCCAGCCCAGCTCGACCACCCGTCCATCCCGGGCCAGAAGGGTGGCCTCGGCCGAATCCCCCCCCATCGCCGAGTGCTCACCGGAGACCGGGTTGGCCACCATCAGGTCGCAGCCCTTGCTGCGCAGCTTGGCCAGGCCCCGCTGGCGCACCTCCTCGGTCTCGGCGGCGAATCCCACCACGATGCAGCCGGGTGGCCGCTCCGCCATCAGCTGGGCCAGGATGTCCGCATTCCGGACCAGCCGCAGCTCCAGCACCGCCGCCTGCCCGCGGTGGATCTTGCGTTCGGAGGGTCTCTCCACCCGGAAGTCCGCGACCGCGGCGGCCATCAGCAGGAGGCGGGCTCGGGGGAGCAGCCGGCGGCACGCCTCCAGCATCTGGGCAGCGGTCTCCACCCTGGTGATCGCGACCCGGGGCAGCTCCGGCTGGACTTCAGCGGCCGTGACCAGATGGACCGTGGCGCCCCTGGCCGCCGCTTCGGCGGCCAGCTTCTCCCCCATCCGCCCGCTGCTGCGGTTGCCCAGGTAGCGGACCGGGTCGATCGGCTCACGGGTGCCTCCGGCGGTCACCAGCACCTCCCAGCCGCGAAGTGGCCCGTCGGCCCCCAGGAGTTCAAGCACCGCAGCCAGGATCTGCGCCGGCTCGGCCATGCGCCCCTCCCCCTCCCTGCCCGAGGCGAGCCGGCCCCGGACCGGCCCTACCACCTGGGCGCCCCTTTCGACCAGGGTCGCCAGGTTCTCCTGGGTGGCCGGGCTCCGCCACATCCCGGTCTCCATGGCCGGGGCCAGGATCACCGGGGCCGAGCTGGCCAGCAGGCTGGCGCTGACCACGTCGTCGGCAAGCCCGGCCGCCAGCCGGGCCAGGGTGGAGGCGGTGGCCGGCACCACCAGGTGACACTCGGCCCAGCTGGCCAGCTCGATGTGGGCCATCCCATGGCCCTCTCCCTCCTCCTCCGCGCCGCGGCCGCGCCTGGCCGGCAGCAGCCGCCAGGCCACCCGATTGCCCGAGAGCGCCCGCAGGGTTGTCGGAGAGATGAACGAGGTGGCCGCCGGGGTCATGGCGACCCGGACCTCGGCACCCTGGCGGCGGAGCGAGGTGATCAGCTCGGGCACCTTGACCACCGCCACCCCCCCGCAGACGTGGAGGGCGATCCTCCTCCCCTCCAGCGGCGCTCGTCCCAGCTCAGCCATCTCGACGCAATTGTGGCAGGCGGCCGCGCCGGGTCAGGACCGGTCGCGCGGCATTTCGGCCAGGAGCCGCGCGATCTCCTGAGCCGCCCGGCCGACGTCGTCGTTCACCACCAGGTGGTCGTACCAGCTCGATGCAGCCAGCTCGCGCTCCTGGTCCCTGGTGCGGATCGCCAGTTCCTCGGGACTCTCGGTCTCGCGCCTCCGCAGCCGCTCCACCAGCGCCTCCCGGGAGGGTGGGGCCAGGAAGATGAAGAGAGCGTCGACCCCGGCGGCCTTGATCTTGGCCGCGCCCTGCACGTCGATCTTGAGGAGGACGTCTTCACCGCGACCGAGGAGAGCTGCGACCCGGGCCGAAGAGGTTCCGTAGTCGTGGCCGTGGACCACGGCGGTCTCCAGGAACTGCTGGCCCGCCTTCATCGCCGCGAAGGTCTGGGGGTCCACGAAGGAGTAGTCCCGGCCGTCCTCCTCGCCCGGCCGGCGGGTCCTGGTGGTGAAGGCTGCGGGGCGGCACAGGTTGGGGACTAGCCTCAGCAGCTCCAGGATCACGGTGTCCTTGCCCACGCCACTGGGACCGGAGAGCACGATCAGCCGCCCAGGAGGAGGACTCGTCGACATCTGGCAGTGGAGGTTAGGGGATCCAGGGCCAGACGGCCATGGTGCCGGGTTCGCCGCCCACCGCCAGGCGGAGTTCTTCGAGGTCCTGGGGGAGCCGGCTGACGAACTCCATCTCGCGCCCGTCCACCGGGTGCTGGAGGTGGAGCATGGCGGCGTGGAGCGCCGGTCGCGTTGAGTGGGCCACGCCCTCCCGGCGGTACAGGTCGTCACCGGCGAGGGGCCTGCCGATGTAAGAGAGATGGGCCCGGATCTGGTGGGTCCGCCCGGTTAGAAGCCGCAGGCGCAGGGAGGTGTGGCCAGGGAAGCGCTCCAGCACGGTGAACTCGGTGATTGCCTCTCGCCCCCCCGGGACCACCGCCATCCGGGTCGGCCGCCGGGGATCTCTGGCCAGAGCAGCCTCGATCCGGCCGCGGTCCTCCTCGAACCCTCCCTCGACCAGGGCCCAGTACTCGCGGCCCATGGCCCGGCTGCGGAGTTGCCGGGCCAGCGCCCGGTGCGCCTCCTCGGTTCGGGCCAGCACCAGGAGCCCACTGGTACCCCGGTCCAGCCGGTGCACGATGCCGGGGCGCTCCGCCCCACCGGCCCTCGACCAGGGACCTCCCCAGCTCTCCGCCAGCTGGGCCAGGGTTCCCTGGCGGTGACCGGGGCCGGGGTGGACGACCATCCCCTCCGGCTTCTCCACCACCGCTATGGCCTGATCTTGGTAGACGACCTTGAGCTCGCCCGGCGGGGCGAGGGGCTCCTCCTCGCGACGTTCCTCGCCGACCCGGACCAGGACGCCCCGGTGGACGGGCTGCGAGGGCCGCCTCTCCACCCGGTTGTCGAGGGAGACCAGGCCTTGGCGGACCAGGCGCTGGATCTGGGCTCGGGGCAGCCCCAGGCGGCCCACCAGAAAGACGTCGAGGCGGAGCTCCGCCTCGGCTGCGGTGGCTGGCTCCAGAGGGCGCAGGACTTCGCCGGGTGGCTCCTCAGGCATCGCCGCGGCCGCCCAGCGCGATCCGGATGACCACGATCACCATCCCCACCGTGACGCCCGAGTCGGCCACATTGAAGACCGGCCAGTGGGGCAGCTGCATGAAGTCCACCACATAACCCTGGGTGATCCGGTCCAGAGCGTTGCCGACCGCCCCGCCCAGCACCATCCCCACCCCCGCCTGGACCCACCAGGGCTCCCCGGATAGCGGGCGCCAGCGCGCGGCGATGGCGACGACCACCACCACCGCCACCACCAGGAAGAGCCACTGGGCGTTGGGAAGGAGGCTGAACGCCGCCCCGCGGTTCTCGGCGTAGTAGATGTGGATCGGGAGCGACGGCCAGAGCTGCTGCCCGGGGAAGAGAGCGTGGCTGACCCAGAACTTGGTGACGCGGTCGAGCGCGAAGACCAGGGCCGCCGCCACCGCGGTCCAGAGTGGCCAGTGCCGGGCTTCGGGCAGGCGCCGGCCTTTGGCAGGCCCCACCTCCGAAGGCTCAGCCGCGCTTGGCCTCCTTGCAGGGGACGCACCTGGTGGCATAGGGCACGGCCTTCAGCCGCTCGATGTCGATCTCCTTGCCGCAGCTCTGGCAGAGGCCGTACTCGCCCCTATCCAACCTGCGCAGGGCGTCCTGACACTGCTGGCGCATCTGGAGCAGGTTCTCCCGGATCGCCTGGAGCCGTTCGTGCTCCTCCATATCCCCAGCGTGCTCGGTGGGGTGCTCCTTGAAGGGCGCCTCCCGACCCGCCCCGTTGGCGATTGCCCCGGTCAGCTGGGAAAGCTCGTGCTCGAGCCGCGCCTTCTCAGATTCCAACTCGCGACGGATCCCGGCCAGGTCGCGCTCGCGGCTGGCGGCGGCAATCTCAGTCATGCTCGAAGTTCCTTCCTGAACATCCCCGGGCCAGGAGCCCAGCTCCACTGGGGGCACCCTCTGCTACCTGGGGGCGGCTGCATTATGGGCCGTCTCCAGCCCTATGGGAAGACCCCAGCTCACTCAACCTGCGCCCCGGCCAGCCGCTGCAGCGCCACCCAGATCGCATGATCGGGGACCCTGAGCTCGCAGGGCTCTCCGAATCCGTCCGGCGGCCGGGTGGCGGACCCCAGCCGCTCCAGGGAGCTGACGAAGCACTGGGTCCGGAGCTGCTCGCGTCCCGCCTCGATCGCATCCCCCAGCTCGTCGTCGCCGGCGTAGACCACCCGAATGAGCTCGCCGGGCCGGAGTCCGCTCTTGCGCCTGAGGTCCTGGAGCTGACGCACGAAGGTCCGAAGCAGCCCCTCGCGACGGAGGGAGGGGGTCAGCTCGAAGTCGAGGTGCACCTCCACCCTGGACCCGTCCTCCCCCTTGGTGCAGACCACCTCGACCACGTTGAGCTCCTCGGCCAGGACCGCCACCAGCGTGGGAGCCAGCTCCGCCCCCTCCACCACCGCCCGGGCCAGCGGCTGCCGGATCGGCATCCGCTGCCGCTCCCGAAGCGCGCGGGCGTCCTCGGCCAGCCGCCGCACCAGGGCCATCTGATCCAGCAGCTCGCGGTCAAGCCGGCCCGGCGCCGGGCTGGGGTAGTCCTGGAGATGGACCGAGACCGGCCCCTCGGCGCCGTCCGGGTTGAGGGTTCGGAAGATGGCATCGGCAACGAAGGGCGTGAAGGGCGCCATCAGCCGGGCGGTCTGGGAGAGCACCTCGTGGAGGGTGGCGCAGCTGGCGCCGACCTCTGCCGGCGTGCCCCGGAAGCGGCCCCGCGAGCGCCGCAGGTACCAGGTGCTGGTGTCGTCGACGAGCGCGGCGATGGCCCGGCAGGCGGTGTTGGCGTCATACCCGTCGAGGGCCGGGAGCACCTCGGCCACGGTCTCCTCCAGCCGGGCCAGAATCCAGCGGTCCAGGGGATGGCGCTCCCCCAGGGCAGGGGCCCCCGAGCCCGGCTCCCAGCCGGCCAGGTTGGCATAGGTGACCAGGAAGCTCTGGGCGTTCCAGAGCACGTTGAGGAAGCGCAGCGCGGTGGCCGCCACCCGCTGCACCGAGATCCGGTACTCCAGCCCCACCGAGACCGTGGTGTAGAACCACCAGCGGACCGCGTCGGCTCCGGTCTTCGAGATTAGGTCGAAGGGGTCGACCACGTTGCCGCGGGATTTGGACATCTTCCGGCCCTGCTCGTCCACCACCAGGCTGGGCACCACGACATTGCGGTAGGCGGGCTGGTCGAAGAGCATCACCGACTCCGCCAGCAGGGTGTAGAACCAGCCCCTGGTCTGGTCCAGCGCCTCGCTGATGAAGTCGGCCGGGTGGTCAGCCGAGAACCGCTCCCGGTTCTCGAACGGGTAATGCCACTGGGCGAAGGGCATGGCCCCGCTGTCGTACCAGCAGTCGATGACCTCCGGGACCCGGCGCATCTCTCCGCCGCACTCGCAGAGCAGGGTGAGCTCATCGATGAAGGGCTTGTGTACGTCGGTGCCGGGCGCAAGCCCCAGCTCCTCCAGACTGCCGATGCAGCGCTGCTCCTGGCAGCTGCCGCAGATCCAGATCGGGAGCGGGGTGCCCCAGTAGCGGGCCCGGGAGAGGTTCCAGTCCTGGAGCGACTCCAGCCAGTTCCCCATCCGCCCGTCTCGGAGGTGGGACGGGACCCAGTGGACCGAGCCGTTGTGCCGGATCAGCTCCTCCTTCACCGCGGTGGTGCGGATGAACCAGGAGTCGAGGGCGTAGAAGAGGAGCGGGGTATCGCAGCGCCAGCAGAACGGGTAGGTGTGCAGGATCCGCTCCGCCCGGTAGACCAGTCCCCTCCGCTCCAGCTCGGCCGTGATCAGGGGGTCGGCGTCCTTGACGAAAAGCCCCTGGAAGTCGCTGACCAGGGGCAGGAACCGGCCATCCAGCCCAACTGTGTGGCGGACCACGATCCCGGCCTCCTGGCAGAGCCGCAGGTCGTCCTCGCCGTAGGCGCCGGCGGTGTGGACCACTCCAGTCCCCTCGTCGGTGGCGACGAAGTCGCCCGCCAGCACCTGAAAGGCGGCCGGCTGCTGGGGCAGGTACTTGAAGAGGGGCTGGTAACGGAGACCCAGCAGGTCCCGGCCCCTCATCTCCTCCTCCACCTCGAAGCCGGCCTCCAGGACCTCGAGTCGGGACTTGGCGAGGATCAGGTGCTCCTCGCGCTGGCGCACCTTGACGTACTCGATCTCGGGCCCGACCGCCAACCCCAGGTTGCCGGGCAGCGTCCAGGGCGTGGTGGTCCAGGCCAGGATGCTGGTGGTGGGGTCCTCCGCCAGCCGGAAGCGGATGGTGAGCGCGGGATCCGGGGTGTCGTCCCGGTAGGCCCCGGGCTGGGCCAGCTCGTGGCTGCTGAGCGACGTCTGGCAGCGGGGACAATAGGGGGCGACCCGGTAGCCGCGGAAGAGCCAGCCCCGATCGTGGATCTGTTTCAGACTCCACCAGACCGACTCGATGTAGTCGGTGTCGAAGGTGCGGTAGGCGCTCTTGAGGTCGAGCCAGAACCCGATCCGGTCGGTCAGCCGCTCCCACTCGTCGATGTACTTCATGACGTTGGCGCGGCAGAGCCGGTTGAACTCCTCCACACCCAACTGCTCGATCTCCTGCTTGGAGCCGATCCTCAGGCTGCGCTCCACCTCCAGCTCGACCGGGAGCCCGTGGGTGTCCCAGCCACCCCGGCGCTCCACCAGCCGGCCCTGCATCTGCTGGTAGCGCAGAAAGCAGTCCTTGAAGGAGCGGGCCAGGACGTGGTGCACGCCGGGCAGCCCGTTGGCGGTAGGCGGGCCCTCGTAGAAGACGAATCGGCGGGCACCGCCGCGCTGCTCCAGGCCGCGCTCGAAGATTCGCTCCCGCCGCCAGAACTGGAGGACGCTCTCCTCCAGATCGGGGAAGCTGACCGGGTTGGCGACCGGCTCAAATGCCGACATCAGGGCGCGTTGCAATCTCCACTGGGAGCTCTTCCTCCCGCTGGGAACGGGAGCGAGGTGAGGGCAGGGTAGCATCCCGGGCAGGTCAGCTCGCCACCCAGCGACCCGAGGCCGACCACGCGGCGGGGCCCGCGGCTGGGGCGATCTGTGACGCACGCGGGCCGGGACGGCCGCGCCCGCAGTGGGCCGACCGGTAACGGCGCCGCCACAAGTCGCCCGCAATCGGCCTCCCAATCCCTTCGAGGCGGCTGTGAGAGCGTACAAATCCAGCCAATGCAATCAACCACCAGGCGGGCCGTGAGCCTGGTCAGCCTCGCCGTGCTGCTCAGCTACGTGATCCTAGTGGCCCTGCGGATCGATCAGCAGACGTTGGTGCCGGACTACGCCGCCTTCTACGCGGTGGCCAAGGCGCTGGTGGCAGGTGGGCTGAGCGCCTCCCACAACCTCTACTCACTGCGCTTCCAGCTGGCCGCCACGAAGTTTCTCAGCCACGGCCCCGGGCATGCCTACGTCGTGCCCTTCGTGGCCCTCCCGCCCGCCGCCTGGGCGGTCATCCCCTTCACCTGGCTCTCGCTCTGGCCCTCGTTCTACCTCTGGGACACAATCTGCCTCGGACTCTGTGTCATCGGTACCTTCTGGCTCGCCCGCCACGAGCAGCTGGGCCTGGACGCCACTCCCTTGGCGCTGGCGCTATTGGCCTCCTACCCCACTTACACATCGCTGGGGGATGGCGAGTACGACCTTCTCTGGCCGCTGTGCCTGGCCCTTTTCACCTTCGCCTGGAGCTGCAGCTCAGCCTGGGGCCGCTGGCCCCGGACGGCGGCCGCCAGCTTCCTGTTCGCGTTCAAGCCCGACCTGCTGCTGTTGCTGGTGGTGCCAGCGGTGGCGGCCTGGCGACGGCGGGCGGTGCGCGAGGCAGTCGTCTGCCTGGCACTCCTGGCGGGAGTGACGGTCGCGCTGGTGGGGATCCCGGGGCTGCTACGACTGCCCCACATCGAGTCCTATACGCTCTTCAGTCGCTTCCCACCGACCCAGGACGAGACCGTGCTGGGAATCTTCTGGAGGATCACCGGCCACGGAGCCCTGACTCAGGATCTGGCCTGGGCCTCGCTGGCCCTGGCGCTGCTTGGGTTGAGCTGGGCCTGGTGGCACAACCCACCCCAGAGCTCCCGGGATTGGAAGCTGGCGCTCACCAGCACCGTCTGTCTGTCACTGCTGGTCGCCCCCCACAGCCTCCACCACGATCTGCTCCTGCTGGTCGGCCCGGCGGTCTGGACCGCAGCGGTGCTCAAGGACTCGGGGCGAAGCCTCAGGTGGCTCGCCGGCTGGATCGTCCTCTTCAACGCCGCGATCCTAGTCGATGCCAGTCCCAGGTTCACGCTGCCCATCCCGATCACCCCGATCGTCCTTCTGCTTGCCGCTTTGGTGGCCTGGTGGGCCCGGCGCTCCCTGGCCCGAGCGCCTGCCGGGGCAGTCTCGGAGAACGCCACCGGCTCCCCCGCCCCCGGCTGATCATCGGGCGGTGCCGCCCGGCTCCGCCGGGCAAACGATTTCGGAGACCCATCCCAACACAGTTGCCACAGAACTCAGGAGGGAGTCAGCGTCCCCCTGACCGGCCACTGGGGCGCGAACACCTGGAGCCTGGACCCCGTTTCCGAGTCCCTACGGAGCATCGCCAGCGCCGGCAGGGGAATCCCGCGTGCTGCGTGGCACGGACAAGCGGATAGTCCCCCGGCAACTTCCCGACACCGACGCCACCCAGGACCACAGCGAGGCTGCCCGGCACCGGACTCAGTGCCACAAGGACGTCCACGTGCTTCTTCTTGGCCCGGCCGCTGAGCGACGCGTCCAAACGCTCGGCGTCGCCATCGGCCAGCACGACGAACTCGCCCGCGCCCGGCGGTGGACGGATCCGCTTCCCATCCTGGCGGGCAGCCCCCTGGCCGTGGATAAGCCGCATGGTGCACTGTGTCCTGGAGTCGCGGACACTCGGCAGGTCCCTGTCGTACCTGCTTCGCCCAGCTCCTTGGCCACTGGACGAGACTTCTCAACGACCCCGTGCGGAACGCTCCCCACCTGCCAACCACCCTCGCGCAGACGAACGGCTCCCGCGTTCTGGCCCTGTTCCTCCACTATCAGTTCTCCAGTCAGCCGGTCGCCTAGCGATGGATGATCGTGGTGATCTCCGCTACGTGGTTGGTGGCCCTAACCGCCTCTGAGCCCTAGTCCCGCTCGGTGAGAGTAGGCCATGCCAACCAGATCGGCGAGATCGGGGCGGCCTTCGTGCGCCGGTGGCGTCAGGTTGCTGCTGGAAAAAGGAGCGGCGTAGTCTCGCGGTGACTTAGCAACCACCGGAGGACTACGCCGTGGAGAGAAGAGTAGCGCCCAGCGTGCGGCTGGAGGAGTCCCTC
>JBEKRL010000051.1:0-13739 GCA_049518775.1 Candidatus Dormibacteria bacterium
CGGGTACTCACCCCCATGCTCCAGCACCATCCGTACCGCTCGCTCCCGCAGCTCCTGCGGGTACCTGGTCGGGCTTTCCATCTCTCCATCCTCTCAACGAATGGAGTCTCCAGGTTTCCCGGGGCGGTTCAGGGGATCACGACGCCGAAGCGGGGCGGCGGTGCCTCACCACTGGACCCACCTGGTGGCTCCTACTGGAGAACAACCGCCATGTCAGCGTAGACACCGTAGACACTCTGGAAGGTGCTCATGGGAACCCACTGATCCTGTCCGTAGTACTCGGCACCATCACCGCCCACCGGCCAGGGATTGTCGATCAGGACCGAGTTGTTGTCGATCCCGACGATCAGCACCACGTGCTCGTCCGGGCCTGCCCAGGGCCAGGTGTGGACCCCATTGGTCAGCCAGGTGGTGCCGTGGTCAACATGGAAGTCGAAGGTGACCCACACCTCCACCGGATGGTTCTGATCGACGTAGTCGTAGACCGCGGTCGGGCTGATGTCCTCTCCGGCTGCGATCACATCGCCCCCGAGCAGGTCGGCGGCGTCGACGATGGCGCCGTAGTAGGTGCCTGGCTCATAGCCAGCCGCCTCACGGCCATTGGGCGGGCCCACGAAGTTGACCATGGGATCCGCCTTGGTGTAGGCGGGACCGATTCCAGGCACGCTCTCATTGACCCCCTCGGCATCGAGCACCTGCTGCTGCGTCACGGAGATGCCTTCGTGTGAGAGGCCCATCTCCAGGGAGGCCTCCTCACAGCTCATGCCGTAGATCTGGGCTGAGTAGGTCACCCCGGACACCAGCACGGTGGCATTGGAGAGGACGCTGGTGCTGGCGCTCACCGACTGGTAGGCGCCTGCCGTGCTCGCCCACACCGCCAACCCGTAGGTCCCCGGGGCCCAGTTGCTGGTGTCATAACTGTAGCCACCGTCACTGGTCCAACTTTGTGCCAGCACCCAGGCTGAGCTGTACGACGGCTGATACCAGTATTCATAGCTGACCGCAGCGGGACAGCTGGAGCCGGCGGTGACAGCCATCGGAGTCCCCTGGGTGGCGGTGGTGGCGCCCGGATTGAGGCTGGCTGACGTGCAGGGCGCAACGGCTGGCGGGCCCGGCGTTCCCTCTGGCTCGAAGAAGCCGAAGACGTCAACTATCGCGTCGGCCGTGCCCCGGTCGTTGTAGATGTTCGTCTCACCCTCACTGCTGAGGGCAGTTATCACCAAGTTGGGCACGGTTTGATTGGCGCTGAAGTTGGCATCGGAGGTGGTCGGCGTCGTCTGCTCGGGAACAAGACTGAAGTAGCTGGACTCCGTGGCATCGGTCGAGGTCAGGTTGGCGACTATGGCGTTGGCGATCGAGCTGATGCCGTCAACTCCCGCCAGCTGCTCCGGCAGGTAGCTGTTCGCCCCCGGGGTTCCGGCGTCAATCCTGGTGTCGAGCACTCTGATCGGGCTCATCGGGTAGAAGAGGCTGGCGTTGCTGGGGGTGCTGGTGCCATCAGCGAAGTAGCCGACAACGTCCACCACCAGATCGGCGTCCCCCTGAGAGTTGTAGATGCTCACCTCTCCTGAGGCGCCGACAGGGACGATCACGCGGTTGGCCACCGTGTCGCCCGGCCACCAGTTGAGGTTGGAGGCCAGGGGCAGGGCGCCCCCGCCCGGGAAGGCCGTGAGGTAGCTGTACTGTGTGGTGTCGGTCACGGTGACGTTGAGAGCGGCGGCCTCCACTCCGGCGGACGGGACGCCGCCCTCGCCGTCGACCTGAACGTTCAGGGTTCCTCTTGGCGTCAGTGGGTCTCCACTGTTGGGCTCGCCGCTGCCGGCCCTGGTGTCGGTGATCCGGGCCGGGTTCAAGGCGACATAGCTGCCCGCGGTGCTGCTGGACGAACTGGCCTCGAAGTACCCTTCCAGGTCAACGATCACCGCGACCGTGCCGGCGGCATTGTAGATCGTGACCTGGCCGTTGACTCCAACTGGGACTACGGTCAGGTTGGCGACGGTTTCTCCGGAAGAGAAGTTCAGGTTGGATACATTGGGAGTGCTCTCTCCAGCCGCAAACACGGTGAGGTAGCTGGGGCTGGTCGGGTCCGAGGCAGTGACATTCAGCACCACCGCGGTGGCGGCCGTCGGCACCGAGTCGATGCCAGTGACCGTGAGATTCTCGGTGCTGTTGTTCCCCACCGGGTCTCCGCTGAGCCTGGTGTCCAGGATCCGGTACGGCGCCAGGGGCACATAGGAACTGCCTGCCTCGCTTCCGGCCCTGGCTGAAGTGGGATTGGCCAGGCCCAGCGCCAGCGCACCCAGGACCGCGGTGAGAGACACGCCGGCTCGCACTGCCGAGGCCAATTTGCTGGACATCCTTCGCCGCACAGTGAGCCGACTCTATGACCCAGCGACTCAAGGATCGGGATTCATGCTGCGACAAGGTTGCGACGATCGATAAGGGGAGACCGTGAGGCGTCGTCCCCCGGCGTCCGCGTCAACGCCACCAATCCATTTCCGGGCCGCCCGCCCGCCGCACCAGTCCGCTGGACACTTGCTTGGCGGCCTAGTGCCCTGACCGACATAGGTGAATAGGTGGCCAGCGCCAGACCGGACTCACCAGAGTGCGGCCGCGCGGGCGCGTTGCCACCAGGCTGTGGCTCCCGGAAGCCACAGCCTGATCCCACCTCGGCGTGGTCGCCGGGCAGGCCCGGGGAGACCGGGCCCACCCCTACATCAGGCCCAGCTCGTCAAGACCCCGCAGGAGGTTGCTGACCACCTTGGGGTCGGAGCGGGCGTCGATCACGCAGGGCACCCCGTTCCGGGCGACATCGAAGGCGCGGCGGAGCGCCGCCGAGAACTCCTCTTGAGTTGAGGCCCGTTCTCCCCAGCCACCCAGCGAGGTCGCCAGGGCGGCGTGATCTATCTCCCGGCCCACCTGGTCTCGGCTGGTCCCGGGCCCTCGCCACACCCCGTTGTTGACCACCACCGCCACCAGACCCACCTTCTGGGTGGCGGCAGTCTGGATCTCCATGGCGGAGAACCCGAAGGCCCCGTCACCGCTGAAGAGCAGCACCGCCCGCTCGGGATGGGCGAGGCCGCCTCCGATCGCGAAGGGGAGACCTACCCCCAGCGTGCCCAGCGCGGAGCCGATCAGCATGTTGGTGCCGGGCGCGTGAGCCCGGGAGAAGGCAATGCCCCAGGTGACGCTGCTGCCGCCGTCCGACACCCACAACCCGGGCCTGGCCTGCTCCTCGAAGATCGTCGCCGCCTCCTTGGCAAGCCAACCGGCATGCAGTGGCGAAGCGGGCTCCTCTGTCTCGGAAGCCCAGAGCTCCTGACTGGCGGCGGCCGCCGACTGAGCCTGAGCCTGCCAGTCAGACCAGCGCTCGGGCGGGTCTGTCCAGGAGTCGGTGAGCATATCCAGGGTGGCCGCCACGTCACCCGCGAGAGCCAGCTGGGGCGCCCTCGGACCTCCCAGGTGCTCGGGGCGAAGGTCGAGCTGGACCACCACCTGGTCCTCGCCGAAGAGTGGGGTCCGGCCGTACATGAGGTTGGCGTTGAAGCGGGAGCCGAGTACAAGGGCCAGGGACGCCCAGGCGAGGGCGGCGCCCCCGTGCACCAGGCTGCCCAGGCACAGCGGGTGGTCGTCGTCGACCAGACCTCGGGCCGCACTGGTGGTGGTCAAAGGGATCCCGGTGCGTTCCAGGAAGCGGCGCAATGCCACCCCGGACCCGGAGAAGAACGCTCCGGACCCTGCCACCACCAGAGGTCGTTCCGCCTCCCGCAGGAGACGGACCAGCACCTCCAGGTCGGCGGTGGGTGGCACGCAACGCGGGGCCGGAGGCAGCCAGCCCCCGCCCTCGGACTCGGCGCTCTGGGCCAGGATGTCCTCCGGTACCTCCAGGTAGGCGACGCCCGGATTGCCCCAGGAGGCCTGCCGGACCGCCTCAGCGACGTATTCGGGGATCCGTCCTGGCTCGAGGCACTCCTCGCTCCACTTCGAGAGCGGGGCGGCCACCGCGAGCTGGTCGAGGTCCTGGACCGCGCCCAGACCCCGCTTGGAGACGGCGGTGCGACCGGCCAGGACGACGACCGGCGCTCCCGCGGCGTTGGCCTCGGCCATTCCGGCCAGGGCGGCAGCCAGTCCCGGACCGGCGGTCACCATGGCGAAGCCCGGCCGACCCGTGGCCAGCGCCCAGCCCTCGGCCATCAGCACGGCGTTCTCCTCATGCCGGACATTGACCACCTTGGTCCCCACCCGCCGGCAGGCATTGAGCGCGCCAGCGATGTGACTTCCCGGAAGCGCGAAGAGGGTGTCGCCACCGCCGTGGGCAATCGCCTCCGCCATCAGCTCGGCCCCGGTCCGCTTCGCGTCTGCCATCTCCACCTCCTCCATCCGATCGGCGGCCCGTCCCGCAGGCTGCGCAGGCCTTCAGGATGAGGCCTTGGGACGGCGCGCGGGACCGGGAAAACCACCGGCGGAACAAGGTGGGTTCCGCAGCCGCACCCCGGTGGCTGCCACGGCCGAGCCTTTTTCCGACCATACGCGAGACGCCCGGCGAGTGGCCAGTCGGGCAGCCCGGGGATCTCCAACCCCAACCACTTCCCGCCTCCGACCCAACTGTGCGGTTCTCCGCCGCAGGCCTGCTGGACGCTCAGAGGGAGCGCTGTCGGTGCCGCGCGGTACCGACGATCGCGTGGGGAGACCGCCACCAGGCCAGCTGGGAGAGCGCGTGGAACCTGCTGGCAACAGCGCCGCAGTGATGCTCACCAGGGGCGCACTTCAGCAGGCTGGCCTCATCAAGCGTCAGCCTGGCCACAGGGAAATCGTGGACCGCCACGGACTGGCGAGCATCGCCGGGCCATCCGCTCTGAATTGGGTCGTGTCACGCCGTCGGCGCCCCAACGCGTTCGCGACGGCGCCACCAGCACCCCAGCCGGCCCTGGACTGGCTGGGCTGCGCTCCCCCTCGAGGCCGCCCTTGGGGACGGCCCAGATTGGGGTGCCGGTGGGGCCGAGGGCGTCTGACGGGCGCAGTTGCGGGAACGTCCGGCCGGGGGACACTCCCTTGGCAGCGGATACCGCGGCGCGCCGACCCCGGAGGCAGGTGCGATCCAGCCGATGGCCCAGCAGTCGAGTGGATCCTTGGGGCGGACCGCCCCGGTGGCCGGCCACCAGAGCTCACGACAACTCAAACCAGCCCACGCTCGATCATTCGGCGATGTAGCGAGTTACGAAGTGTTCGGCCGGAGCCCGCCTCCGGGCTGGAGCGCCCTCCTCCCCGAGCGCGAGATCTGGGTCAGCGTCTCCTGCGCCGGGGAGAGCGGTGCCCGCCGCTCAGGGCGTGGTTGCAGCGTGGCGGCGGCCGACGGCCGGCCCGAGGACGCGGATGGCGCGGGCCAGGCCCTAGGGGCCCGGCCCGGCCACGCTCGTCCGGGGGCGGTGGGTCTGCAGCGGAGGTAGCGCCCAGCCATCTCCCCCGGTCGGACCGGCCGGTACCTGGCTCCCGCCTCCTCGAGTCGGGGAGAGCGGCTCCGCCGCCAGGTCACGGGCGGCTCGCCCAAGGTCACACCGGCGCGCCTCAAACCCGACGACCGGCCCCCGAAGGGCTTCCGGACCGAACCGGGATCGGCTGGTTGGAGCCCATGGGCGCCCTTGGCTGAGGCCGGATCCGGGGCGATCGGGGGTGCCGGTGGGATCGGAAGGAATGCCTGGCGCCGGAGGTGGGCCAGCCTCACTCATCGAGATGTCTTCCTGCTGAAGCACGATGAGGACAGCCTGATCGCCGTACCTGGCAGCCCCATGGGTCGCTGCTTGGAGATGGTTGAGAATCTGGCGAAGCGCGCCGCAGTGGGGGGACTGCGACTCAGACGCGCCGCCTGAGCGCCAATGTCGCCCGGCTCGCCCCGCCAGCTGGGCTGGGCCGTGGGGCCACCCGTGAGGCGGACCAGGGAGTCCTCTGCCCCTTCCCGCTCCTGGATCCGCTGGGGCCCCTCCAGAGCGGCCAGCGCCAGCTCCTCGCCGGGTCGGTACTCATCGAGGCGCGCCCCGCCGGCGCGGTGGTTCCAGCCTAGAGCAAGGCTCTCCCCGCCGCCGCGACCCCGCTCGCGGATGGCACCGGTCAGCCGTCCAAGGCCAAATTGGGGGGCCGGGCCAGCCTAGGTCTTCGCAACGGCGAGGTGGCGAGCCAGCACCACCCAAACCTCCGGGGCAGGACCTTCGAGAGCGGCCCAGCCTCGGGGACCACGGCCAGTGCCCCCACCAGGGGGATCGCCAGGTGCTCACTTCGGGTCCAGATCAGCTCAGGTGGGGCGGACCCCGGGCAGCTCCCGCCAATCGCTCAGTTCTTGCGCCCGGACCGGCGCCGGACCCAGTTCCAAAGGTCGCGGTGGATGGGGGTGAACTCGCCAAGCACCCGCTGCCCGGGTGCAGCCCCGGCGGCTGCTGCCGCAGCGGCCCTGGCCCCGAAGAGCTCGGGGCGGCTGTGCCGCCAATCGAGGACTTCGGCCCGGAGAAAAACCGCCAGCAGGCTGGCGACCGGCACCGCGACGAGCGCCCCCAGAAATCCAGCCGCCTCGATCCCCGCGAACAGCGCCAGCAGCGCCACCAACGGGTGCAGGCGAACGAACTTGGCCTGGATTCGAGGGGCCAGCAGATAGCCCTCGACGATGTGGATGGCAAGGAAGAGGATGAGGGTGAAGACTGCCAGCAGCGGGCTCTTGGTCAGAGCCAGCAGCAGGGCGACCGCCCCGCCCGCAAAGGGGCCCACCAGGGGGATCAACTCAAAGACGAAGGTGGCCACCGCGATCACGAGGGGAAATGGCACGCCCAGGGCAGCGGTCCCGGCACCGGCCAGCAGACTCACCAGCAGGGCCATCAGCAGCTGGGCCCTCACGTAGCCCCCCACCACCACGGCGAAGGCATCGAGCCCGAAGGCGACCTCGGTGCGGAGCCGGCTCGGCAGCAGCTCCTGGAACTGGCGCCGCAGGTCTCGCCCGTCCTTGAGCAGCCAGAACGAGATCACCAGGCCCACGAAGATGTCGACCAGCACGGTCACAGTGCTGGTCACTCCATGCAGAAGGATGGCGGTGGCACCGGGGATGTAAGAGGTGAGGTTGGTGGGCACCACCCCCCCGCCGCCGACGTTGATGCCGTGCTTGCCCAGCTGGCTGCGGAGCTGGCTGATCTCGGTGTTGGCCCGGTGAAGCAGATGGGGGATCTGGGTGGCCAGCCCGCGCGCCTCTCCCACCAGCGGCCCCCCGACGATGTAGAACACGGCCGCCACCACCACCAGCCCCGCGATGAGGGTGGTCAGCACCGCCAGGGAGGGCGGGAGGTGAGCTCGCCGCCTGAGCAGCCCAACCAACGGATCAGCCACGAAGGCGATCGCCACCGCCAGCACCAGGGCCAGGATCACGGTCAGGATCGAGCTGAGCCACCCCACCAGCACCAGCAGCAGCTGGTAGCCGACGAAGAGGGCGACCACCACAGCGGCGGCCTTCACCCAGCCCCAGGTGCCCGGAGGAACGCCGTGGGGCGGATGCTCGGAAGGGGCCACCTGGGCTCCCGCCGATGCCTCCTTGGACGGGGCCGGCTTGGCAGGCGCCACGGGCTCAGTCTACGGTCTGGACGCCCGAGCTCCCAGGTCGAGCTGCGGCTTCAGCGGGTCGACTCAACCTCATTGACGGTTGCGCTCAGGGAGAGGCCCGGCCGTGCCCCCGATGACCTCCAACATCATCGCTGGCACCTTCGCAGCCGGCCGCGACGCGGGCGCCGTCATCCAACTCCGGCGCTGTCCCCCACCGATTCGATGGACCCACAACCTGGGAGGTGGCGGCACCGGGCGGGCGGCCTGCCGGATCCCGGCCGCGCCGGACCACGCCGGGACGGCCTCTGCCCTGCCGTGGCGCGACCGCGGACTGGCAGTCGGGAGGACGCCGGTTGGTCGCGCCCGCGACCGCCAGAGGCCCGACTTGCGGCTGGGACGGACCTCGCGCTAAGCGACAGCGCGACTGGGAGCCGGCTCGGGCGGCCCGAGCCGGCTGGCTTTCCACAGGTCTCCGCCGGGGATCACCCGATTGAGCAGAAGACTGAAGCCCGCCATCACCATCAGGGCCACCAAGTAGGAGGGGAAGAGCAGCGCCCCGGTGCTCCAGAGGATGGCTTCCACCAAGGGACCGACCACCAAGATGGTGCGGCGCTGGCTGGGGCTGATCCCGTCGATGAAGTACTTCCATCCGAAGCCCAGCCAGGGGAAGTGGCGGCTGTACCAGATCCGGGGGGCAAACCGAATCCCAAAGGCCCGAAGCGCCAGAGCGTGGGAGGCCTCATGGGCCACCACCACGAAGACGAAGAAGAACCAGATCACGAGCGCAGGTCTACCAAGAGCTCGCCCGACGCCACCTGAGCTCCCTTCTGGCCTCGTGCCGCCCAACTCCGCCGCCCGCCTCCAACTCTGGCCACGCTCAGATGGTCGCGCGTCGCGGAGCATTCCGTCGCCCGCGAGTTGCAGTTCCGTCCCCCGTCGGAGGCTCGCCACTGCGGGCTCAGCTCGCGCCCCAGTACATCAATCCGCGAAGCAACGGCGCACGAGTCGGCGGCTCAGACCCGCGCCAGCCCGAAGTGCATCTCCACCTCGCCCACTGTGGGGTCGGAAGGGAGTGGCTGGGTTCGGCCCGTCAGCTCGAAGCCGTTGGCCTCGTAGCAGCGGCGCGCAGCCTGGTTGGGGACGCTCACCCACAGCCGGAGCTCCGAGCACCCGAGCCGCAGATGCGTCTCGACCACCGCTCGCACCAGCGCTGTGGCCACCCCCCGGCGCCGCGCGGTTGGCTCCACCCACATGGAGACCAGCTGCCCGCTGCCGTCCGGCTCCCGTACCCAGCCCGCAAAGCCGGCCCAGAGGTCGCCGTCCGTCGCCACCAGCATCGTCCGCCGGTCAGAGGCGACCGCCCGCCGCCGCCAGGCCTCAGCTGGCAGCTCCCGCTCAGCGGCCAGCGTGGCGCCGAAGGCTTGAGGCGCATCCGCCAGAGCCCGGAGTCGGATATCCCGGAGCCGGGCCCACTCGGAGGCGAACACCGGTCGGACCGCCAGCGACCCATCAAGGTCCACCGAACTCACGCCTCCTCAGGGCCAAGAGCCACAACCGCATCATCGGCGCCGACAAAGCCGCGCGTGGGACCGGGCTGGAGCCATGGAGCAGCCGCGAGGTCTGGGCTTGCCCGCACCACGGGGCGGCTCTCGCCTCGGCGAGTGGTGAGCGGTCTTCCGGGAGCTGAGCTCCGCGGATGGACCGGGCGCCGCGTGGCCAGGGTCCCGGGTTCGCCGGCCACCGGCGAGGCCGGACCGCCGCGACCGATGGCGGCCCGGTCGGTTTGAGTACGATCCAGAACGTGGCCCGCGCAACCATCGACCCCACCCCCCTGACTCAGGTGCGGCGCCACCCTGACCGTGCCTGCTACGAGCGCGACGCCATCTACGCCATCCTCGATGAGGGCCTGGTCTGCCACCTGGGCTTCGTGGCCGGCGGTCGCCCCTGGGTGATCCCCACCATGTACGCCCGCAAGGACGACTTCATCTACATCCACGGCTCCCCGGCTTCCAGGATGCTGAAGCGGTCCGCGTCGGGGGCGAATATCTGCCTGACCGTGACCCTGCTCGACGGCTTGGTCCTGGCTCGCTCGGTCGCCAGTCATTCGATGAACTACCGCTCGGTGGTGGTGATTGGGAGAGCCGAGCTGGTCAAACACAACGACCAGAAGCTGGAGGCCTTGCGGGCCCTCGTCGACCACGTGATCGAGGGGCGCTGGGAGGACGCCCGGCAGCCCACCGCCAAGGAACTGAAGGCCACCATGGTCTTGCGGCTGAACCTCAGTCAGGCCTCCGCCAAGGTGCGCCAGGGACCTCCGGTCGACTCCGTCCCCGACCAGTCGCTGCCGTTCTGGGCCGGGGAGATCCCCATCAAAGTCCGGCCCGGCAAGCCGATCCCCGCCCCGGGCCTCCGCGATCAGGTTTCGCCGCCCAGCTACGTCAGGGACTACCACCGCTAGCCGCAGGCTGGGCCGCGGAGCTAGCGGTTGACCAACAGGGCAAGCTGGCTGGGACCCCCCTTGAGCGCCGCAGAAAGGCGGTTCTCCACCCCCCGGGCGTGGAAGTAGGCCCAGACCCCGCCCACGATCCAGAGGACGATGAAGCCGAAATCGGCGGTCGGCGCGTGGGCGTACCTCTGGGTCAGCAGGAAGGCCCACAGCCCGAGCCAGAGGATCGCCATCCACCTCAGGACGGCGCCTTGCGTGGGACGGTGAGGAGGCACCATGAAGCAGGTCGCGCTGCTGTTGTTGCGGACCGCCGCCAGGTACTGGTGGCGCCGTCCCAGGTGGTGGAACACCAGAGTGGCGTCCTGACCGTTTCGCACCTTGAAGTCCAGCGGCACGGACTCCACCTGCTGCCTCTGGCCCGTGCTGGCATCCTGGACCCAGAACTCCTTCACGGTGATCGGAGGAACCGAGGCCCCGAAGACCCGCTTGCGCACCAGCTTGCGCTCGGTCACCCCGCTGACAACGCCGGTGACCACGCTGAAGTACCTGCGCCGACCCAGCACCGCGATCCGGATGGTCTCCATCGCCGGGCGGGACCATACCAGTCCAGTTCGACGCCGGTCAACGTACGCTGCCCGGCCGCCCCGGATCGGCCTCCTCGCGCTCGGCCCGTTCCCCCGACCGGCGTTGGTGCGGCCTCTGCGCCGGCAGCTGTTGATCGAGACTGGCTGCCGCTCGAGCACCCGGCCGGGAGCTGTCCGCGGAGCTGGAGGGAGATCCCCACCTCGGCCGCCCTCCGCGCCCGCCTGCGCGCTGGAGAAGATCCCCCTCGGCCGGACCCGGGCTGAGCCCGACGCGACAGCCGATCGGGCCGGAGAAGTCCCCGCGAATCACCATGGTGATGAGGGCCCGGCAAGATCGGAGGCCGGCCCGACCGATCGTGCGTCACCACCCGATCCACCGGTCATCACGGGGGAGCGCGCGGGGCCGCCGCCGAGCTCGGCAACCGACGACGACGTGGCCACCGCCGGCGACAGCGCCGGCGCCACCTAGGGCGCCGGCGCCGGGGGTCGGTCGACTTCTTCGCGCGGAGGTCTCAGCGACTCAGCCACCGCGCCTTCGGGGGCCGCTCAAGGCCGCCCCACTCTGGGAGCTGCTGGGCAGCGTCAGCGGGCGGGGCCGGGGCTGGAGTCCGCCCCTGCCTCGTCGGCCTCGTCCTCAGCCAGGATCCGGTAGAGGTTGCGCCTGGTGTCCTTCATCAGCTGGGCCGCCTTGGCCACCTGGGCCGGATTGCCCGCGTGGGCGACCTGGATCAGGGCACCGCCGGTCTGCCTCATCAGGGACAGCAGCTCGTGGACGTCGTCCCCCACCGCCCCCGAGACCTCATCCCAGGGGGACCCGAGCTCGGCCCGGTGCTGCTCGGTGTAGGCCTGGCCGGCCTCGGTCAGGGTGAACTGCCGCTGGCCGTCGGACGCCTGGGACCGGACCATCCCCTCGTCCTCGAGCTGCTGAAGGGCAGGGTAGACGGAACCGGGGCTGGGTTGCCAGACCCCCTTGCTCCGCTCGGTGATCTCCTGCATGATCTGGTACCCATTCCGGGGCTGCTCCGCGAGAAGCAGCAGGGTGGCCGCTCGGACATTGCCGCGAGGGATCCGGCCTCCGTGGGGGCCGTGCAGCCGGCCTCTGAAGCCGCCCCGGAACGGGTGCCCAAACTCGCCTTCGCCGAAGGGGCCGAAACGGCCCCGCGCGCGCCGGATCGTCCCGCCCCTGAAGTCCGATGCCGCCTCTCGCTCATGATCCATGTGACACTTGCCTTCCATCGTGGCGCCTCCATCTCACCGATATATCCGATACGCTTAGGTTAGCTCATCGATATATCGCTGTCAAGCAGGTGGGGCTCCCCCGCATCTGGGCGTTGTCCGGAGCCGGTCGGTTGGTGCTGGAGCGAGGTCGGAAGCGGCCTCCCGGGGTGCCCCGGGTCGGGCCCGGTGGTGAGCTACCGGAGCGGATCTCCCGCAAGGGCTCACCGCTCGGGCCGCGGCCGGGCGCTTGAGGACAGCCTCGCGGAACTGCTTCCCGGTCTCCCTACGCACCCGCGCCCCCTACGCTGGCCGGTCCGCCCGCCCGCGGCTAGATGCTGCCGATCGCGCCCGCACCCCCCCCTCCAGCGCCTCCAGTCCCGGTCCGTGACCCTCACCGGGATGGCGCCGCCACCGGACAGCTGGCGGGCCGCCGACCCGGTTGTCAGTTTCGAGCCGGCCGCCGGGTAGTTGGCGGACGCCGCGGAGCTGCCGTCACGTTCTGCACACCGAGCGGGAGCAGTGGGGGGTGCGGCGGATACTCAGTGGGCCCGCCTCGGCGAGCTGCAAGCTGTTGGGGATCACTCGCCCGGCGTCGTTCCCGGCCGCTGGCGATGCTGCCAAACTCCGCCGCCATGCCTTCCGCCTCGGCCATCACTCCCAGATCGCGGCCCTGCCAGCCCCCGACCCGGAGGCCGGGCACGGTGACGCACAGGGCCAGCCCCTCCAGCAGGCCTTCCCGTATGGCTAGCGAACCTTGGCCGTATAGCGGCAGAACCTGGGCAGTGCCAGCGAGAGGCCGAAGCAGGCGGCGACGCACAGCACTCCGCCCGACACGATGGAGGTCTGCAATCCGAAGAGCGCCTCCACCAGACCTGCCTCGGCGTTGCCGACAGCGGGGCGGGAAGCGTAGCTCAGCATCTCGATGCCCGCCAGCCGACCCCTCAGGGAATCGGGGATGGTGAGATTCCGCATGGCGCTGCGGAACACGGCGCTGGCTTCGTCTGCGGCGCCGGCCACCACCAGGGCCACCACCACCCAGGGGAGGCTGGGAGCCAGTCTAAAACCGATCACCCCGAACCCCCAGATCGAGGCGGCGACCGCCACCGCCCGTCCGTAGCGACGCACCCTGGTGGTCCAACCACTGGTGAGGCTGAGCAGCAGAGCGCCCAGGGCCGGCGCCGCGTACAGCAGGCCCAGCACTCTCGCCCCACCCCTCGCGGCCGCCACCTGGGGGAAGAGGGCGGTGGGCATTCCGAACACCATCGCCCCAATGTCGACCAGGTAGGGTCCCAGCAACTCCTGCCGGGAGGCGGCATATCGGATTCCCTGCCGGACGGCGTGGAGGTTCACCCCTCCGGAGCCCGGGGGAGGCGGTACCGCTCTCACTCTGGCCAGGGCCGCCACAGAGATCACGAACGTGGCCACGTCGATCCCGTAGGTCACCCCCAGTCCCACGGTGGCCAGGAGCACCCCGGCCACCGGTGGCCCCAGCACCTGGCCAAGGTCCCTCCGGCGCTACTCACCGCAGCGGCCGCTGGTACCTCGGCCGGCTCGACCAGGCGGGGCGCCAGGGCGTCCAGGGAGGGACGCTGGAGCCCGCCCAGTCCGGCGGTCACCGCACCGGACAGGAAGAGTGCCCAGAGCCGAAGGTGCGGAAGGCTGCAGTTCAACACCAGCGCCGTGGTGGCGAGGCAGAGGCCGGCCTCGGTCCAGCGCACCATCCCGCGCCGGTCCACCGAGTCGGCCAGGGCACCGCCGAGGAAGGCCACCAGCACCAGCGGACCCAACTCGGCCAGGCTAAGCCCGGATCCACCGATGAGGAGCAGAGCGACGCCCTGAGGCGAGGGGATTCGGGATCAGCAAGGCCGGACTGCGGATGAGGTCTGGTGGTCGGGCTGGGTGGGGACTGATCGAGTCAG
>JBEKRL010000052.1:0-13633 GCA_049518775.1 Candidatus Dormibacteria bacterium
CAGGCCCCATTCGCAGTGTGTTACTAGGCGATTTCACTCTTGGACCCGACCGATCGCCTCTTCCCCAGTTCAGCCTCATCGATTTCGCCCTTCAAATCGCCGATGAACTGTCGAACGCGGGACACAGGTCCAGGTTCCCTCCGGCCGTTCGCGAACGACTTCGGCACAGCGCGTTGTGTGAGCAAGCCAGAGCTTGCCCGGTCGTCCAACGACTCAGTACAACCTACTCTGCCCGCCTGCGAGTCTTGGCCCAGAGCGCTCGCAGGCGTCTGGTGAACCTGAATGTCTTCGTGCTCCTCAGAGCCGCAAGCTCAGCTTCTGCCTCGCTGGCGTCCTGGCGCGCGCGCCAGACCTCTGCATACAGCTTGTCTCGGTGCTTTCGCACCTCGACCAGCTCGTGATGACTCCACCAGGCCCATCGCTCGTATCCGGAGACCACGGCCGGGACAAAGGCCATAGAACGGAACAGAATGGCTTGTGGCGAGATGAAGCTGGGGTCGAAGTCGACGTCCCGGTAGAAGCCATGGCAGGCGAAAAGCCCCACCCAGTACTCGCTGGGCCGCACATTCAGATGCGTCACCTCATCAAAGTGATCAGGAGTCGACGAGAAGAGGACCGCATGGGCGTGCCTGCAGAGATTAGCAACTGCAGCGGCCGTCTCTTGTGGGGGGAGATGCTCCAGTACCTCGATGCAACAAATGAGATCGTAGTCCTGTCCGAAATCCTCTGTCAGAGAACTGACGCGACAGTAGGGCCGAACCTGTTCAGCCACCTGCGATATCGCCCAGGCCGAAACATCAACACCATCCGCCGCCACCCCTCGCGCCCTCAGTGCTCCCACCAGAAACCCAATCGCGCAGCCGGCATCCAAAACGGTCAGTGGCTTGAGTCTTGTCAGAATCTCGCTGGCTATCCTACCAAACGACTCCTCCCACACTGGCTCACCCCATCGGTACGGGGGCGCCGTATCCTCAGGGCTCAACCGCAGGCGCGAGTAGTTCTCAAAGTATGCAGGGCCATAGTCGTCGCATGGCTCAGGAGGTCGTGGTGAGCCTTCCCTACCGCCCACATCATCGCTCGACTCTCGCATGGTCAGCCATCACCTCCACTCGGCCATGAACCAAACACGCCAGGCTCCGGGACCAACCAGAATAGGAATCGCTGCGTCAAGGAAATAGCTCCTCGCTCTGTCCAACGGCTCCTTGCGGCGGCGACGGACGCCCCACCCCCGCCGTCGCGCTTTGGCGCCACTCGATCCGACTTCGGCCTGCGAACGTACTCGGTAAGCCCAGGCGGATGCCCAGCCCTGTGCCGTCCGCGGCGAGTACGGTCACCACCACGACCCGAGAGTTCTGGACCCCACGGCCCTACCAACCTGTCCCGGCACTGAGCGGGACCCCGCATCCACGTCTCGATCCGTCGATCGAACCACTCCCAACTAGGCAACCCCGTGCCGCAATGATCTGGCCGCGCCAGCTTGAGCCTCGACGATCTGCTCCACCCGTCCCCCCATGCCGCCGTCGCATCTGAGGACGGTCCAGGGCCAAGCGGCGGCCCAGCGCACACCCACGCATGGCCATGGCCACTAGGGACGCCGGGCCCCGGCTGCATCAAGCAGCGTTCGCTCAACCCGTGCCCGTTGGCTTTCTGGGGTGCACTCAGCTACAGCCTCCGACCGCGCATGCGTCGCCATCGTCCGGCAAGCTGCCATATCCTCAACCAGCCCACTCAGAACGGCGCGCCACTCGAACGACCTCGCGATTCTGCCATTCACTCCATCGCGGATCCGGGCGCCCACCCCCCCGGCCGGCGACGAAACCACGACTGTTCCTACGGCCGCTGGTTCGAACCATTTCAAGTCCGACTTACAGCGAGTGAACAAGTTGTCCTGGAGGGGTGCAATCGACACGTCCACCTCTCCAATCAGCCACTGGAGCTCCACCGTGTCCTGCAGGCCCAACCTCTCCACTCTTCCGGCAAATGCCGCCAGCGCCGGGGGAACATCCAGGAAACCCACCAACCTGACAGACACGCGAGGGTCATCTCTCAAGAGCAGAGCCAAGGCGTCCGAGACCAGAGCAAAGTCGCGATCGTGGCTAGGCGACCCACTGAAGTAACCGACATGCCACCTCCCATCCCCACGGAAGTCCCCCTCGAGCTTCTGAGACCATATCAGCTCCGATTGCCTCACCTGCTCCTCGCTCAGGAAATTCGGCAATACCGAATACCCGAGCCCTGTCGCCCTCTGGACCTCACGACCAAGTACTTCACCACTGACGAAGACGGCGTCGCACAGACGGAGGGCGGCTCCTATCCGAGCACAGTACGCGAACCAGCGGGCCAGGTTCGTCTCGCTATCTGGAGCTATACCGAAGGTCTCGATCAACATCGGCGCGTAGTCCGGATCAAACACGAAGTCATCAAGGTCATACATGACAGCCACGCCACATGCCCTCATCCTGGCGATCAGGCGAGCCAGCCGGTTATTCAGTTGGGCACGACAGACCACCAACACGTCGATGTAGTCGCCGAGCGTTGCGAGATCATCCTCCTCGAAGGCCGTGAAGAACGTCGCACCGATTCCAGACTCGGCGGTCCCCGAGTTGAGAAGTGAGACCATGTTGCCGACGCGGTACCGGAACGTGCTGTTGTCCGGACTCGCATAGTAGTAGGCGACGCGCGTGCGAGAGAGAGAGAGAGAGGCGACCCTGTCCGAGAGGGGCGCGCGGGTCACGTCCTGGGACCGCGGTGACTCTTGAGGGCGGACCAAGTGGAACACCTCAGCCGACACGTCCAGAGAGCCAATCGATCATGGACAGGGTGGTACGCCGCCAGTCACGCGAGAGCTGGGACGCTACGTAGTTCGCCATCCGACGACTGCTATCCGAGGCTAGCGACGCACCGTCGCACACAAGGGCGGCCAGTTCGGTAACTCCGGCCCCGCCGACAAGGATGTTGGCGCTGTACTTGGACAGGTCGGACTTGGACCGATAGGCGCTTGTCACCGCTATGGCCCCACTCGCCGCGAGGTCAAGGGGTGGGTAACTCGGATGGGGAGAGTGCATGAGAGCCAGACCGAGGTCGGTGCCCCCAAGTAGAGAGGCATACTCAAGAAGCGGAAGGGCTGGCTTGAGGATTGGCCGTACGCCCCTGGGAAGGAGGATCTGGCCCCCCGGGGACCCGATGAAGACGAAGTCCCACTGGTCGGGTGACAGAATGTCTTCTCTCAGCGCCTCCGCTATCGTCTCGAGGCCTCGAAGGTAGAGGTTTCGGGGGTTGCTAGGCCGCGCATAGAACACGAACAGCCTCTTCCCCTCGTGTGCGGGTGCGGGATGGAATAGGAGCTCAGGGAATGCAGGCTCGAACCACGTTCCCGACCTCACAATGTTGCTGCCGCCAGTCGTCTCGAAGTGCTCAAAGAGAAGCTCAGTGTTGACAAGGAAAGTGATGGTTGAGTCGTCGAAGACTTCTTGGCACCGGACCAGTTGATCTCCATGTGCATAGAAGATGCGTTCGTCGTCCTGCACAAGGTAGACAATCTGGTGCCCGGGAACGCTTCCCAGAGTTGAGCGCGTCGTCCACCATGATGTCGTGAGGAAGATATCTGTCGCGTTCATGTCGATGGATGATAACGCGCTGCCGGGGGGCAGCCAAAATGAGCTGACATCTGGTGCCACACCTAGACCGGATGAGCGCAGCATGTCTGCAAAACCGGTCAGATCGGGGGCATGCGACCGTGTAATGAGTCGGAGTTGCGCGTCGAGACGCTCTGCGAGAAGCGCGCCGACAATGATCGCCGTGATGACGCCGCCGAACAAGAAGGAGGAGCTCGTGGTGTCGGTCACGATGGTAACGCGTCGCGCGCCCATCCTTGAGTAGTGGAGGGGCAGTGGCGCAAGCTCAGGCCGTGCATCGAAGATGGAGAATGAGCCCACCGGCCGGGAACTTCGGCCTTCAGAGCGCCCGTGCCGCAGGTAGTGCACTAGAGGGTTCGTTCCGCCTTCGGCGACATCTGGATTGTGGCTCAGGTAATGTCTCGCGTCGAAGTCGGGTCCAGGGTTTCGGCCTTCTGCGGTCCCATGCACCAAGTAGTGCGCAATCGGATCAACGTCGGCCACCTGAACGTCGGGGTAGCTGGTGAGATACCAGGCGGTGTCAAAGAGTTGCGACTTGGTTAGCAGCCTCCTGTCTCGACGCAGCCGCCAGAGGCGGACGAGTCGCCGACAGCGACGCTTGAGACCTTCCAACGGTGACTCCCAGTGGTCGGGGACGAGTAGCAAGAGTGATTCTAGCCTGAGCTTTTGGGCGAGGAGCCGACGGAGGGGGGGCCCAGGCACGGAGATGCCCTCGCAGTTGGCGAAGGTGTGCGTGTTCAGCGCCACGTCCCCCCCCCGGGAGGCCTCACCTTGGGAGTGAAGGTCCGTCACCGGTCCCGGCTGCGGGTTATCGCCGCTGGAGCAGGCCTCGTGGGCCCCAGCGGGAGTCCGCTGCTGGCCGAGCTGGCGCGGCGCGGCGGGATGGCGGGGTGCAGCGGGCTGGGCGCGGGACCCTCGAGGGCGCTGGCCGGGCTGGCGAAGAGGTACCGTCGCCACGAGCCGGGACGGGTGCTGGTGGACTTGCGGTGCCCCTGGCCGGTGGCGGGAGAGTCCATCGCCAACCTGGCCACCCTGCGACAGCAACCCGGTCTCTTCGGGCAGGTGACCTCGACCCCACCGCCTGGCGGGTGGCGGAGGCGATCGAGGAGCCGATGCTGGAGCGGCTGCTGGCGGCCCAGGCTCGGCCACGGCCAGGGTCTGGGCTGGGGGGTGGCTCCCCCCACGAGTGAGCCTGGACTTCAACTCCACCCTGGAGGACGCGGCGTCCAAGCACAACGCGCAGGCAGCTCCAAACCGGAAGCACGGCTTCGGCTTCCACCCCCTGCTGGTCCTCCTGGGCCAGACCGGAGAGGCGCTGGCGGGCTAGCTGCGGCTCGGGAATGCTGGTGCCAACGCCGTCCAGGACCACGTGGACCTGTTGGGCGCACCGCTCCAGCAGCTGCCGTGACCAACCCGGACTGAGGAACTCGAGCAGGGGCTGGAGTTCTCGGTGGGCTTCGATGCCACCGAGCCGGTACGCGCGGCGATCCTGGAGCTCCCGGGTGCCTGTGCGCCGGGAGGAGCCCCATCCTGGTGCCAGCTACAAGCTCTTCGACCCCCACGGCCTTTGCCAGCAGGCCCTGAGTACCATCTCCAAGCACCCCGACAGCGCCTACCTCGGGGCCCGCCAATGCCTCCTCCTCCGGGTGGAAGACGGGATCAAGGGGGCCAAGAAGTGTGGCTCCTGCTGGTGTGAATGGCCGACGACCTGCTGGCCGGCGCCAGGCGGTTGTGTCTCCCCAGTGAGTTCATGAGGTGGCACCCCAGCGCCTGGGCTACCAGCTGCTGCACGTGGCTGGGCGGCTGGTGCGCAGCGTCCGGCGGAGCACGTTGCGGCTCGATGCCCGCTGCGTCCCGGGCACCTCACCCGGCAGCGGCCCTCACGCGGCTGCGGGCGCTACCTCCGACCACCTGAACCCACCTCCGCGAGCTCCAGGTCTCGGTGCCTGCTGCCCCCCTCGAGTACAGCCCCAGCCCCGCTGTTTAGGCCGCTCCTCCGGACGCGACCGACCGGTGCTCCCGGCACCTGCCTCAAGTGGGTTGACTCCAAGGGCTGGTGGGGTGCAACAACGTCGTGCCAGACTTGGGTAGGTCCATCGGCCGTGGCTCCACACTGGCTGCCCACCGCCTGTCCCGCTGAGTCTGCACCAGGCCACTCTGCTGGGGAGGCCACAGGGCTGCTGGCGGTCTCCAACTAACCCAAGTCCTTGTAGACCGCCTCGTACTATGGTTCTGACGCTCCCGGGGGAGGGATTACGGAGTTGATAGTCAAGGAGAGGGCCATCGAAGTTGGGTGCTGACCTAGCGTGCACCACGGCTGCCGCACCAGGTCCGAAGACACCCCTGGTCAGTGTCCTCGTAGTCACTTTCAACCCTGACGAGGGGTCACTCAAGCGCTGCCTGGCGTCTGTCGCCTGTCAGACCCACGACAACCTCGAACTGATTCTGGTCGACAACGGGTCGTCGGGCCTCCCGGGAGCCAGGCTGCTGGAGACGGTGCAGGCCGCCGCCGGAGACTCACTCCCGACCAAGTTTCATCGACAAGGCACTAACACCGGCTTCGCCCACGCGATGAACATTGCTGTGGGAGCCGCCTCCGGCTCTCTTTGCCTGCTCCTCAACCCGGACACTGAACTGGAGCCCGGGGCGGTGGCCGCGTTGGTGGCCCGCGCTTCGCAGCATCCGGAGGCGGTGGGCTTCGCTCCCAAGGTGAAGCTGCTTGCCTACCCGGACATCATTGACTCAGTGGGCATCGAGTTCAGCCTGGGCGGAGACGCTGCCCAACGAGGCCTAGGGCAAGTCGACTTGGGCCAGTTTGATGCGCCAGAGCCGGTGATGGGTCTGACCCTTGGCGCGGCACTGATACGCCGCACGGCCTTTGCGGACGACGAAGTTGGGCGATTGGACGAGCGCTTCTTTATGTTCTTCGAGGACGTCGACTGGAGCATGAGGGCTGGCCTCTATGGGAAGCAGTTCCTGGCAGTCCCGGAAGCCGTCGTTCTCCACGCGGGGTCCGAGAGTGTACGTCAGAGACCCTTCAACTGGCGGTACCGACTCATCGAACGCAACGTCTACTACACGGCGATCAAGAACTTCGAAACTCGTCACTTGGTGCGATTCCTCTTCCAACGCACCAGCGCTCATCTGCGCAAGATGGTCAAGGGCGAGCGGCCTTTCACCACGGCAAGAGTCCTCGCCGAGGCGACCTTGGCACTGGCGTCCATGCGGCCCGAGCGCCGAATTGTGCAGAGCCGACGCCGGCGGAGGGATTCCGATCTAGCCAACGCGCAGCCGACAAGGCCAGCGCTCGATTTGGAGTTGTGGCGTCCCCTGTACAGGTGGGAGGCGGTCCGAGACAGCCTGGGTAGGCTCTACGCCGTTGGCGGAGACGAGCGCTGGTCACGCGCATACCGCTATCTCGACCTCATGTTGGAGTTCGATCTCAAGCTGAACCCGACCGAGGTGTTGGGGCGGCTCGAGGAGATTGCCGGCCCCATGCCAGCCGCGCTGCAGGCCTACGCGCGGCAGATAGGATCTCCGTAGGAATGCTCATCGAGGCCGATTCGGCACCTGCGCCCTTTGGCTGGGACGCGTTCCCAATGGACACGGGGGCTGCGGAGTTGGCACGGGACGACTTGCCTGGTGGCCGTGGCACGGGCGTTCGACAACCTGGCAGGGCCTCAACCCCCTGGGACCACAAGGGGGAAAGGTCTTCCGCGGTGGGCGCGAGTGGCGGGGTCGAGCCGCTGCGCGATCATCGGATCGTGGCCGCCGACCGGATGGCAGGTGGCTCCGCCGCCGCCTTGAGAGCCGAGGCCTAGGCGGCCGGGAGGTTCGTGCCACCTGGGCATGGGCCAGCTTTCCCCGGAGGCCCACCGCGCCCGCACTGTGAGCCCACCCTCGACGCTAGCCGTAGTCCCGGGAATGCCCAGAGCCAGAACGCTGCCATGATGGATGCCCGTCTCGAAGCCGAGCCCGTCGCGGTGCCTGGGAGGTCAGGGGACCGGTCGGTGGCGGTCACAGTCGATTGTGGCGCAGAGACCCAGGCCGAGTCCACCATCGTGGCCGGCCAAGCTGAGAGGCAGTCACTTGCCACGGCGTCCCCACGACTACCACGCCGCAACTCTCGACGGTCAGGAGCCTGCTCCGACAAGGTGATCACCGGCTCGTGGGCTCGTGCAGTTTGGCTGGGTACACTACGCCGGTGGCCAGGACCCTGGGTGAGTCCCGCGATCCACCCCCAGTGCCGGCTTAGAGGGACGCGTCCGAACAGGGGAGACTCATTCGGCCTTTGACTTCCTGGAGAAGGGCCCCAGCGAGAGCTTGGGCGTCGGACAAGGGGGCTGCGCCGCCTCACCAAGATGGCCGAGCGCATGATCCTGATCCCCTCTTGGGTGTCGCAGGCCCGTCGACGGGCACCCGATCCGCCAGGGTGCGCTGGCCTACGCACAGTGCCTCACTTCGGCAGTCGGCGATCCTACCTCGGCACCTGGTCCCGATCGCGGCGCACATGCCAGTGCCAGCCCCGCAAGGGCACGTTCGGGATGGGGGCTGCGGCAGCCACGCCGACAGCGGCGGGCTGAGGGACCGCACGGCCTCACGAGCGGGAGAGCTGGGCCACCGGGCCTACCCCGCAGCGAACTCCAGATGGAGTCGCGGTCTGGATCGGCCTCCTGGCGGTGAGGAGTCGGGTGCCCAGAGGCTGCCCGAACTGGCCACGGCTCTTGTTGTGATCAGCACCCGGTGTCGGCCCACCTCGGGCCACTCCGCGCGGCCCTGATGGGAACTTGTAACCCGGTTCCCGTGGGGGGCTGAGTTCCGTGTTGGAGGGGAGCCAAGCAGGATCGGACTGGCCGCTGGTCAGCATCCTGATCGTCACCTACGAGCCGGAGCCGACGCTCCTACGGCAGTGCGTCGCATCAGTCATCGGGTCCTCCTACCGCCCGCTGCAACTCGTCGTGGTCGACAACGGATCGCGGCATCACGACGCCCAGGCACTGGTCGAGAGGGAACTTGGGGCGGCCGGTGGTGCAGGACTCGAGGTTGCGTTCTCAAAGCAGGAGACCAACCTGGGCTACGCTGGCGCCACCAATGTGGGCATCCAGCTCAGTCGGGGAGAGCTGGTTCTTCTGCTCAATCCGGACGCGAGGGTGGAGACGAGTACCGTGCATCTCCTGGTGGAGGCGGCTCGCCGCCTTCCCGCGGCGGCCGGCCTGGCCCCCAAAGTGCTGCTGGCAGATCCCGGCGTCGTCATCGACTCAGTGGGGCTTTCCCTTCATGCGGACGGTTCCGCGACCCAGCGTGGGCTGGGGCAGGCGGATATCGGCCAGTACGACCTCGAGGAGCCAGTGGGCGGCCTGTGCTTCGCCGCTGCCCTGGTGCGTCGGGAGATGTTCACGCCGACCAGGGTCGGCCAGCTGGACGACCGCTACTTCATGTTCTATGAGGACGTCGATTGGTCGCTGCGGGCACAGGTGCTGGGTGAGCGCTTCTGGTCTGTGCCCACCGCCCGGGTCTTCCATTTCCACTCCGCCACCACCCGGCATCTCGGTGGCGGCTTCAAGGCTCGCTTGGTCCAGCGTAACCTGATCTGGACCGCAGTCAAGAACTTGGAATCTCGCTCCGCAATCAGAGTGCTGGTTCGTCGCAGCGCAGCCAATCTGGAGCGGGTGCTGGCGCTGCGCCAGGCAACGGCCTCGGCCCGGGCGATAGTGGAAGCCTGGGCCGGTCTACCCGCGATGGTCAGGTCACGCCGCGGTGTGCAGTGCCGCCGCCGCCGCCCCGACAAGGAGTTCCTCTCCCGCCACCTGGAGCGCTCCTTCTTCGATGTCGACACATACTCTCCGGAGCCAAGCGTGGCGGCTCTGGTGTCAGTCATGAGTCGTCTCTTCGCCGTCGCCCCCGACCCCCAGTTGGAGCGGGCCCTGCTTCGGATCCGCAGCGCGGCGGACTCAGGCTTCGGCCGAGACCCTGCCCGGATGGCGGAGCTGGTCCGCGAGAGTGGAATTGCGCTCGGCCCGGGCTTCGAGTGGCTGCTGGGCGCAATGGAAGCGGCTCGTGACTGAGGAGCCATCGCCCAGTCGCCGGGCGATCGAGAAGTCTCGGAAGAGCTCAGACGCCGCGCCCACCTGAGTACCACTTGGGACAAGGGCACCGGCTGCGGACCGGGCCGCCGCTGTGTGCCGTGCCGCCCGGCCGGTGAGGGGCTGGACCGACTCCGGTGCGTCGATCGAGATCAAGCCGCCGGTCCACGCGTGGGATCCTGGCCGAAGAGTGGCGTGCATCTCAGAGCGCGCTGGCTCCCAGGCGTCGCGAACCGGGCCACCCGTGGCGTGCAGCACCACCGCGCCCGTGCCGGCCTGACTAGGGCATCCGGCGTCGTCGCCACCAGTCCCTGACCCGGCGGCTCGTCGCCGCCAGTCCTTGCTGTTGCACGCTTGCCAGACCCGCCCGGACCAGCCGCTCAGGGCGCTGCACCCGGAGACGGGTGGCAGACGGCGGACCGGTTCGCCGGAGGCGGTCCCGGGGACTGTCCGCGGCCAGCTGGAGCTCCCCGCAGAACCGCAGTAAGGGCTGAGCGGCGCGGCCCCAGGTCATCTCGGCGGCGGTGGCCCGCACCCGGTCACTCGTGGACTGGCGCTCCGCTTCCCCGGTGACCATCTCCTCCAGGGCTTGAGCCAGCGGGTCGACCTCCTCCGCCGGTACTGTCCAGCCCAGCCTTCTCGCGTGGACCAGATCGGCCAGAACGTCCCCCTCTGTGGCAATGATCGGCAGGCCAGCCCAGAGGTAGTCCAGAATCCGGGTCCTGAATGAGTAGCGGGTCTCGGCGTGATTGAAATGGGTGGAGACACCGCAGTCCGCAGCCATCAGCCAGTCGGCGCGGCGCTGGTAGGGAACCCACTCCTGGTTGAAGAACACCTGCCGCCCCTCAAGGCCCAGGTCGACGGCCAGTTGCCGTGCACGCTGAGGCATCCACATCTGGGCGGGGACTCCCGGATTCGGATGATCGGTGGACATGAAGACCAGCTTCAGGCGCGGTTGCCGGGGAGCGATCTGGGAGACAGCTCGGATCAGAGTGAGCGGATCGAACCAGTTGTAGATTCCGCCTCCCCAAATCACGACCAAGTCGCCCGCCGACACTCCCCCAGGGAACCCTGGGGGCCTTTTCCCGCTGGCCTGAGGGGGCACGTCAGGTAGGCCGAAGGGAACCACGTCAATCAGATGGCGCAACGAGTCATCGGCCGACCAGGTGCGGGGGTTCACCCGCCCGGCCGCCACCAGAGCGCCGATCCAGAGGTCACGCTGCCTCTCGCTGGCACAGAGGAAGAAGTCACCACACGAAAGCATTTCATCCAGGATCCCCTGGACCTCCAGACTGTGCGCCTGACGCTCTCGATCAGGCCGGTGCTTCTCCTGCTCGAGCAGCGACAATGGGAAGGGATCGTAGAGGTCCACGATCAGCGGCACATTCACAGTCCGGAGCGATGGGAAGGCCCGCAACGCGAACCCCTGCACCAGGATCGCATCTTGCCGTCTGGCGAGGGCATCCATCTGGACCGGGGTCGGCTGAGGGACCAACACCATGGCCGGCGTCTCAAAGTCGGCCCTTCCACCCGCCGTCAGCGTTACCTGGTGGCCAGCCTGTTGGAGCTGTCTGGCCAGTTCAAAGCAACGAATGCCAGGTCCGGCCATCCGCGTGGCCACGACGTCGGTCGCGACGATCAGGATCCGCGGCACCGGAGGAGCCTACCAAAACCCTTCGCCACGACGAACTGCGGTCCCCACGGAGCGCTCAGTTCGATCACAGGCTCGGGTCCTGCTCCCCTGATCGGGTCGCAGCGCAAAGGGCTGACAGAGAGCCGCCGCCCCGAGCTGAGCTGCTGGCGAGTTTGGATTCGGACCGTATGGGCCAGGCGGCGCCTTTGAGGTGGCCCAGCCGCAAGCGGTGTACCGGGCGTCATCGGAGGACCCGCAGACAACCCATGACCTCCCCCACCGCGGCCCAACCTGAGCGTCAATGGTCAAGCACAAACCCGACCGTCGGGCCGGCGCCTGTCGGTAACCGCCAGGTCGAGTTCGAACTCGGTGCTGCCCGGCCCTTCTGAGGGAGACTGCGGGGATGGCAGAGGATCCCCTGACCCTGATGGCAGTCCACGCCCACCCCGACGATGAGGCCGCCTCGACCGGAGGCATCCTCCACAAGTATGCCGCGGAGGGGATCAGAACCGTCCTGGTCACATGCACCGGTGGAGAGCTCGGGGATGGCCCGGGGGGACTCAAACCGGACCAACCAGGTCATGATCCCGGGTCGGTGCGGGTGGTGCGCAGAGCGGAACTGGAGAGGGCTTGCCGGGAACTTGGAGTGGAGCATCTTGAACTGCTGGGCTACCGGGACTCGGGGATGGCGGATTGGGACAGGTCCGCCGCGGAAGGGTCCTTCGCCGGCTCGGACCTCGAGCAGGAGGTGGGTCGACTCGCTGAGTTGATCGAACGCTACCGTCCCCAGGTGGTCGTCACCTATGACCAAGACGGAGGGTACGGGCACCCCGATCACATCCGGACCCACCAGGTCGCCCAAGGCGCCACGATCAGGACCGGGATTCCCAGCAAGCTCTACTACACGGTCTTCCCCAAGTCCCTAGCCCGCCGGGTACTCACTCAGATGAAGCAGGCCGGGATCGATCCTTGGGATCTCGGGGAGATCGAGTTCGATCCGGACAACCCACCCTTTGGGGTACCCGACGAGCTAATCACCACAGTCATCGATGTCCTTCTGGACGTGCCCGCCAAGCTGGCGGCGATCCGGGCCCACGCGAGCCAGATGGACAACGCTTTCTTCGCCGGGCTTCCTGACCAGGTGGCTCCCCTCGTGCTGGGGCAGGAGTACTACATCCGAGCGATTGATCGCACCGGTTCCCCTGTGCCTGAGGACGATCTCTTCGCAGGCCTGCGTCCGGGCTGAAGGGTTCCGGATCACCGACCCGCGTGGGGCCAGCTTCGCCCCCGGCAGGGCTCGACGAGCGGGTCGGTTTCCCCGAGCCCGGGCTCAGCGCAGTGCGCGCTTGCTGAGCACCTCGAGGGCCCGGTCGGCGTGGCGGGTCATGCTGGTCTCGCTCTTGATCACCTCGAGCACCCGTGCATCTGTGTCAAGCACGAACGTCCACCTCTTCACCGGAATGGGACCGAACCGGCGCTTCACCCCGAACTGCCGGGCCACCGCCCCGCCTTCGTCGGACAGGAGCGGAAAGCCCAGGGAGTGGCGCTCGGCAAACTGGTGCTGCTTGGTCACGGCGTCGGCGCTGATCCCGAGCCTCTGGGCGCCCAGGGCCGCGAACTCTCCGGCCAGGTCGCGGAAGTGGCAGCTCTCCGCGGTGCAGCCCGCGCTCATGGCTGCAGGGTAGAAGTAGAGTATGACCGGCCCCGCGGCGAGGAACTCCGAGAGCCGCCGGGGCGTCCCGGACTCGTCCGGAAGCTGGAAGTCACTGACCAGGTCCCCTACCTCCATGGTGTCCACTGTAGCGCCACTCCCGCCGTCCACTTCGGTGGCCGGCCAGGGATCAGCCGCCGGTGAGCGGCTGCACGGAGATCGAGCTCAGGTCCCTGAGCGCCGTGGTCTGGCACCCGGGGGTAAGGCGTCCCGATCCGCTCTCGGGACCGAGGAACGAAAACCGGCCGGCACCGAGCCGCCGCCGGGAGCGATCAGCCGGTGGCCTTCATCGGCCAGGCCCCGACCAGGACGTTCTCGTCTGCCCCGGTGGTCCACTGCCAGGGTCTACTTGATGGGCGCCGCACCCAGGTCGGGCTCAGCAAGCGGGAGTGTCCTCCCCGCACCGGCGACGCGCGCATCGTCAGCTGCTGTTGCCGCGGGCACCGGGCCTGTCCGCAGTTCAGCCGCAAGGCGGGCCCGTTCGTGGCCCCAGTGGAGGGTGAGCTCACCGGCCCCCAGCGGCCACATACCGGCAAGCACACCGCAAGCTACCGCGAGGGCGTGTCACTGG
>JBEKRL010000053.1:0-12733 GCA_049518775.1 Candidatus Dormibacteria bacterium
GCTGCGCCTCCTCAGTGGCGGCCGTAGCCCCGGACGACCTCAATCACCTCGTCCAGGTAGGCATCGCCCTCGCCACGTCGGATCCCGTCGGCGACGCAGTGGGAGAGGTGGTCACGAAGCAGCAGGTAGCCGATCTGGTCGAGGGCTGCGGTGACCGAGCGGATCTGCACCAGCACCTCCGGACAGTAGCGCTCCTCGTCCACCATCTTGGCGATCCCCCCGACCTGGCCCGAGACCCGTTGCAGACGCACCAGGAGCTCCTTCTTGCTTGCCTGGTATGAGCCCCGCCGGCCCGCAACCCTGCCGAAGGGGGCCGCCCGCAAGGGTGGGGCACCGGCCTCGCCCTCCTTGATCGGCCTAGTCACCGGCGCCGCCTCCTCGGAGGGCAGAGTCGCCGGCGGACAGGTACCGGTCGGCGCAGGACTGGCAGCAGAAGTAGACCGTACCTCCGGGATACTCGAGCTTGGCGCCGGGGTCGGCCGGGTCGACCATCATGCCGCAGACGGGGTCGGCCTGGGGGGGGCAGTTTGCCGGGCTCGTGGGCTGAGATCCCAGCGCCCGGTGCCGCTCCGGATGGGCGAGGAACCTGTCTCGGCATTGGTCCGAGCAGAAGTGGAACTCCTGCCCCTGGTGGACCAAGCGGGCCGGCGCGAGCGCTCGCTCCACCTGCATGCCGCACACCGGGTCGATGGCGTGCCGATCCTCGGTGCCGCTGCGCCCGAAGCGGAGGGCCAGGAACACGATTGCCGCCAGCGCCAGCAGCGCGGTCAGGTCGAGAAGGGTGGTGAAGTTCCAGGCCAATGCGTGGGAGGCGATCTGGTGCGGCCTGGTCCGGGGAATGGCATCGAGCGCCTGGAAGAGGTACTGCGTGACCAGGCCGGCCGACGCCATCACCAGCCAGAAGCTGCCCAGGAGCCGGAGGGTCAGCCGGCCGCCGTAGTACTTGCGGTAGATCAGCAGCAGGGGGAAGGTGATGAGGTCCGCATAGATGAAGCTGGCCACGCCGCCGAAGCTGATTCCCCCCTTCCAGAGGGCGGCTGCCAGGGGCACGTTGCCCACTGAGCAGACGAAGCTGGCCATGGCAATGAGCGGGCCGATGGCGGCGTTCTCGATGGCGGAGGGGAGCCCGTGCCCGGAGACGAACACCGCTCTCCACACCTGGTCGGGGACGAGCGCGGCGAGGAACCCGGCCGCCAGGAATCCGCCCAGGAGCTCCTTGCGGAGCATTCGGAGGTCGGCGAGACAGTAGCGGGCGGCCGTTCCCCAGAGCTGAGGAGAGCGCAGCTTGACCGACCAGCTGGACTCCTTGGCTGCCTCGGCCCCATGGGCATCGGGACCCTTGGCTGCCTCCAGACGGCTCCGGGCCGCGTCGATGAGGGAGCGGGGGAGAGCGAAGTGGGCCACCGCTGCGAAGAGCGCGATCATCACCAGCCCACCGACCAACTCGGCGGCGGCGAACTGCCAGCCGATCAGCACCGCGACCACAATGCCCAGCTCGATCACGAGGTTGGTGGAGGCCAGCATGAAGGCCATCGCGGTCACGAAGCCGGCTCCCTCGGTGAACAGCGACTTGGTCATGGCCGCCGCCGCGTAGGAGCAGGACGAGGACGCGGCCCCGAAGCCGGTCGCCCGCAAGAGGGGCAGGACACCGGATCCCCCCAGAAGCCGGCGCATCTGGCGGCGGGAGACGAAGGCCTGGGTCATGCCGGAGAGCCAGAAGCCCACGACCAGGGCCCAAAGGGCCTCCCAGAACATGGACAGCGCCTCTCTGAGGCCTGACCCGACGAGATCGAATATGTGCACATCCACCAAGAGTGGCGCCGGCGCGAGGACTGCGGTCAGTATACCCCTGGGGGGTATAGGGCACCAGGCCTCGGCAGGGGCCGTGGCCGGGGCCGGCGACGGGACGGCGTGGCGATCAGCACCCCCAGCACCACCAGAGCTCTGGCGCCGACCTCGTGCTCCAGATCGCGGAGGAACTCCGCCGCGGAGGGCGAGATGGACTCGGCCCAGAGCTGAAAGCCCTGGTTGAGGAGGTCGAGCTGACGGATGCGCGGAAGCGTCCTGTCAAGCGCCAGCCGGACGTCCCCAGGCAACGGGTCCTCCTCGAGGGAGTCGATCCAGCGCTTCGCCAGCTCATGCGGCGCGGCGGGATCCGGGTCTGGCTCGGCGGAGAGTTCCAGGATCCCCCCGGCCAGGATTCGAATGCGACGGAAGAGCTCGGGGTGGCCCGGTGCGGCCGCGACCTGCTCCAGCAGCTCGCTGACCTGGGCGGGCAGCAGCATCCGGCCGAAGATGGAGGGAACCGGGAGGCCCCATCCGCCGCCGAGAAGTTCCTGGTAGGCGGCCGCCGCTGCTTCGGAGAGGGGCCGGCTCAGCCTGCCGAAGATCCCCAGGCTGTCCCTCTTGGTGGAATTGGCTGAAGAGAGGAGGGCCACCACCGCCTCTGGATCGGCCTCGTCCGCTTCCAGAGCGAGTTCGATTGCTGTCATGAGCCGGTCCAGGCGAGCCCGTTCCGTCCGGAGGGTCTCGCGGTGCTGCTGCAGGGTAGCTCGAAGGGAGTCGCCCCGGGCCGGCCCCGGCAGGGAGCGGCGGATGTCCTCCAGGCTCATGCCGAGTCCGCGCAGGAGATCGATCTGGAGCAAGCGGAGCAGGTCGTCGGAGTCGAAGTGGCGGTAGCCGGTGAGGCTGCGGCTGGGCTGGACCAATCCCTGGTCCTGGTAGTGGCGGATCCGCCCCCGGGTGACCCCGGTGAGAGCGGCGGCCTCACCGATCTTGAGGGGCCGGGCGGCGGTCTGGTGGGAGTGCGGATATGACTTCATCGTTTGACTCTACAACCGTCGTAAGGTTTAGAGTCCTAAACGAAATTCCGCCAGGCCGCGAGTGAGAGGTAGCCGATGTCGATTCCCCTTCGACAGAAGGTCAAGGTCGGGGCCTATCTGATGTCCCAGCGGATCCGGCACGTGGAGAAGTTCCCCCTGGTCCTCCAGTTGGAGCCGCTCTACCAATGCAATCTGGAGTGCGCTGGATGCGGCAAGATCCAGCATCCCGACGACATCCTCCGGAGGCGGCTGACAGTGCAGCAGTGCATCGACGCCGTCGAAGAGTGTGGAGCCCCGGTGGTGTCGATCGCCGGGGGCGAGCCTCTCGTCCACAAGGACATCGACAAGATCGTTCAGGCCCTCCTGGACCGCAAGAAGTTCGTCTATCTCTGCAGCAATGCCATCCTGATGGACCGGAAGATCGACCTCTTCAAGCCCCATCCCTACTTCGCCTGGTCCATCCACCTGGACGGGCTGAAGGACCGCCACGATGCGTCGGTCTGCCGGGATGGGGTCTTCGACAAGGCGGTGGCGGCGATCACGGAGGCCAAGCGGCGCGGCTTCCGGGTCACCACCAACACCACCTTCTTCACCCAGGACGACGCCCGGTCGGTCCGGGAGGTGCTGGATTTCCTCAATGACGACCTGCAGGTCGACAACATGCAGATCTCCCCTGCCTACGCCTACGAGAAGGCGCCCGACCAGGAGCACTTCATGGGGGTGGAGCGGACCCGGGCGATCTTCCGAGAGGCCTTCGCCGACGGTCGGCGGAAGCACTGGCGACTCAACCACTCCCCTCTGTTCCTCGACTTCCTCGAGGGCAAGGTGGACTTCTCTTGCACCGCCTGGGGGATCCCCTGCTACTCGGTCTTGGGGTGGCAGCGACCCTGCTACCTGCTCTCGGACGGCTATGTCGGCTCCTACAAGGAGCTCCTCGAGACCACCGAGTGGGAGCAATACGGCCGGGGCCGCAACCCCAAGTGCGCCAACTGCATGGCCCACTGCGGGTACGAGCCCACGGCAGTGATGAGCACCCTGGGCTCGGTCAGGGAGTCGCTACGGGCCGCGGTCGCGCACTAGCCGGGGTCGGTGGGCTGGCCGTCGCCTCCCCGGCGGCCACCCCTTCGCCCTCCGGGGTACGATCCCGGGCGTGGTAGGTGTCCAGGACCTGCTCCGAAGGCCCCTCAGTGATCTCCGTGTCTCGGTCACTGACCGGTGCAACTTCCGCTGCCGGTACTGCATGCCGATGCCGAAATTTGGGCCCGGCTTTCGCTTCCTACCCCGATCGGAGATCCTGACCTTCGAGGAGATCGTTCAGGTGGTCAAGGCCGCCTCGCCGCTGGGGGTCACCAAGGTCCGGATCACCGGGGGTGAGCCGCTCCTCCGCCCAGAGCTAGGATCCCTGATCGGGATGCTGGCGGCCGTGCCGGGCATCACCGACCTGGCCATGATCACCAATGGCATGCTCCTGGCTGAGCACGCGGAGGGTCTGGCCCAGGCCGGACTCCGGCGGGTCACGGTCAGCCTGGACTCGGTCGACCCGCAGGTCTTCCGACTGATGAATGGAGTCGGATTGCCGATCGAGCCGGTCCTGGAGGGGATCGCGGCTGCGGCGGCCGCCGGGCTGGGCCCGCTGAAGCTCAACGCGGTCATCCGGCGCGGGCTCAACGAGGATGGGATCCTGGACCTAGCCGACTTTGCCCGCAGCCATGGCCACACCCTCCGCCTCATCGAGTACATGGACGTCGGGGAGGGTCACGGCTGGAGGATGGCGGAGGTGGTCCCAAGCTCCGAGGTCCTGGAGCTCATCGGGAGGAGCTGGCCGTTGCGAAGGCTCGATGCCGACCATCCCGGTGGCGTCGCCGAGCGTTTCGCCTACCTGGACGGGGCGGGCGAGATCGGGGTCATCAGCTCGGTCAGCGCTCCCTTCTGCGCCAGCTGCTCTCGGCTCCGGCTGGCCACGGACGGTCGGCTTTACACATGTCTGTTCGCGCGTCAGGGGCACGACCTGCGCAGCCTGCTCCGAGCCGGTGCCAGCAGGGACCAGCTGATGGCGGAGCTGCGGCGGGTGTGGTCGGGGCGCGTCGATCGCTACTCGGAGCTCCGCTCGGGCCTGTCCGAGGACAGCTCTGCTCTGCCCAAGGTTGAGATGTCCTACCTCGGGGGCTGAGCCTGGCGGGAAGGCCATGGGTCCCCTGGCCGCCAGGGTCTTATCGGCACCGGCTGCGTCCTGTGAGGGCTGTCCGGAGGAGTGGCAGGGCCCCATCTCGCTGCCTGAGGCACCCCGGCCCTTCACATGTCACCGGTCTGGAACCGACTCAGTGGCACCGTGAGGGCAGCCGACGCGAGGACCCGCCCTGGGCGGTGCTGCCGACCTTGCTCAGCGGGCTGGGCGGGATGCGCGTCACCTCCCGGACCGGGTCGGCCCTTCGCGGCGCTGGAAGTCGACTGAGGAGCGAGGCCTAGGCTGAAGTCCGGTCACCGGTTGACTTCGATCCGGGTTCCATGATCGTCTGGAATGCAGTCAGAGGAAGTTGCAAAGTCCGCGCCCATGGAAGCATGCTGACGATGCTCTGGGGCAGCGTAGCCAGAATCGGTGCGGTTCCCCCCAGCCCGCGCTGAGTTCAGCTGTTTCCCGAACTTCGGGCTAGGCGGTGGCTCGCTCCAGGTTGGAGCGGACGGCGGGCAGGCTGGCCAGCATCAGCTCCGCCCAGAGGAGGGCAGCTGTCCGATCAACCGTCCTTGGTCCGGCCGGCGGCACCGCGACGGTGAGCTGAACCTGGGTCATCACCGGGGAGACCGGAATGAGCCGAAAGCGAGCCGACGGTGGACCGGGAAGGGTGGTCGACTCGATCACCAGCAGCACCGGTCGGTGGCAGTGGGCGACCCGCGACCCGCCCCGGCGCCGCCGCATCGGCGAGGCCCTCCAGGCCTCGGCGTAGGTTGCGCCCACCCCACCGCTATAGGCGGCCAATTTGGAGGTTGCCACCCAGGGCTGCCAGAGCGGCGCGTTGCAGCCGTCCAAGAGGAATTCGAAGACGGTCTGGATGTCCCGGGGGACACCGATCTCAGCTCCCCCGGGGCCCGCCCCCTTTACCTCCCCGGGCATCTACTCGAGCTCCGAGTAACTCGACGCCATTACCAGCGTGATGGTAGACCGACCGCTCTCCGCCTGCTCGCCCCTCTGAGATCGGAAGATGAGGAATTGACGAACACTTGACGGGGACTGCAGCCCTGTTGACGTCCTGTTGACGGCGGTCGCGCTAGCCTGCAGCCGTGCTCGATCTGTTGGTAATCGTGATGGTCATCGTCGGCGCCGGGCTCCTCTATCTGATGGTGGAGGCCATGGACAGGATCTGATGAGCATCTTGGACATCCTCCTGCTGATCCTCTCCACCGCCACCTTCGTCTACTTGGTCTACGCTCTGATCCGGCCCGAGCGGTTCTGATGGGCTTCTGGCTGACGGTACTGGCCCTGGTGGCCATCCTGGCGCTGGCGTGGCGGTTCCTGGGCGCGTACATGGCCGACGTCTACACCGGGAAGAGCCAGTGGCTGGCCTGGTTGGAGCGGCCGATCTACCGCGCCCTCGCCGTCGATCCCGAGATCGAGCAGACCTGGAAGCGCTATGCCGGGGCCACGGTGGTGTTCTCAGCGGTCTGCGTTCTCGCCGTCTACGCGATCCAGCGGCTGCAGGGGTCGCTGCCGCTGAACCCGCAGCACCTCACCGGGGTGTCCCCCTTCCTGGCGCTGAACACGGCGGTCTCCTTCATGACCAACACCAACTGGCAGAACTATGTCGGCGAATCGACGATGTCGTACTTCACCCAGATGGGAGCTCTGACGGTCCAGCAGTTCGTCAGTGCGGCCGTGGGAATTCAGATCGCAGTTGTTCTGGTTCGGGGCTTCGTGCGCCGAGGGTCACCCACCGTCGGGAACTTCTGGGTGGACCTGATCCGGGGCAGCCTGTACATTCTGCTTCCGATCGCCGCGGTGATGACCCTGGTTTTCGTCTCCCAGGGGGCGGTCGAGACCCTCGGTGGTCCCGCGCACATCCACGACATCCTCAACAGCCTGTCGCAGACGATCGCCCTGGGACCCGTCGCCTCCATGTCGGTGATCAAGGAGTTGGGGACCAATGGGGGAGGGTTCTTCAATGCCAACAGCGCCGACCCCTTCGAGAACCCCACCGCGCTCACCAATCTGCTGGAGATCGCGCTGCTGCTGGCCATCCCCTTCGCTCTCACCTACACCTTCGGCAAGATGGTGGGCAACATCCGCCAGGGGGTGGCGCTCCTGGTGGCCATGATCGTCCTCTTCGCGGGCGTTATTGCGATCAGCTTGCCCGCCGAGACCGGAACCAATCCGGCCCTGACCGCTGGGGGTCTGACGGCCCAGCAGCAAGCCGGCGGCAATATAGAGGGAAAGGAGACCCGCTTCGGGCCGGCGGCGTCGGACCTCTTCGACCTCGCGTCTACCGTAACTTCCACCGGCTCCGTGGACGGGTCCAATGATTCGTACACCGCCCTCGGTGGGGCCGGCTTGCTGACCGGCATGATGCTGGGAGAGGTGTCGCCGGGTGGAACTGGGAGCGGGCTCTACACCATGCTGCTGTTCGCAATCATCGCCGTGTTCCTCGGGGGGCTGATGGTGGGGCGGACGCCCGAGTATCTGGGCAAGAAGATCCAATCGCGGGAGGTGAAGCTGGCGTCGATCGGGGTGCTGATGATGCCCATCACGGTGCTGGCGTTCACCGCGCTTGCGGTCGCCGTCCCGGCCGGATTGAGTTCGGTGTTCAACCACGGCCCTCACGGATTCTCGGAGATTCTCTACGCCTACGTGTCGCAAAGCAACAACAACGGCTCCGCCTTTGCCGGACTGGATGGGAACACTACCTTCTACAACCTGACCGGCGCCGCCGCGATGGTCCTGGGGCGTCTCGGAATCATGATCCCGGTGCTGGCCCTCGGCGGCTCGCTCGCGGCTAAGGCGTACGTCCCGGACACGGCGGGGACGATGCGGTCTGACACGCCGATCTTCGTGGCGCTGCTGATCGGGACGGTGATCATAGTCGGCGGCCTGACCTTCCTGCCGGCGATCTCCCTGGGGCCGATCGCGGAAGCCCTGGTCCGGCACGGAGTGCTCTTCTGATGGGGAGCACGGAGAACGACCTGCTCGGCGGCCAGCCCACCGGCCCAGATGGGGGGTCGGTGCCGCCGGTTGGCGCTTCGGCCGGGGGTCGCCGTCGCCGGCCCTGGATGAGCCGGGAGATCCTGATCCGCGCGATCGTTGACTCCTTCATCAAGCTCGACCCGCGGGTGGAGATCAAGAACCCGGTCATGTTCGTGGTCTTCATAGGCACCGTGGTCACGCTGGTGGAGTCGATCTACCATCCCTCGGTCTTCGCTTGGGCGGTCACGGTCACGCTGTTCGTCACGCTGCTGTTCGCGAATTTCGCCGAGGCGACCGCTGAGGGAAGAGGCCGAGCCCAGTCGGACGCCCTCCGTCGCATGCGTGCTGACACCATGGCACGGCGTCTCCGCGAGGACGGTTCCGAGGAGAGCGTGGCCTCGGCCGCCCTGGTCCGTGGCGACCGGGTGGTCTGCGAGGCCAACGACATCATCCCCTCCGATGGCGAGGTCATCGAAGGGGTGGCCTCGATCGACGAGTCGGCCATCACAGGCGAGTCAGCCCCGGTGATCAGGGAGAGTGGCGGTGACCGCTCCGCAGTCACCGGCGGCACCAAGGTGCTCTCGGACCGGATCGTGGTCCGGATCACCGCCGAAGCGGGGCACACGTTCCTGGATCGGATGATCCAGCTGGTCGAGGGTGCCGACCGGCAGAAGACTCCCAACGAGCTGGCCCTGACCATCCTGCTGGCGGCTCTGACCATCATCTTTGTCCCGGTCTGCGTGGTCCTCGAGCCCTTTGCCGGCTATGCCCACGGCCAAGTCTCGGTGATCATTCTGGTGGCCCTGCTGGTCTGTCTCATCCCCACCACCATTGGGGCTCTGCTCTCGGCCATTGGCATCGCGGGCATGGACCGCCTGGTCCAGCGCAACGTTCTGGCCATGAGCGGTCGGGCGGTGGAGGCTGCCGGTGACGTCAGCACCCTGCTGCTGGACAAGACCGGGACCATCACCTTGGGCAATCGGATGGCGTCCGCGTTCGTTGGGATCGGAGGGGTCTCCGAGCGCGACCTGGCTGACGCGGCTCAGCTAGCGTCACTCGCCGACGACACCCCCGAGGGCCGGTCGATCGTGATCTTGGCCAAGGAGCGTTTTGGAATTCGCGGCCGGGAGCTGGGCCCGAAGTGCCAGATCATTCCCTTCAGTGCCACGACCCGCATGTCTGGTCTTGACATCGACGGCCGCCAGATCCGCAAGGGAGCCGGCGAGGCGGTCAGGAACTGGGTCAGGGATCAAGGGGGGGCGGTCCCAGATGAGCTGGGACCTATCGTGGAGCGAGTGGCGCGGGCGGGCTCGACGCCGCTGGTGGTGGCTGAGGGCCCTCGTGTTCTGGGCGTGGTGGAGCTGCGGGACGTGGTCAAGTCGGGCATCCGGGCCCGGTTCGACGAACTGCGGGCGATGGGGATTCGGACCGTGATGGTCACCGGTGACAATCCGCTCACTGCGGCCACCATCGCCGCAGAAGCCGGAGTTGACGACTTTCTCGCCGAGGCCACACCCGAGGCCAAGATGGCTCTGATCCGCCAAGAGCAGGAGGGTGGCCGGCTGGTCGCCATGGCCGGAGATGGCACCAACGACGCTCCCGCCCTGGCCCAGGCCGACGTTGGCGTGGCGATGAACACCGGGACCATGGCTGCCAAGGAGGCCGGCAACATGGTCGACCTCGACTCCAATCCCACCAAGTTGATCGAGGTGGTGGAGATCGGGAAGCAGTTGCTGATCACCCGGGGGGCGTTGACCACGTTCTCCATCGCCAACGACGTGGCCAAGTACTTCGCCATCATCCCGGCCCTCTTCGTGGCGACCTACCCGCAGCTCAAGGCGCTGAACATCCTGAAGCTGCACAGCCCCCACTCGGCCGTGCTCTCGGCCGTGATCTTCAACGCCCTGATCATCGTGGCCCTGATCCCGTTGGCGCTGCGCGGGGTCCGCTACCGGCCGTCATCCGCTTCGGCACTGCTCCGGCGCAACCTGCTCATCTACGGGGTTGGCGGGGTCATCGCCCCCTTCATCTTCATCAAGCTGATCGACATGGCCCTGACCGCGCTGAGGATTGTGTGATGTTGCTGCACCTGCGCCGCTCCGTCGTCGCCATCGTGATCTTGACCGTGATCCTCGGCATCATCTACCCGCTGGTGACGACCGGCCTCTCCCAGTGGTGGTTCCCAGCCGAGGCCAACGGGTCGCTGACGGTCAACGGCTCCACCCTGGTCGGCCAGACCTGGAAGGGAGCGGGCTGGTTCCACGGTCGGCCCGATGCCGAGGACCCGATGGCGACGGGACCGACCAACCTGGGGCCGACCTCCAAGGCGCTGGCGGCCGCCGTATTGGCGGCCATCAAGGCCGAGGCGGCGCTCGGCGTCAAGAATCCACCCGCGAACCTGGTCACCACCTCGGGCAGCGGGATCGACCCCGACATCTCCCCGGCCGCGGCGCTGGTTCAGGTCGACTCGGTGGCCAGGGCTCGCGGCCTGACCCCTGCGGCCGTGAGGCGCCTGGTGATCGAAGAGGAGCAGGGCCCCTACCTGGGCTTCCTGGGAGCGCCGACCGTCAACGTCCTCGAACTCAACGAGGCGTTGGCGAAGCTGGTCCGGCGGAGCAGCTCCGGGGGCTGATACCGCGCGGATCAGGGGGCGGGGGGCGCAGCTCGTAGCCGATGCCCGGATGAGTCACCAGGAACTCTTCGTGGTGGACGCCCAGCTTGCGCCGGATGCGATTGGCATAGACGCGCAGATAGTGTGCGTCAGCGCCGTAGCGGCCCCCCCAGACCTGGGCGAGCAGCAGCTCCCGGGTCACCACCCGGCCCGCGTTGCGTGCCAGGTAGGCCAGCATCTCGTATTCGGTGGCGGTCAGCCGGACCCGGTTGCCCGCCATCGTGGCCGTGTGGGCGGCCAGGTCCATGACGAGCGGTCCAACGGTAAGCTCTGGGCCGCCGCGCTGCTCGTGGTGGTGACGCAGAGCCACTCGGATCCGAGCCTCCAACTCAGCCATGCCGAAGGGTTTGGTGATGAAGTCGTCAGCGCCGGCGTCGAGCGCAGCGACCTTGCGGTCCTCCTCCCCGTGAGCGGAGAGGATCAAGATGGGAACCTCAGTCCAGCCTCGGAGCTGGCGGCACACCTCGATGCCATCCATGTCCGGAAGTTGGAGGTCGAGCACCACCACCTCGGGGCGGTGCAGCGCCGCCGCCGCCAGCCCCTCGGTTCCGTTCTCGGCCGAATGGAGCTCGTAGCCGCGAGCCCGCAGGCCGATGCTGAGGGCGCGAACGATCGCCGGCTCATCGTCGATCAGCAGCAGACTGGGCATGCTTCCGCGACGACTCTAGGCGGGCCGGAGGAGCAGGTCGAGTTGGAGACCTCCGTGCGGGCCGGAATGGGCGCTGATGCGTCCGCCGTTGGCGGACACGAAGGCCTGGCAGATCGCCAGGCCGACACCGCCCTGTTCCGCGGTCCCGCCTAGGCGGCGGGCCTCAGGTGTCCCTCCAAACAGACTTGCCAGGCGCCCGGGTGCCAGCCCGGGGCCCTGGTCGAGGACCTGTAGCTGGGCCCAGGCGTCCGCACGGCGGCCGCGGATGGTGACCGGGGTTCCCTTGGGGGTGTGTCGCACCGCGTTCTCAAGCAGGTTGACCAGCACCCGGACGATGAGGGCCCGATCCACCAGCACCCGCAGGGAGCTCTCGACCTCAACGGTGAGGGGAAGGTCGTCGAGGCGGCCCTGCATCGCCCCGACTGCCTCGTCCACCAGTTCCGTGACCGGGACCGTCTCCAGGACCAGTCGCTTGGTTCCGGCCTCGATGCGATACATGTCGAGGAGGTTCTTCACCAGTCGGGTGAGGCGATCGGTCTCCTCCTCGGCTGTCGCCAGCAGCTCCTGACGATCGCAGGACGAGAGGGTTATCGAGCTGTCCCCCAGGTCCGAGAGGGCGACTTTGATCGAGGCCAGCGGGGTGCGGAGATCATGCGCCACTGAGCCCAGGAGCGCGCGGCGCCAGGAGTCCACCTCGGCTAGCACCTTGCTGCGCAGGGCCTCCTCCCGCAGCTGGGCCCGCTCGACCGCGAGGGCGGCATGGTTGGCGTAGGTGGTCAGAAGGCGTTGCTCGGAGGGAAGCAGCGCCGGGCCGGACAGGAGCAGAACTCCGATCGAGCGCTCCGCCGTGGTCAGCGGTAGGGTCCGTAATCCGGAACGGCCGGCCAGGGCCATCCTGGAGGCGGGGGCAACCACGGTCTGGTCATCGCTCGCGGTCTCGGCTGGGAGCGGCTGACCCGCCAGCGCCGCCACCGCGAGCCGGTCGCCGCTGGGCAAGAGCACCGCCGCCGAGGTGAGCCGGAACTGGCGCTGGAGTGTGTCCACAATCGAGGCGAGCAGCTGGTCCAGGGGCTTGTCACCGATGAGGAGATCGGAGACCTCCAGGAGCTGACGAGTGTCCTCCGTCTGGCGCCGAGCCTGGAGTCTGGTCTGCTGCAGATCGAACACCACCCGGGCCACCACGAGCATCACCGCCAGGTAGACCCCGAGGGTGATCCAGTCCCGGCCCGAGGAGACGGCCAGCGTCATGTAAGGACGGATGAAGAAGAAGTCGTAGGCGAGAAACCCGATGGCGACGGCGGCGAGCCCTGCGACCCAGCCCCCCAGGGAGACGGCGCAGACCACCGGGATCACCAGGACGAGTCCGCTGGTCGCAGCGCCGAGATGGGCCCGAAGGGGCAGCATCAGCAGGGTGAGCACGG
>JBEKRL010000054.1:0-12637 GCA_049518775.1 Candidatus Dormibacteria bacterium
TTCCCGTCATGGTGACTTGGCGGGCGCTCCGTCGAGTTCGGTGGGCAGGTCCCCAGCCCGTCATCCGTGCCTACCCGCCCGCTGCTGGCAATCGTGGTGACGGCAGCGCCCCTAGTCGCAGCCCGATGGCCGCCGGGATGGTGACCCAAGGATGAATCGTCTGCGCGAGCCCGCAGCCCTCGGACTGTGCCCTGCCGGCCGGGCAGGAATTCTTGGCCAGAAGGGCGGCTGGGTCGGCGATCGCGGCCCCTGGTAGGGTCGGGGCCTGCTTGGGGTTGATCCTGAGGCCGCGGCGGGAGAGATTCTAACCCCCGAGAGCGTTGCCGCCCCAAGGGTTTCCAACTGCAGACGAAGGAGTCAAGCCACCGCCCCAGGCGTCCAGAGTGAGATCGAACTGGCCCGGTCGCCGTCCGCTCGCACCCGTCCCGATGGCCATGAGTCCGGTCGTTTGCCGGGTCAAGCTCTGCGGCGCCCAGGCGTGCCCTGGCTGGAGCTGCTCCCTACGTCAGCCCCGCGGTCAGCGATGGGGGTGACCCCAAGCCAGCCCGAGGTTGGGGCAGACCCGGCGGCTGGGGGAGCCCTGCGAAAGTGCATCCCTGCGCAACCTCCGCGAGCGATGATGCCCCCGTCCCTCCGAGCCAGCTGGACAGGCGGCAACCCTTCACGCGCTCAGCTTCGGGAGAAATGGCGACACCACCTCAGAGCCACCAGGACGCCGCGGCGCGGCGGCGCCCCTTCCTCCACATGCCTGTGCCGTGGGTGTTCCTCATGGCGTACCTGATGGGCGTCTGCCTGCAGATCTTGGCTCCCCTCGACGCCGGATCGAGCCTACGGATCGCCGCGCAGATCGGGGGAGCGGCGCTGTTCATCTCGGGAGCAGCGATCGCCGGGTGGAGCCTCGTCCTCTTTCGCAGAGGAGAAAGGACCACAACGACGCCGGGTGACGCCTCCACCCGGCTGGTCACCAAGGGCCCGTTTGGGTTCACCCGCAACCCCATGTACCTGGGGCTGGTGCTCGCCTACCTCGGGGAAGAGGGGCTGCTGACGCAGGTTTGGCCGCTCCTCTTCCTCGCCCTCACGGTGGGCTACGTCAATTGGTTTGTCATTCCCCTGGAGGAGGCCTCACTGGAGCAGGCCTTCGGGGATCGCTATCGGCGGTATTGCGCCGGGGTGCGACGTTGGATCTAGGTTGCCCCGCCCGGAGGCCATGGTGGGCCTCAGCCGGGCCCCTCAGAGGTCCCCACGGGAATCCTTCGGGACTTGCCCGGCTGCCGACGCGGGAGAGCACCCGTTCAGGTGGCGCAGAGTGGTGCCACCCCTCTGCGGAAGACGGCCTGGCGGGCGGCGATCAGACCGCGTGCCGCATCCACACGTTCGGCTCCCAGTACCGTCCCGAGTCTGCACCGCGGTCGATCGCTACCGTGGCGAGCCCGCCCGGGAACCAGTAAGAGCCGCTCTCGAGGTAAGTCATTTGAGTCCACTCCTCCCAGTCGGCGACGGTGCCGGTGATCCGCAGGGAGCGGGGCTCTGTTTTCAGGATGGTCGCGCCGAGCCGTTCGTGGACCCGCATCCAAGGGTCGAATAGCCAACCGTCGGGTCGCCGCCACGCGGCGTAGCGCTCGATCGGTACGAGTGGGTAGCGCTCCTTCCAGCTCGGACGGACCGGAGCGATCAGGGCGGTGAATCCATGCCGGCTGGCGAGATCACCCATTGCTTGAAGGGCGACCGAGCTGAGGCCGCGGCCCTGGAGATTTCGCGGGATCATGATCACCATCGCGCATAGGACATTGGCTCCGGCCTGATCGAAGCCGCGCGCGATTGCTCCATCGATTCCGGCGGGGAGATCCTCGAGGCTCCCGTCCCAGCGCACGGGTAGTGAGCGCACGCGGGCCAGCACCTCGTCGTTGTCGCCGAGGCGATGGAACTGGAACTCGGGGCGCTCCTCGGTCAGGCGGCCCCAGTACGTGTTGAGGACGTCTCCGTGGTTGTTGTACTCGGGAAAGAGGTCGCTGGTCAGCTCCCCCGCCGGCTCGGTCAGGTCGGGCCGCTCGGCCACGGTCACTGTCTTCATGTCTCTCGTGATGATGGCGCGGATCGTGGGTGTCCCGCTCATCCAGCCTGCCGATGCCACCGGCTCCGTTTCCCCGGGTCAGACTGGATGTAGCGGGCGGGCGGTACGAGGGGTCGCCTTCGGGCCTGAAGCCGGCGAGCTCGGCTAGGGCCCCCACGGTAGCGGTCCACCAGCGAATCCTTTCGGACCAGGCCACTGCACACCCCGAGTCCTACCGCTCACCGGCGAGATCGGCAGGGACCGATCCGAGAGGCAATCGCTCTGGACTTGCGCAGCGCCCCGCGTGCTTGTTCGAGAATCTCGACCGAGTGGCCAAGAGCCATCACCAGCGCCAGCGGTGGCTCCGCGGCCGCGGATCACGGCCCGGCGAGAGGAATCATGAGCAACTGGTGGGTCCCCCCGACCTGGCGCCACTACCGGGCGGCATGGCTGGGCGCCGATGCGTTGGCCGGCCTGACCCTGGTCGCCGTGGCCCTGCCGTCGCAGATGGCGACCGCCCTCCTGGCCAACCTGCCAGCTGTCGCCGGGCTCTACGCCTTTGTCGCGGGATCGCTCGTCTACGCCCTGGTAGGGACGCACCGTCACCTCTCGGTCGGCGCGGACTCGACAATCGCCCCCGTGCTGGCCACCGCGGTGGCGTCGATCGCCGCGGTCGGCACTATCCGCTACGGCACCGCCATGGCCTTCATGGCACTGCTGGTGGGCGTCCTGCTGGTGGCTATCGGCCTTCTCCGCCTGGGATGGATTTCGGAGTTCCTCTCGACCCCAGTCGTCACCGGCCTCCTGGCCGGGATCGGCGTTGAGATCATCGTCCGCCAGATCCCCACGATTCTCGGCTTCAGCGCTGGCGGCAACGACACCATCGACCGGGTCCGGGACGTCTTCGCCCGCTTGGGGCACACCAACGGCTGGTCGCTGGGCATCGCCGTCGGCGTCCTGCTCGTGATCGCCGTCGCTCAGCGCATCGACCACCGCCTCCCCGGAGCTCTGCTCGGCCTGATCCTGTCGGTTGTAGCCGTCGACGTCCTCGGCCTGGCCTCGCACCAGGGCGTGGCGGTGATCGGGGCCATCCACGGCGGACTGCCCCATGTCAGCCTGCCGTCCATCTCCTGGTCGCAGCTCCGCCAGCTTCCCGGCCCGGTGTTCACCGTGGCCTTCCTCTGCATCGCCCAAACCGCGGCCACGGTCCGTTCGTCGGCCACCGCCCGGCCACGGGACAATGAGTTCAACCGAGACTTGATCAGCGTGGGGGCCGGCAGCGTGGCTGCCGGGCTAATCGGGACCATGGCCGTCGACGCCAGCCCGCCCAACACGGCCATCGTGACCGCCTCGGGCGGCCGCTCCCAGCTCACCAACACCATGGCGGCGCTGGTGGTGCTGGCCGTGCTGTTGGCATTCACGGCCCCCCTGGCTCAGCTGCCCAAGGCGACGCTGGGGGCCACCCTGGTGTTCATCGCCTCCAAGCTCTTCCGGGTCGGTGAGCTGCGGACCATCCTCCGCTTCGACCGCCTCGAGTTCGCGCTGGCCGCGGTCACCCTCCTGGTCGTCGCGGTGGTCGGCATTGAGCAGGGCGTGCTGCTGGCCATGTTCCTTTGCCTGGCCGACCGGACCCGGCGCACCGCCCGCCCACGGGACTCGATCCTGGGCCGTGAGTCGGGCACGGACCACTGGATCCCTCTCGACATCGGCGGCCCCACGGAGCAGGTGCCTGGGGTTCTGGTGTACCTGATCTACGCGCCTCTCTGGTACGGCAACGCCGATTATGTGCGGTCGCGGATCCATCACCTCCTCGACGATGCCGTCACCCCGGTGCAGGCGGTGATCCTGGACGCCAACGCCATCTCCGACATCGACTACACCGCTCTGCAGACCCTGCGCGGCCTGGTCACCGAGCTCGAGATCCGAGGAGTGGCCATTGGAATCGCCCGGGCGTCGCGTCTGGTCCATCACGACCTGAAGCACGGAGCGCTGCTCAGACAGCTCGGCCAAGATCACCTCTTCGACTCGGTCGACGAAGCCGTCACCGCCCTCCGGCGGGACCTCTGAGCGATCAGCCGCCGAGCGCCATCGCCACCCTCGAGCACGCCGTCTCTCCATTGGAGATCGATGCCGCAAGCGCCGACTGCGTCTCGGGATGGGAGCTGGTCGCCGGGCGCCACCTGACCGTGGGGGGCCCCAAGAGCTGGTCCAGGCTCATGGCGGCCCCCACCTTCCGGCCCTTGGGCTGAGGCCGGCGGGGGGCACCACCGTTGGAGTCATGCGACGGCCAGGACCGCAACCACGAACCCCACGTAGCCGGCAATGATGACCCAGCCCGCCCAGCGTCGAAGGCCCCGATCCCTGTAGGCGAGCACCAGAGTCAGCGCCGTCAGCCCGACATACCACCCCGCGATGAGCAGGTCTTGGCCCGATGGCCGTCCCAGCCCGATGACGACGGTGGGGATCAGAAGTCCGGCGGCCACGTTCAATGTGTTGCTGGTGAGTGCCGTGCTCAGTGCTGCCGCTCCTCTTCCCTTGGCCGCCAGATGGACTGCGGCCACTGCCGGGGGCAGGCTGGTCAGGGCAGCCAGGACGAGACCGCCGACCACGACTTCGGCCACGCGGTAGTGCTGTCCCAGGGCTGCCGCCCCTCGCTCCATGGTCACCGTGGCCAGAATCACGATGACCAGCGCCGGGGCCGCCACCAGCGCGTCCCGGGAACTTCCCCGCTGGGGACGAATGGTGACCTCCAGCTCGAGCTCCTCCTCGTCCACCGCCGAAGCGAGCCAGCTCGCCCATCGCGACGGCAGGGGAAGCCTCCGAAGCTCGGTGCGATGCGCGACCAGCAGGGCGATGTAGGGCAGCACCACGACGAGCACCAGCCCGAGGGCCACGGCAGAGCCAACGATGCCCATGACGGTCGCCAGGCACACGATCGCGACCCACAAGGCGACCGTTCCGGTGAGTGCGACCACCTTGCGGTGCAGGCCGATCCGCCCTGCGACCACAGCGGCAAGGCCGAGCAGCACAGCCAGGTTGAAGATGTTGGAGCCGATGACCACACCAGCACCGAGCGCTGCCTGGCGGTGAGCCAGGGCTGCGACGGCGGCGGCGATGTTAGCTGGGTCAGCCGCGAGGGCGGCCAGTAAGCCGAGCAGCGCCTCCGACAGTCCCAACCACTCGCCCACCCGCTCCACCCGGGAAACGAGGATCCAGCTGGTACCGAGGCTGACCACGGCGCCGCCCCCGAAGGCGAGCAGCGACAGTCCTACTCCCATCGGAGCTCGGGGTTGTCACCACCAGCACGCGCGCGCTCCCGACGAACGCGGCGGCCCACTCCCCAGCCGAGGTCGACCCGGATGCCCATGTCGGCTCCATTCCACGAGATGACAATGTGCCGACCAGACTTCCCGGCGCCCCACGCGAGAGCGTACCACTCGCCTCCTGGCCCCAGCCACGGCCCCAACTTGGGCTCCCGGCCGCCGGCGGAAATTGGGCCCACCGGGTGAATGAAGCCAAGCGGGGTCGCACGGGCAACTTCAGGATGGCCGCGGCCGGATTCCTGCCCCAGGTGTCGCGGGAACCCGGCGGCCATGGTCCGCGTGGCCCTCGGGGCTCGACTCCCCGACCCGGCACCGCGACCGGCGTCCCTCCCCCGCCCCCTAGACTTCCACACTCAGATGCCCCGGTTCGCCACCCCGCCTGCCGACTACGCCCGGAGCCAGGCGGCCCTCGAACTGCCCCATCCCCCCCCGGCCGGGGCCGCGCTCCTGGTCGCCGCGCTCCTGGAGAGCCAGCTGCTCAAGGAGCGCGAGCAGCTGGCCGGGGCACTGCTGGAAATGCTCGACGACAGCTTCGGACTGCCTGAGGTCCGGCTGGCACTGGTGGACCGGCCTCAGACGCATTCCACCGATCAGCGCGGCCGCCTGGCCCAGAAGACCTACGGCTACTACCGCTGCCGGATCGCACGCCCGGGAGCGGATCCGGAGCGCTGCGCCATCCGGATCTACCACCGCACCGCCGTCCGCGGGCAGGCGCTGGCCCCCGGGGCCTTCGTCAACACCCTGCTCCACGAGTGGACCCATCACTTCGACTTCAGCGCCCTTCGACTCTCCCGTTCCCCCCACACCGCCGGCTTCTTCGCCCGGCTGCGCTGGCTGGCGGGTGCGGTGGGCGCCTCGCCGAGGATCTCTTCCGCTCCCACGCTCCCCTTGCCGCTTCGAGTGCCGGCCCCGCGCTAGCATCAGCATGCCAGCCCGAACGCGGAGGAATCGATGAGCCAGCTCCTGCTCAGTCGGCCGCGCCACTCCATTGCGGCCGGGATCGCCTCCGGCACCGCCATGCCGCTGCCGGTGGCGTGTGGGGTCGATCCTTTCCTCGGCGGCTTCGCCCCTCCCCGGCCGGCCCATCCAGCCCCGCAGTCACGAGCTCACAGCTACTCGTCAGCATCGGCACCGGCGACAGCCGCAGGCTCAGCCGAGCGCCGCCAGGCCCAAGGGCAGGCGGCGCCGTGACCTAGACCAGCACCCGCGACATCACCCACAACCGAACCGGCGACCCCGCCGGCCCGGCCCTCGTCGGCAGCCCGGAGCGGCCACCTAGAAACATGCGCTACGGTGAGGGGCGAGTTGGTCGCCAATGTCGACGGCAGCCGGAGTCTACAAGGTGTTTCCGAATTCCCCATGAGGCCTAGGCGATGGTGGGGGAACTCATCGTCGCCCTCCGACATGGGACCCCGGGCGCAGCTGGGCCCGGGAAGGAGTTGAACTTGCGCTTCGCCACCAGGATGGAACGTCTAGGTACAGAGTCCGCCTTCGAGGTGCTGGCCCACGCCCGCAGCCTGGAGGCCAAGGGAAAGTCGGTGGTCCACCTGGAGATCGGGGAGCCGGACTTCCCCACCCCGGACAACATCATCGAGGCCGCCTACCGGGCCATGAAGTCAGGGTTCACGCACTACACGCCCGCCGCCGGCTTCCCCCAGGTTCGGGAGGCAATCGCCGCCGAGATGAAGCGGCGGGGCGGAATCGAGGTCAGCCCGGCTCAGGTGGTGGTGGTGCCGGGCTCGAAGAACATCCTTCATTTCGCGCTGCTGTCCCTGATCGAGGCCGGCGATGAGGTCATCCTCCCCGACCCCGGCTACCCCGTCTACCGCTCCCTAACCGACTTCGTGGGGGCGGTGGCCCGCCCGGTGGCGATCCGCGAGGCCGCGGACTTCCGGATGGACCTGGACGAGGTGGCGGGGTTGATCACCCCCAGAACCCGGATGATCATCATCAACTCCCCGCAGAATCCCACCGGGGGGGTGCTCACCGACGCCGACCTGGACCGGCTCGCGGAGCTGGCCATCGCCCACGACCTCTGGGTGTTCAGTGACGAGATTTACTCCGAGATCTGCTTCAGCGACCTGCCCCGGCCGATCTGGTCCCGCCCGGGGATGGCCGAGCGCACCATCGTCCTGGACGGCCTCTCCAAGACCTTTGCCATGTGCGGCTGGCGGCTGGGCTACGGAGTGATGCCGACGCCGCTGGCGGAGCGGATGGCCACCCTGCTAATCAACACCAGCTCCTGTGCGGCCAGCTTCACCCAGCTGGCGACGATCGAGGCGCTGCAGTCCCCGGAGTCGAGAGTGGCAGTGGACCGGATGGTGGCCGAGTTCCGGCACCGACGCGACACCATCGTGGCTGGCCTCAACGCCATCCCGGGGATCAGCTGCCACCTGCCAGCGGCGGCCTTCTACGCCTTCCCCAATGTCACCCAGACCGGATTCTCCAGCCGTGAGCTGGCCACCCGGCTGCTGGATGAGGCGGGGGTGGCCGGGCTCGCCGGGGAGGCGTTCGGTGACGTCGGCGAGGGGCACATGCGGTTCGCCTACACCGTCTCCGGGGCTGACATCTCCGACGCCCTGACCCGGATCGCGGACTTCCTTGGCTCCGCTACGCCGATCGGAGCGGACCACACCTAGCCACCATGGCCAGTGCCGTCGGGGAGACCCCCCATCCTCTGGTGCTCGTCCCGACCCAGGCCGCGACCCGGGTCGAGCCGGGTGCCCCCGACCGGCCGCTCCAGGCCCTGAACCGGGTCTACGTGGCGGCGCTGCAATCCGTGGGCCTGGTTCCGGTGCTGCTGCCGACCCTGAGCCACCTTCCCGAGGACCTCTCCTTCGTCAGCGGCCTGCTGCTGCCCGGAGGGCCCGACGTGGAGCCCCATCGGTACGGCCAGGAGCCGGGCCCCAGCACCAGCCCCGACGCCGAGAGCGACCAGATGGAGTTCGCCCTGGCCTCCTGGGCACTCCGGACCGAGGTCCCGCTGCTGGCGATCTGCCGGGGGCTGCATGTGCTCAACGTGGCCCTCGGCGGGACCCTGCACCAGGACCTCCCCGAGCACTGGCCCCGGACCGGGCCGGACGGCCGGCCCCGCCACCGAGACCAGGCCGCCCACCAGATCCGCGTCGACCCCGCCTCGAAGCTGGGACGGATCGTCGGCTCCGAGATCCTCCAGGTCAACAGCCTGCATCACCAGGGCATTGACCGGCTGGCCCCCGGACTGGTGGCCACCGCCTGGGCTCCGGACGGCCTCATCGAGGCGGTGGAGACCCGCGGACCGGCCTTCGGGTTGGGGGTCCAGTACCACCCGGAGGAGATGGCGCCCCGAGACCACCCGTCCCAGGCCATATTCGAGGCCTTCGCCGGTGCCTGCCGCGGTGAGCTTGCCCAGCTGGCCACGGCGGCGGCGGGGGAGCTGCTGGCCAGCCGTCCGATGGCGGGCCGCTAGCCGACCAGGGCCGCCTCCGTCTCCGGAATGCCCTCGGGCAGCGGCTCTCCAGTAGCGAGCAGACGGGCGTCCTCGGCGGCGATCCTGTCCAGCTCGCCGACCAGGGCTGCCACCAGCTCGGCCTCGGGCATGGTGGCGATCACCTTGCCCTTGCGGTAGAGGATCCCCTTCTGCTGGCCGCCGGCGATCCCTATGTCGGCGTGCATGCCCTCACCGGGCCCGTTGACGACGCAGCCCATGACCGAGACGTTGATCGGGCGCTTGACCCGCTTCAGCGCCTCCTCGACCCGGGCCACCATGGGCACCATGTTGATCTCGAGCCGGCCACAGGTGGGACAGGCGATGAGGTTGGGGCCGCTGGGCTTCTCCTGGAGGTTGGCGAGGATCTGCCGCGCCACCCTGACCTCCTCCTCAGGCTCGTCGACCAGCGACACCCGGATGGTGTCGCCGATCCCCTCGGCGAGCAGGATCCCAATCCCCATGGCGCTCTTGATCGACCCGGTCCTGGTGGGCCCGGACTCGGTCAGCCCCAGGTGCAGGGGATAGCGGTTGTCCAGCTGGGCAAAGAGACGGTTGGCGGCCAGGTTGGTGAGCACATCACTGGCCTTGAGGCTGACCTTGATGTCCTGGAACCCCAGTTCCTCGAGGATCGCGATATGGCCCAGCGCGGCATCCACCATCCGTTGGGCCACGTCCGGGATCCCACCCTCGCCCCGCCCCCGCTCCAGCTTCTTGCGATCGGGGAGACTGCCGGCGTTGACCCCGATCCGGATGGGGACCCCCAGCGCCTGGCAGCGGCGGGCGATCTCGGCAATCTTCTCGGGCTGGCGGATGTTGCCGGGGTTAAGCCGCAGGCACTGGATCCCGGCGTCCAGGGCCATGAGCGCCAGCGGGGCGTCGTAGTGGATGTCGGCCACGATGGGCAGACGGCTGCCCTTGACGATGTCGCGGAGGGTCTCGCCGGCCTCCTTGGTGTCGCAGGTGACCCGGACAATGTCCGCCCCGGCTTCCGCGGCCCTGGCGATCTGCTCCAGCGTGCCCCTGACATCCTCGGTGGGAGTCTTGGTCATGGTCTGGACGCTGATCGGAGCGGCGCCCCCGATCACCACCTGGCCAACGCGGATGGGACGAGTCTGGCGGCGTTGGATCATCGGACCAGCTGAGAGATGTCGCCGTAGGTCACATAGATGAAGAGCATGCCTATCAAGGCTAACCCAACCGCATGGACCATGGCCTCCACCCGAGGGTTGATGCGGCGGCGCCGGGCCATCTCCAAGAGCACGAAGAAGAGCCGACCGCCGTCCAGGAAGGGGATCGGCAGCAGGTTGAAGAGGCCCAGGTTGACGGAGATCAGGGCCATCAGGGTGAGGTAGGTACCGGGCCCGATCTCGGTCGCCACCGAGGTCTCCTCGGCTATCCCCACCGGGCCTGAGAGCCGGAGGTTGGGTGAGTGGTGGGGGCTGACCAGCTTCCACAGGTTGATGAAGGTGGAGCCGATCTGACTGGGCACGGTGTAGAAGCCGACCGCCAGGGCCTGGTAGATCGGCATCGGGCGCCCCCCCAGGTTGGGGATCAGAAGATTGCCCTCGGAGGCGATGTAGCCGGCCAGCCACTGCACTGCCAGCTGACTCCGCTTGACCGGTACCGTCAGGACCTGGCCCGAGCTGGTCCGGTAGGAGACCTCGAGAGCTCCATGGCCAGGGATCGCCGCCGCCATGGACTGGGGGGTGGCGTGCGGGAGGGCTTCCCCGTCGATGGCGGTGATCAGGGCCTCGAAGGGGATCTTGGGGCTGGCGCTGGTCCCCACCCAGCGCAGCTGGGGGCTGACCACGACCTCCCGGGCCGCGCCACCGTTCCAGGGCCTCAGCTCAACTGTGAGCGGCCGCCCCCGGTCGTCCTGGATGCGGGCCCGAAGGCTGGTGAGGCCATCGATCCGGTGGCCCCCGACCGCCACGATCTGCCACCCACTCCTCACCCCAGCTTTGGCCAGGGCGCCCCCGGACTCCATCTGGGGGGCTGGGCCCCCGACCGCCGCCACCCCGGCGAAGATGGCCCCGGCCAGGACCATGTTCATCAGCCCCCCGGCGGCCAGGGTGGCCGCCTTCCTGACGTTGCTGGCCCGGATGAAGCCGCGCTCTCCCCCATCGTCGGGGGGCGCCTCCAGCCCAGTCATGCCCGCCATCCGGACGTAGCCGCCCAGCGGCAGCAGTCGTACCGAGTAGCGGGTCTCGCCCCGCATGCGGCTTAGCAGCCGGGGCCCGAACCCGATCGAGAACTCCTGGACCATGATCCCGGCCCGCTTGGCCACCACGAAGTGCCCCAGCTCGTGCACGGCGATCACCACCAAGAGCATCAGAACGATGCCCCCGACGCTCTGCCAGGTCCACACGAAGTCGCCCATCTAGCTGACCGGCAACCGCGCGGACCGGGCCTCGGCGAGCTCGTCGGCGATCCGTCCCGCCTCCCGACGAGCCCAACCGTCCGCGGCCAGAAGCTGCTCCAACCCCAGCTGATCCGGGGACTGGAACGCCTCCGTCACCCGCTCCACCAGAGTGGCGATCTCGGTGAAGCGGATCCGGCCCTCCAGGAAGGAGGCCACGGCCACCTCGTTGGCCGCGTTCATCACCGCGGGGACCGCCCCCCCCCTGGCCCCGGCGTCCCGCACCAGCTGCAGCGCCGGGTACCGGGCCGGGTCGACCGCCTCGAAGTCCAACCGCCCCACCTCGGGCAGTTGAAGCGGCTCCACCACCCCGGGAAGGCGAAGGCCGTCGCTCATCGCCAGCGCGATGGGAGCTCGCATGTCGGCCACCCCGAGCTGGGCGATCATGGTCCCGTCGCAGAACTCGACCGCCGAGTGGACGGCGCTCTGGGGGTGGATCACCACCTCGATCCGCGCGTAGGGGATCCCGAAGAGGAAGTGGGCCTCGATGACCTCCAACCCCTTGTTGACCATGGTGGCGGTGTCGATGGTCACCTTGGGCCCCATCTTCCAGTTCGGATGGTGGAGCGCCTGCTCCGGAGTGACCGAGCCCAGCTCGCCCAGTGGGGTGGCCCGCAGCGCTCCGCCGCTGGCGGTCAGAACCAGCCGCCTCACCGTCTCCGGCACCTCGCCGCGAAGGCACTGCCAGATGGCGCTGTGCTCGCTGTCCACGGGGACGATCCGGGCACCGTGGGCGCGGGCGCTCTCCGTGACCAGCTCCCCAGCCATGACCAGAACCTCCTTGGTGGCCAGGGCGATCAGCCGGCCGGCCCGGCAGGCGGCCAGGGTCGGCAGCAGGGCGGCCGCCCCGCCCCCGCCCACCAGGACCACGTCCGCCTGATCAGAGCCGGCCAGTTCGCACGCGGCCTCGATGCCGCCCGACATCCCCGCGGGGAGCGCCTGCCGCGGCTCGACCAGCACCGCCCGGGCTCCCGGGAACCCCCGCAGCGCCTCGGTGAGAGCCTCGGGCCGGCTGCCGGCCACCGCCCCCATCAGCTCGAAGTGGCTGGGGTAGCGGCGGATGATGTCCAGCGCCTGCCAGCCGATCGAACCGGTGGCCCCGATCACAACTACTCGCTTCGGCATCGACCGAGCCTCCGATGTGGCCCCCGGGCCGCCATGCCGAACTGGAGCGACCAGCGCCAGGGGTGGTCAGAAAGCGTGCGCTACCCCCAGCAGCGAGTATACGACCGCCCCCACAAAGATCAGGCTGTCCATCCGATCCAGGACCCCACCGTGCCCGGGCAGCAGCCGGCCCGAGTCCTTGACCCCCGCCTCCCGCTTCAGCTGCGACTCAACCAGGTCGCCCACCACCGCCGCCAGGGCCGCCAGGAACC
>JBEKRL010000055.1:0-12549 GCA_049518775.1 Candidatus Dormibacteria bacterium
GGCCGCCGACGCCGCGGGGATGGCCCTGGTTGTAACCGGGCGGCGACACTTCCGGCACTGAGGTGCGCCCGCGGGAGGGTCCCGCGAATCCGCTCGGCGGCGGATACCAGACGGGTGGCGGGTCGGAAGTTCGAATCTCCCCAGGTGATCGCAAGGGAGGCTGCTCTCCGGGCCGGGTGACAACAGCCGGGCTGAAGTTCGGTCGCCGGCTGAACTCGAGCCGAGTCCCACGATCGTCTGGAATGTAGTCAGAAGAGGTTGCAAAGCCCGCGCCCGCGGAAGCATGCTGGCGATGCTCTGGGGCAACGTAGTCAGAACCGGTGCGGTTCCCCCCCCAACTCGTGCTGAGTTCAGCCGTTTCCCGAACTTCGTGGTAGGCAAACGCCGGGCAACCTTCCGAACCAGTGGCGTTGGCGGCCCCGGCGAGTACCAAATCACGACGACGGCGAGCCGGGCACGAACCGAGCTCTCCTGGTCCGCCCCGGGGCCACCGTCGGACCAAGCCTCGTTCGGCCGACTGGCTGGGGTACCTGGCCTTCAATTTGGGGGCGTCGGATCCGGAGGGGAGTCCTCCTGTGGGCCTGCTCGTGGCACCACAGACCGCTAGCAGGCCCGGCGTGGAGTGCCTCTCGAACTTGGAGGGGTGATCACGCCTCGGCCGTGGCCACCGGGTGGGACGGACGTGGGCGCTCCTTGGGCCGAGCCTTGGTTTCCGGTTCCAGCCGGTCCGTCTCGGGGCTCCCAGGGCACATCGAAGGTGACGGCTCACGGTGGGTGCGAGGGGAGAAGCCCGTCGATCTCGGCCACCCTTACTGCCCTGGGGACGGCCCCACCGACTTAGGCTTTGTACACGCGTGCCGAGTCCCATCGCCGAGACGCTAGCCGGCCTGCTCCTCATCGCCACGTTGGCGTGCGCCGTCGTTCGCCCCAAGGGGGTGCCGGAGGCCCTGATCGCGGTTCCGGCCGCCGCCGTACTGTTGCTGCTCGGGGTCCTGCCGCTGGGTCAGGCCGGCGCCGAGGCTAAGAGCCTCGCGCCGACCATCGGCTTCCTCGCCGCGGTCCTCGTCCTCGCCAACATGTGTGATCACTACGGCCTTTTCGAGGCCGCCGGGTCGTGGATGGCCAGCGGTTCTCGGGGCCGACCGGTCGCGCTCCTCGGGCTGGTGTTCGCGGTCGCGAGCACGGTCACCGCCGTGCTCAGCCTCGATGCAACCGTGGTGCTGCTGACTCCCGTCGTGTTCGCGACGGTGGCACGGCTTCGGATACGGGCCAAGCCGCACGTGTACGCGTGCACCCACCTGGCCAACTCGGCCTCCCTGCTCCTGCCCGTCTCCAACCTCACCAACCTCTTGGCGTTCAGTGCCAGTGGGCTGTCTTTCATTCGCTTCGGAGCGACCATGGCGCTGCCGTGGTTGGCGGCGATCGGCGTTGAGTGGTTGGTGCTGCGGAGATTCTTCGCTGCCGATCTCGTCGGACGCGGGGAGACGGCCGTCGGGACACCACGGCCGGTCCCTGTCTTCGCCTGCGTGGTGGTGCTGCTCACGCTCATCGGGTTCTTCGTGACATCGCTGTTCCACGTCGCTCCCGCGTTTGCAGCCCTCGGTGGTGCCTTGGCCCTCGCCGTACCAGCCACGGCCAGCCGGCGCGTGGCAGTCAGTGATGTTGGCCTCGCGCTCGAAGTCCCCTTCCTCGCCTTCGTGCTGGCCCTGGGGCTCATCGTGAAGGCCGTCTCGATTCACGGGCTCGGCTCACTCGTCACCCACCTCATGCCGGGGGGGACCTCACTGGGCTCGCTCCTGCTCATTGCGGTCGTCGCGGCCGTGCTCGCCAACCTCATCAACAACCTCCCGGCTGTGCTTCTCCTTCTCCCGGCGGCGGCCGCCGTCGGTGCGGGGCCAGTTCTCGCGGTTCTCATCGGCGTCAACACCGGGCCCAACCTGACCTATGTGGGGTCGCTGGCCACCCTGCTCTGGAGGCGTGTCCTCCGCCAGCGAGGGGAGGAGCTCCCCATCATGGAGTTCATGCGCCTGGGCGCCATCACCGTGCCCCCCGTACTGATCGCGGCTACGGTAACCCTCTGGATCTCCTTGCGCTTCGTGGGATGATGAACCCCGTGCGGGTCGTCGTCTGGCTGGTCGAGGGAACGTGGCAGGGTTGCCTCGACGCGGCCGCCCAGAGCCTTCCTTCAGGCGCCCGCGTCGCGCTTCTTCACGTCACGCCATCCGATGTCACCGAGGTTGCCGAGGCGGCGTCGGCCGGCCTGCTGGGGCGGTCTTTTCGGGGACGCCAGCCCACCCGCCAGTTCCAGGACGTTGCAGAGGAGGCGGCCTCGGAGTTGCTCGCCGCCGCGGCGGCGCGGCTCGGCCGTGAGGACGTGGAGCTCATCCATCGTCAGGGACGGGTCGAGCGCGAGGTTGTCCGCGCCGTCGCCGAGGACGTCGACCTCCTGGTGGTAGCGCGCGACGGTGACCACTCCCGCCTGGGTCCGCGCAGCTTGGGTCTGGCCACGCGGTTCGTGGTCGACCACGCTCCTTGTGCGGTGCTGCTGGTATGGCCGGATCAGCCACCGGGCATCGAGTCGATGCCGCCGCTGCCTCACTGATACTGGCGGCTGTCGGGCCCGGGCTGAACTCCCGCCCGCACTGACCTGGAAGGCCCTATGGATGCCGGCCGGGAGGGCCGCCGAGTCGGCGCCTCGGAGCGGGCTTGTTGGGCCCGGAATGGGCTGACGGAGCCCCCCTCGGGAAGTTGGGTCCTCCCCGGGGCTGTGCGGGTGAGTGGTGAGGACACCCGATGACTTCGCCTGCCACGGCTGCGCCGCCCAACCAAGCCGTCCGGCTTACCGGACTAGGGGCTTTGCAATGGGGATGTCTGGACATCCGCCTTGCTGACCGCCAGGTAGGCCACCACTCCGGCGATCACTGCGGCGAACACCACCGCAACCAAGCCGTCGCCCAGGCCGAGCCCGGTGAGAGGCTTGGGCTTGCCCAACCCGTCCGCAATGGAGGCACCCAGTGGCCGCGTGGCCACATAGGCGAGCCAGAAGCAGAGGACGGCGTTCCAACGCAGCCAGCGGTACCCGATGGCGGGGATCGCGATCAGCGCCGCGAACAGTGCCGCCGAGGGGAAGTACCCCAGTCCCAAGGTGGACGCGGTGAAATCCCCGAGAGCCGTTCCCATGGCGAAGGTGGCAACCACTGCGGCCCAGTAGAAGGTCTCCCGCCGCGCCGTGTCGACGGTGTGGATCGAGAGGGTCCCCTCCACGTATCGCCAAGTGGCGAATACGGTGATCAGCACCACCGCGTAGAAGGTGGTCGAGACGGGGTAGGCGACCCCGAGGGCTACATGCACGACGTCCGCCGCCATGGTCCCGAACACACCGACCATGACCACAGCAAACCAGTAGCTCCAGGCCAGGTACCGCGCCATCCGGAACTGGATGACCAGGGCCACGAGGAAGCCGGTAAAGCCGAGCAGCACCGCCAGCACCGGAGGCATGGAGTGGACCAGAGCGTCGGAGGTGGCCTCGCCCATGGCGGTCGAAAGGCCCTTCACGGCCCAGAAGTAGGCAGTGATCTGGGGAACGCGGAGCGCACCCCTTCCGGTCAGCCAGGCCCAGCGGTCCGCTTCCGGGAGGTGCAGCACCCGGACACTCTATTGGATTCCCTTCAGGGCCACCTGGCGCGGCCCCTCACCGCCGTGGCGACGCTGGTAATCGTCTTCACCACCACCTCGCGGCGGGGCACGCTGTGGCGGTCCGCATTGGTGCCCCTGCCCGAAAGCGGCGCCCAGCGCCTCGATCTCCGATCCGGTAGCTGGCGCATCGTGCGAGTGCCGATGAGACCGCCACCGCCGGTCTCCACAACGTGGTGTACGTTCTGGTGACCGGAGGCTCGAGCTCCACCAGCTCCTGGTTTTCACCCGTCGCTGTGGCTGCGGCTGCGCCGGCTCCTGGCGGGGTCCTGCTGGTGGTGGAGGTGTTCCTAACGCGGCGCTAGGCCCACCGAGCGACTGCTTCCCTGGGTCTGGCTGGCCACGCTGCTCCTCTGCCACGTGCTTCCCAACCGTGCCTGTGCCCACTTCCTGCTGCCGGCCATGCCGGCCCGCGGCGCTCCTGGTGGCCAGGGGGCACATGCCGGATCGGCGGAGGTGGCGCAGCCGAGCCGGGCTGGCCGGGGCGACGCTGCTCGGGTCGGGCCTGGTCGTCGGCTACCTGTGGGTCGGTCTCGTCGGCACAGCTGTCAGCAGCGGCAGCCTCTTCACCATCAGGCTGACCGGGAAGTACTACCCGGCCTTCGTGGGCTGGCTCACCGGCGAGGTCAGCGAAACCTCGTACGTGATGCACTGTGCCCCGCGTGCCCTGGAGGAGCACGGCGCGGTGGTCTGGATTCGCCAGAACCACCTGGCCGCCTCCACCGCCGTGATCTGGTCGCCGGATGCCTGGGCCTGCCTGCTCAGAAGACTCGAGCCGATCCTGCCGAGCCCACCATCTACATGAACTCGTCCCTACTCGGCCCCAACACGCTCCTCCGGCGGATCAGCCGAGAGCGTCCAGCGGTGGTGATCGTCACCAGCGACTCCTACACCCAGTACGGCCACATCGTGCCGCTGCTGCGACGCGACTACACCGAGGTCCAGGCATCGACCAACTGGGAGCTCTGGGTCCGGTCTAGTGTCGCCGCACGGGTTCTGACGGGGACCTAAGCCCGAACCGTCTGGGCGCCGATATCGAGGCCGGGCGGTCGGGCCCCTTAGTTCGTGCCGCTGTGCGGCCTCCAAGCGTCGGAAGGTAGCGACCCCGACCCAAGCACCCCGAGGGCTGGGGCCTGCGCCGGAACTCGAACGGGGAGGGGAGAGCAGAACTGAGAACCTCGCGGGCCACGTTCGCGCCCCCTGAGGTGGGGCTCGCTGCGTCCAGGACGGGGTGCCTTGCGCACCGCGGGTCGGGAGTTCGAGTCTCCCCCTCGGCTCCCGCTTCCGGCCTCGGAACTGCCCGCCACAGGCCGCCGAAATCAAGCTCAGCCGATCAACTGGTGGGGCGCCAAGCAGGTCAGGGATCAGGCCCGAGGGGCGCAGCAGCCGTGGCGCGGTGGCGTGGGAGTCCAGGGTTGAGCGGGCATCTAAAGGGCCTGGACCCCTACGCACGGGTCGGAGCGACCGCAATCCGACGTGCTCTGGACACCTTCGGTGCGGATGGGTGGGGGTTGGTCGCAACTCACGCCCCTCCGCCGCGCTGCGCCCGTCCAGGACGGAATTGGCCGGCAAGCCATCGCTGAGGTCACGGTCCCATCGACGGCAATCGATTGCTGCGCTTGGTGGTACGATCTCGGGTGGTGCTGGCGGGGTGGTGGTCGAGCCCACTGGCAGGGGTTTGGGGAGGTGGACGCGGGATGCGGTTGGTGGCGGCAGTCATGGCGGCGCTGTTCGCGGTGGGGATGATGTCCATCGGATCGACGGTGAGCGCCGGGTTTGTCCAGGTGTCGACGCGGCCGAGCGCTCAGACCCCGGCTGTGGCTCACGCGATCATGCTGGGTCACAAGAAGAAGGCCAGGAAGCGCAGGAAGGCCAAGGTGACCAACACGGCCAACTTCAACTCGTGCTCGGTTGTGACCCAGGCCGAGGCGGGCAGCGCGATCGGAGAGTCCGTGGCCCCGGGGATTATCGGCAACGCCACCGTCGAGGGGGGTCTCGCCTGCGTCTTCTATGGGCCTTCGGCGCCTGCCCCCCACACGCCGAACGTGGCCCAAACCGACACCGTCCGGGTGGTCGTGGTCGAGGGCTCTGACGCCGTGACCTGGTACAACGACTACAAGTCCAAGGTCAGTCCCCAGCCGATCACCGGTTATGGTGACCAGGCCTACTACGACGGCTATGCTTCTCTGAGCGTGCTCAAGGGCGACTACTACCTCCGGGTCGCCGTCGCCCCCGCGGACGCTCCGCCGTCCCTGGCCGACGAGGAGCAGCTCGCGACTGCCATCCTGCCGAAGTTGTAGTCGATACAGCCCCAAGCGGGAGCGGCTGGCCCATTCGGCGAATTCGGGCCAGTTGGCGCGGCGACCCACCAGAGAGCGCGGTGCTGCCCTGGGGACCTAGCCTCGCCATCGCTAAGGGCGGCGAGGCGGCCTCCTTCGCGGATTTGGTGAGCGGGCCGACAGACGTCCGTGCAACGGTCATACTCGGCCCAGGCCCACAGCGGATCTTGAAGTCCGACATGTCCCTCCGCTGGGCTCCCCGCGGCGGGCCTCCACGTCAGCGGTCCAGGTGGGCGGAGGGCCCCGTCCCCTCCGGACCAACCCGGCAACCCGCGAGATGGAGCACGGCAGCGTCGTCAACTGTCAGCAGTTTGCTATCATTCTGGGAGCGGCTGGGGGCACGAGCTAGATGGCTGCTGACGCTCGCACCTCCCTAACGGTGCGCCCCCGGCCGCCGTCAACGGTTCGCGTCGTGGCCACCCAGTGCCGCTCCTGGGCCTGAGCCTCCGTGGAGGGGCAGTGCCGCGAGGGACATGAGGGCCCACCGCGGCGGGCGCTTTGCTCGCGCTGCCGTCAGGGGACGGCGCTGCCGGCTCAGCTCTGCAAAACCTGCCGGGAGTAGCTGGAGTACCGACGGCGGGGGCCGCTACCGCATTTCGCTGGACCGCTGCCTGCCCGAGGTCCGTCACGACAGACGTGGCGCGACCCAGCCAGCACCGGGGCGCGTCAGAGCCGGCCCGTCACCAGGAGCACGATGACGATGACGGCGATGATGCACAGCAGGACGTAGAGCACGCGCCCTTGGCCGCGTTGATTACGTCGCTTCATGGCTGGCCTCCCTCGAAAGCCGCCCGGCCAAGCGTAGACACCTCGTCGGGCAGCACCCCCTCTGGACGGTCTAGATACTAGTCGTACCCGGAGGTACTGGGGGTCGGGGGACGCGAATTCTGGACCTGTGGGTCACCCTTGGGTGAGAGAAGCATGCCTCGGGGTGCTTGCCCACTGCAGGACGGAGCCGGAGGCAACGATCCCCGAGCTGGTCTGCGGCGCGTGCCTGGCGGAGACTTGGCGGAGCTGACAGCTCAGCAGTCGGCGGGTCGCCTCGGAGAAGGCGTCGGCAGATGGTGGCGCCCGCTTTGAAGGTGAGTTGACCGGCGGGACGCTAGGCTAGCCGGTGCGACAGATGCAGCCAGGAGGGGTCGACTTCCTGATGCCAGTGGGTCGGCCTGAAGATGGCGAGGATGCAAGAGTAGAAAGAAGAGAGGCAGCCTTCATGAGCGAGACAACGGAGTTCACCCTTGGAAGCGAGGTCGCTTGTAGCGACGGAACCTGCGGGGACCTGAGGCGCATGGTCTGCGATCCGGTCGCTCGTGCGCTCACGCATCTCGTCGTCGAACCGAGGCATAGGCGGGGGACAGGCCGACTCGTGCCGATCGACCTCGCCGACGTGGCAGGAGAGGAGATCCGGCTGCGGTGCACCAAGTCCGAGTTTGAGGGCCTCGAGGAAGCGGATGAGTTCGAGCTAAAGCCTGGAGCCAGAGGACAGTGGGTCTTCGGGCCAAGCTTTGGATTTGGCATGGGTGGCGGCCTGGGCGCCTTGGGGATGGGCGGCATGGGGATGGGGAAGATAGGTCCCGAACCCCAAGCAGTCGCCTCAGACCACGTGCCCTCGGGTGAGGTCGAGGTGCAGCGTGGTGACCACGTGCGTGCTACGGATGGGCAGGTTGGGCGGCTTCAAGGGCTGGTGATCGACGCCAGCGATCACCACGTGGCCCACGTCCTCGTCGACGAGGGCCACCTCTGGGACCAGAGGAGGGTCGCCATTCCGATCAGCGCCGTGGACCGCGTCGACGACGGCGTCCAGCTCAACATCACGAGGGACGAGGTACGTGACCTGCCGACAGTCAGCCTCGGGCAGCACCAGCTCATCTCGAAGGTGGACGACGTGCTTCGGGCCGACGTGGTGGCGGACGGCAAGCTGGCGGGGGCGCTGATCGCCGAGCTGGTCAACCAGGTCGAGGCTCTGGAGAAGAGGATCGCCAAGCTGGAGCGGCGGTCCTAGACGGAGGCCCTGGTTCTGAGCGGCCCGAGCTCGGTTTCAGCCTGTGCTCCGAGAGTGGGCGGTTCGGCAGAGGCCGCCGGCTTCGTTGCCAATCGTTGGCCACTGGCGTATTCGACGGGGGACTGGCCACCTGGTTTGGCCTGGGCGGCAACCGGCCCTTCCCACCCAGGTGGGCTCGATCTGAGCGATCATGACCGGCGTTAGGTGGTGAGGAGGGGACCCAGGTAGCGGCCCCTGCCGCCGGCGGGTCTGGTGGGAGCATGCTTCGAACCGCCGGGGCGCTGGCCATGGGCGGGAGAGGACATGGCTGAGTCGCTGCCCTCGCTGCTACTCCGAGGAGCCAGGCTGTCGGTCCCTGCAGGGCGGTTAGCCGCTCTTTCACCAGAACATCCAGCCGTTGCCGCGCCGGGCCAAGAATGTCGTGTTGAGCTGGACGATGTCCGGTCAGTGGCTGCGGGCCGGAATCACGGGGAGGAGCTGATGCCCCGCGTCGGGCTCCGCATCCCTTGCCTGCCTCGCGGCTGCCTGATGGCGCGGGCCTCGCCGGGCGGTGTGGTCGGAGCAGGTCCGCCGCTGTTCTGACCATGACGGAGGCGGAGCGGAAGCTGCTTGGCGGGTCCCAGGAGCTGACGCCAACCTGGAGAACAAGAGTGGACTGCAGGCCAACATGGCGGACCGGCAGCGTCACCGGATCGAGATGCACCAGGCGGTGATCCGCAGGGGAAACGACCTCCTCGGCCTCCGGTCCCCGCAGGTCGAGGGACTCACCAGGCTGCTCCTGCCCTACGACGGCCTCTGGAGTGCGGTCAGCGAACCGGTACAGCTGGCGCTTGACGCGGAGGACGCAGTTTGGGGGCAGTGGCGAGAGGACGGCCTTCGACGCCACCCGGGCCAAGTTCATGGTCGACATGCCAGGTGAAGTGAACGCGATTAGGTCCGACTAAGCCCCGCTGAGAGGACGCCAGCAGGAGGTCGAGGAGACGAGGGGGGCCGGATGAGGGGCCACGTCCGATGGTCGCTGGCCAGGGCCGGAGTCTGGAAGCGGATCTGCGGCTGAGCTGAGCTTCGGGGGACTGGGGGAGTCATCGGCCAGCCTTTCCGGGGCTCCACCGCTCCGAAGGGCGGAAACCGGATCAGAAGCTGTGAGGGAGTGATCCCTCGCCCCGACTCCCGGAACCGACGCCTTACAGCGGCGGCGGGCTGCCTTCCGACGTTTCCGAGTCGTATCCGGATGATGGCGACATCTTCATTCCCCAGCCCTAGTGTGTCGGCATGGACCGAGCGCGCCGGCGCGCTGAACGGACCCAAGCCCGCGGGCGGGGCCAAGCCGGCGGCCGCGGGGGGCGGCGGCGTGGGTAGAAGCGGTCCAGTCGTGGCGCTGGGGCACCGTCGACCGAGTGCTGGCGCCAGCCACCGGGAGGCGAGCGGGGCCCGCCGCCAGCCTCCCACCGAGCAGGCCCCCGCCGGGATCCTCCTAATGAGCAGCGACTCGTTCCGGATCTTGGACACCAATGCCGCCATCTCCAAACTCACTGGCTACTCCCAGGAGGAGCTGCTGGGGATGAGACTCCCGGACCTCTTCCCGGAGGCAGGCCGGGCGGCGGTCGCCGCCCAACTTGCCGCACTCGCCACCGACGGCCTGCGAGTCTCGGAGGCCAAATGCCGGCGCAGGGATGGCTCGGTCGTGGACCTCGAGGTGCAGCAGCGCCGGCTTGAGGATGGGCGGATCCTCAGCGTCTTCCGCGACCCGAGCCAAGCGGTTCAGGCCGAGGGTCACCTGCGCCGGATGCTCGCCGGCATGGAGCTGTTTGCTGCGACCGTCGATGCCGACGGCAAGATCTCCTACGCGAACCCGGTGCTGAGCGCCCTTACCGGCTGGTCCGCTGACGAGTTGATCGGCTGTTCGGTCTATGAGCTTCTGTCGGCCGGCGCCCAGGGTTACGGCACCGTGGAGCTGGGCCGGCGGCTGCGGACCGCCAGCCTGAAGCATCCGCTGATCACCGAGATCGTGACCCGGTCCGGCGAGAATCGCCTGGTCGCGGTCAGCGCCACCCCGCTGGAAGACTCAGCTGGCGAGCGCAGCCAGGCTGCCATCCTGGGCCATGACGTCACCGAGGAGCACGCTCTCCGCATCCTCATGGAGCGTGAGTTGCGGCAGCAGCGCGATGTGGCCGCCGGGATCGGGAGGCTGGATCCGGGTGGCACGGCCGCAACCACTGCCCATGCCATCTGCCGGGAACTGCGGAACCTCAACGAGGTCGACCTCGCGATCCTCTTCACGTTCGACGCCGACAGTGATGCCACCGTCCTCGCCATCGACGCCCCGGACAACTTCTTCCTATCCGCCGGCGACCACCTGCCTCGCGCCAGGGCGGGCTACCTAATTCAGCGGGCGCGGCTCGGCCCCTGGGCGGAGCGCTGGCAGGAGCGTAGCCAGGACGGCCTCTATGGCAGGGCGATGACCCTGGCCGGGGCTCAGAGCTTCTCCTGTGCACCGATCCATTACGGCTCCACCCCTTTGGGGTTGCTGGCACTCGGCTCCCTCCACGGCGTTGGCCAGGGAGAGGTGGCGGCCCAGCTCCGGGCCGTCACGGAGTTCGGGGCCGCCGCCACTGCCCTGCTTGCCCTTGACCTCCAGGCTGAGAGGGTCGCCTCCCGGCGGCGCCTTGATCTTGGGAAACTCATCCACGCCCACGCCTACTCCCTGCTGTTTCAGCCGATCGTGGAGATCGCCGATGGCCGGACCTGCGGCTATGAGGCGCTCACCCGGTTCCTGGATGGCGAGCACCCTGACGCCCGCCTCGCGGCCGCCTGGAGCATCGGCGTGGGGTCGGAGCTCGAGCTGGCGATGCTGTCGGACGCCATCGAGGCGGGGTGGCAACTGCCCGAGGGTCTCTGGCTGAACGTCAACGTGTCGCCGCGGCTGCTGGATGACCACGGACCGGTCCGGGAGATCCTGGCCCAGGCCAACCGCCCCCTGGTGCTGGAGATCACCGAGCACGAGGTCATCACCGACTACCCCACCTTTAGGGCGGCGCTCTCCAGCCTGGGACCGGTGCGCACCGCGGTCGACGACACCGGATCCGGGATCGCCAACTTCGCCCACATCCTGGAGCTGCGGCCGGACTTTATTAAGCTCGACATAGGTCTCATCCGGGGCATCGACACCGACCCGGCCCGTGAGGCGGTCGTGGTCGCCATGTGCCACTTCGCCCGAGACACCGGGTGCCGGCTGATCGCCGAGGGGGTCGAGACCAGGGGTGAGGCCGACGCCATCCGGGCGCTCGGTGTCGACTTCGGGCAGGGATTCTGGTACGGGCGGCCACAGGCGATGGAGGCGCTGATCGCGGGGACCTCGGCCAGCGCAGCAAAGCTCGGTCGCGACGGCGCCCGTGAGCCTGCATCCAAGAGCCCGCTCGGCCGCAGAGCTCAAGGCGGGGACTGAGCCCGCGGCCTGAGCCGCACAGCTGCCACCGGGTGGGCGCGGCAGTTGGCTGTCCCATCTGCCTGCGCGCGGACTCCCTGCTCGGCGGCATCGCAGTGGGGCACCAGACCACGGTCTGGACACTGCGACCGTGGTGGGAGCCTGACCCGCTCTGGCGGGGCCGTACCCCTCGCCGGCATCGGAGACGGCGGCGGCCGTACCCTCCACCGGTCGGGAGTCACAAGCTCGTGGGCGACTCCTTCATCCTAGCCCCCCAGGTGGTTCCTCAAGACTGCTTCGGTGAGGCCGCTGGACTGCCCGTGAGCCCGGCGGGAACCGGGAGGCGGCGGTGGCACCAGTCGCGGCGTGCCGGTGTGGTATAAGTGAACCGGGAGTAATCACCCGGGTGTTTTCACTCAGCAATCGATTGAGGGCACCGCTTCGCGGTCACTCCGGAGATTGCGAGCTGCGTCCTCCCGGAGTCCCACCACGATACCAGCGGCCGGGGCGGCTGGTGGGCGAAGTGGCCCGCTCGATGCGGGCCTAGGAACGCGGGAGGTACCCAGATGCGGCGCAGAGCCTTCGATGCAGCCCTCAGCTCGGTGGGAGCCGTGCTGACGGTGGCCCTGATCGTGGCCGGTGCTCTTCTGATGTGGGGAGCCGTCTTCACCAGCAACCAGGTGCGCAGCCAGCTGGCGGCCCAGAGGATCTTCTTCCCCGCCGCCAGCAGCCCCGCCCTCAAGGGTCCCGTGTACAAGCTCGCTCGCCCGTACGCCGGCGAGGAGGTGCTAACCGGCGCCCAGGCCGAGGCCTACGCCAACGGCAAGATCCTGCCCGACTTGAACCGGATCGCTGGTGGCAAGACCTACGCGCAACTGAGTGCCGAGTCTCTGGCCCATCCCAACAACGCCGCCCTCGCCGCCGAGGTGAACACAGTCTTCAGGGGCACGACCCTGCGTGGCTTGCTGCTCGAGGCCTACGGCTACGGGATGTTCGGGCAGATCGCCTTCATCGCGTCGATTGTCTCCTTCGTGCTGGCGGCCGCGATGCTGATCCTCACCGCTCTGGGACTACGGCACATGCGCCGCGTC
>JBEKRL010000056.1:5000-12240 GCA_049518775.1 Candidatus Dormibacteria bacterium
CACAACCGAGGCGACATGAGCGGCGTAGGAGTGCTCGTCACCGGAGCGACCGGGACGACCGGATCACGCGTCGCCGCGGCGGCACGCTCTGCTGGGGCCGAGGTACGCACCGCCAGTCGGCACAACAGTGACGTCCTGTTCGACTGGTACGCCGCCAGCACGTGGCCATCGGCGCTCGATGGCTGCGGCCGCGTTTACCTCGTCCCGCCCCCCGGCATCGACGTAGCGCCCGCGATGGTGCCGTTTATCGAACTGGCACGCCGAAGCGGCGTCGAGCGGCTGGTGCTCCTCAGCACCTCGGTGACCCCGATGGGCAGCTGGGCCGCCGGGGTGGTGCACCAGGCCCTCGCAGAGAACGGGTCGGACGATTTCGTTGTGCTGAGACCCTCCTGGTTCATGCAGAACGTGACCGGCGAGCACCATCTGGCTCGGATGCTCCGCGAGGAGAACCGCATCGTGACCGCGACCGGCGAGGGACGAGTCGGGTTCGTCGACGCCGCCGACATCGCCGCCGTGGCCGTGCACGCGCTGGTTGATGAGACCAGGCCCGCGGCCGAGCTGGTGCTGACCGGACCCGAGGCGCTGAGCTACCGGCGCGTAGCCGAGATCGTCGGCGCGGCTCGCGGTCGTCCGGTGGCCTTCGAACCGGTGACGCCCGCCGAACTAGTCGAGCGGCTCGCTCTCACCTACCCGCTGCCATTCGCGCAGGCACTGGCCCAGCTCGACGCCCTCATCGCCGCCGGTGCTGAGGACAGGGTGACGCCGGACGTCGAGCACGTCACCGGTCGGCAACCCCGCAGTTTCGAGCAATTCGCCGCCGCTGCGTTCCAATCCGCCCGCTGACGCCATGATCGGGAACGCTGAGCGCTTCTGGTCGGGCAGCGGTGACCACCGCACCGCGAGGCCATCGCGGTTTGCCAGATCAAACGGCGAGGGCTTCACTTGAGGGCGGCATGTACTGGACTTGAGCTTCCCCCGATTCTCCGGACAGCTCTCAAGTAACCGTCATCAGCCCGTATTGATCTCGGCGGGCAGAGCCCCAGGCTCCTAGCCTTTCACCACCTGGGTGCTGGCCAGCTTGTCCATCCAGCCCTGCTTCCGGGAGTCGAAGGCCGCCCAGATGAACCCGATGAAGATCGGGATCGCTGAGAGGATGTAGCCGATGTACCGAATCAGGGCCTGACTGGGCTTCAAGGGCCCGCCGGTGTCGGCGTCGACCACCCGGATTCCCACCAGCATCTGGCCCAGGGTCGCACCCCGGCTCGACCAGAACCACGTGAAGTAGGCAACGCCAACGATGAGATCGATCACCTCGACCAGCGCGACGGATCCGGTGGTGGTCGTGACCGTGACCCCACCCACCGTGCTGGTCGTGGTCGTCCTCAGCAGGGCGGAGAGGATCAGGTTAACGGCCCCCAAGAGAATACCGTCCACCAAGTAGCCGAGGAACCGGACCCAGAAGCCCGCCAGCGACAGACCGGAAGCCTGAGACTGGCCGACCGGGGGGTTGGGACGGTAGGCGCCGCCACCCGGGGGCGGTGGGGTGACTCCGCCGGAGCCACCTGCCGTCTGGGCCCAAGTGAACTCCCCGGATTCTGGATCTGGTGGCGGCGGGGCGCTCCCGGAAGTGGTCTGGTCAGTCACTGCTCCACCTCAATCCCTTGCTGCCAGCTGCCCAAGCGGCCCGCGCCCGGTCGAAACAGTAGGGTACCTGCGACGCAGGTGGGAGTCAACGCCACTGGGCCGGCCAGGCCGACCCCCAAGAGAGGCTGCGCCAGTGGGAAGCGGACCCGACCGCGGCGCCATGGCGGCTCTCCCGGGCGCGACCCCGAGCGCCGAGGAGCCGCTCACCCGGATCACGTCAGCGCAGGCCACCCACCCCTCCGGCCCTTGACCCCCGCGTGGCTGGCGCCGCCCTCGACGACCGCGCGCCAGCCTGCTGCCAGTGCGCTCGGCACCGCAAACGTTTGTCGTCCGGGCCCCGCCGCTGGTTGCGCAGGCCGGGGCCCGGACAGTGGTCGGCACCCGTGCCCGCGAGGATCCTCACAGCCTCTCCCTTAATCGGTTCTTTACTTGTCCCTAACCGTCACTTAAGGATCATTTGCGGGTGACGCAGGCGACCGTCGCCAAGGGAGTGGCAGAGGCCCTCGACGAGGCCCCCCTAAGCCGCTTCCACCTTCGGGCGGTACTGACCGCCGGCACTGGCTTCTTCACCGACGCCTACGACCTATTCATCATCGGCACGGCCCTGGCCCTCATCAAGATCGAGTACCACCCCTCCCCCATCCTGATCGGGCTGATCGGTAGTACGGCACTTCTGGCCGCTTTCGTGGGGTCCACCGTGTTCGGCCGGATCGCGGACATCTTCGGTCGCAAGAAGATCTACGGTCTGGAGGCCACCCTCATGGCGGTGGCAGCGATCGGCAGTGCGCTCTCCCCCAACTTGGTGTGGCTCATCGTCTGGCGCTTCGTGCTGGGCGTCGGGATCGGCGGTGACTACCCGGTGAGCGCGGTCCTCATGAGCGAGTACGCCAACCGCAAGAACCGGGGCCGCCTGGTGGGAATGGTCTTCTCGATGCAGGCCCTGGGTCTACTCGCAGGGCCGCTGGTGGCGCTCCTCATCCTGGGCCTCGGGGTGCACGGCGACGTTGCCTGGAGGGTGATGCTCGGTCTGGGCGCCATCCCCGCCCTGGGAGTCATCTACCTGCGGCGGACCTTGCCGGAGTCACCTCGCTACGTCGCCCAGATCCAGGGGCGGGCAGCGGAAGCGGCGGCGCAGATGCAGAAGTTCACGGCGGGAGTGGTCAGCGCCGGCACCGAAATGGTCACAACCCATGCCAAGCTGACTCTTCGGCAATTCCTCTCCAGTCGCCGCTACCTGACGCTCTTGCTGGGAACGGCAGGCTGTTGGTTCGTCTTCGACTACGCCTTCTACGGCAACACGATCTCGACTCCGCTCATCCTCAAGGCCGTTGCCCCCGGCGCCAGCCTCATCACCGACACGGCGATCGCGCTTCTGATCTTCACGGTCGCCGCGGCGCCCGGCTACGTGCTGGCCTTCGCCACCGTGGACCGGATCGGTCACCGCCGGCTCCAGCTGTTCGGCTTCGCCATGATGGGGCTGGCCTTTCTGTCCATCGCCCTGATCCCCAGGGTGACTCGTCTGATCGTTCCCTTCGTGCTCATCTATGGGATCAGCTACTTCTTCACTGAGTTCGGGCCCAACACCACGACCTTCCTCTTGGCCAGCGAGCTCTTCCCCGTTTCGGCGCGGACCACGGGCCACGGTTTCTCGGCCGGCTTCGCCAAGGTGGGGGCTTTCATCGGCACCCTGACCTTCCCGATCGTGAATGGGGACCTCGGACTGTCCGCGGTCATGGCTATCGCCGGCGGAGCCGCCCTGATTGGCCTGCTCCTGACCCGGATCCTCCCGGAACCCTCTGGCCTCTCGCTGGAGGAGATTGGCGGCGAAGCCCGGGACGTGGCTATCGCGGCGCCCGCCCAGCTCGACGTGGCGTCCGTCTGACGGCCCAACGTCTGGCGGCGCGAGGCCACCCCCGACGCCCGTCCGAGACCTACCAAACTCTTAGCCGTCCGGGTGTAAAATGGCGGCTGCGAAGGCCCTCGGTTGGGGCCGGGGGGTTGGACTTGGGACCGCGCGGTCCTAAGGAGGTGTGACGTGCCTGTCGTACCAACTGGGCAAATCCTCGACCGAGCGTTTAGCGAGCGCTACGGGGTCGCAGCGATCAACATCGTCAACGACCTCACCTTGGAGGCGGTCCTGGCTGCCGCTGAGGAACTCCGGGCCCCGGTGATCGTCCAGACCTCGGTCAAGACCGTGGAGCAGGTCGGTCTGGATGTGCTCTACACCATGTGGGTCGAGATGACCAAGGCCATCACGGTGCCGGTGGCCCTCCACCTTGACCACTGCCCCCAGCGGGAAATGATCAGCGCCTGCCTCGCCAGGGGCTGGAACTCGGTTCTCTTCGACGCCTCCAAGCTAAGTGTCGAAGAGAACAAACGCCAGTGCATCGAGGTGGTCGCCGAGGCCAAACGGTACGGCGCCTTGGTGGAAGGCGAGATCGAAGGCTTCAAACGGGTTGAGGACGTCGCCGACGACGAGGAGGTTGAAGAGCAGTCGCTGACGGTTGCCGTCGACTTCATCAAGTCGACGGGTGTCGACGTCTTCGCGCCAGCCATCGGAAACGCTCACGGGATGTACCGGGCCGCACCCAAGCTGGACAGCCAGCGGGTCACCGACATCGTTGCCGCCACCGGTATTCCGGTGGCGCTGCACGGGGGCACGGGCATGACCCCAGAGCAGTTCAGCGATTTGATCAGCCGGGGTTGCGCCAAGGTCAACATCTCCACCGCACTCAAGATCAGCTTCATGCGCTCGGGCTACGACTACATGACCGAGCATCCGGGGAAGTACGACCCGCCATCCATCTTCCGAGCCCAGCGGGCGGCGGTGATGGAGATGGCCAAGGACCACATTAGGATGTTCGGCAGCGAGGGGAAGGCCGCATGACCACGCTGGTATTCGACTGCGACGGAGTCCTCGCCGACACTGAGCGTCACGGGCACCTCCCCGCCTTCAACCAGACCTTCCGGGAGGTCGGCCTGCCGGTGGAGTGGTCTGAGGAGGAGTACGGAAGGAGGCTGGCGATCGGTGGCGGTAAGGAGCGCATGGCGAGCCTGCTCACCCCTGACTTCGTCCACCGGGCAGGACTGCCCGAGGACCGCGAGGCCCAACTCCAGCATGTTGCCAACTGGCACAAGCGCAAGACCGCCATCTACACGGAGATGGTGGAGCAGGGGCACCTCCCGCCCCGACCTGGGATCGCTCGGATCATCGGGGAGGCTCAGGACGCGGGATGGACGTTGGCGGTTGCCTCCACGTCGGCCGAGGCGTCGGTGCACGCCATCCTGAGTTATGCGGTCGGCTCCGAGCGTGCCAGCCGCTTCGATCTCGTCCTCGCTGGCGATTGCGTGGCCCACAAGAAGCCGGCCCCAGACATCTACCTCTTGACGCTGGAGCGGCTCAAGGTGCCTGCAGCAGAGGTGCTCGTCGTCGAGGACTCTCGCAATGGGCTCCTGGCCGCGGTAGGGGCTGGGCTTCGCTGCCTGGTCACGGTCAACGGCTACACCGAGCGGGAGGAGTTCACTGAGGCAGCCTTGGTGGTCTCTTCGCTGGGCGATCCGGGCGGGGAAAAGACTGTGGTCATAGCCAACCGAAGTCAGGCCCGCCCAGGTGACTTCGTCACCCTGGCCAACCTGGAAGCCTGTCTGGCTGGCTAGCTAGGGACCGGGGCATTGAGTCGGAGTGCAGGAGGGGAGTAAGGCATGACAGAGACGCCACTCGACGGTGTCGACTTGGTCCTACGGACGATGGCCCAAACCATAGTCGACAACACCGTCCACTTCGCCGAGCTGGACGCGGTGGTCGGTGATGGCGATTTCGGCTACTCGCTGCGCAATGGCTTTGAGGTTGTGGTGAGCGACTATGACAGCTTCGACCACAGCAGCGTCGGCGCGCTCCTGAAGAAGATAGGCTTCGTCCTCTCCGGCAAGGTCGGTGGCGTGAGTGGCCCGATTTGGGGCACGGCCTTTCTACGCGCGTCCGCCGCGGCCGGCGACAAGACCGAGCTGACCGCCGCCGACACCATCGCCATACTGCGGGCGGCCATCGCCGGAATCATGCACCGCGGCGGAGCCGCCCTGGGAGAGAAGACCCTTCTCGACGCCCTGGTGCCGGCGGTCGACACGCTGGAGGCGGGCCTGGCCCTCCCCGAGGCGAGCCACGACCACGGGATCAAGGCACTTCAGGAAGCAGCGGACGTGGCCACCAAGGCCGCCGAGGACACCAAGTCCATGCTCGCCATGCGTGGTCGGGCCGCCTACACCGGGGAGCGGAGCATCGGCTCGGTCGACGCCGGGGCGACCGCGATCGGGATCATTCTGCAGAGCGTCAGCGCCGCTTGGCGCGAGAAGTACGGTTGAGTGAGGTCCACACGGTGAAGAAATTCGTCAACGACCCACGGCAATTCGTCCCCGAGATGCTGGAAGGCATCTGTCTGGCGAGCGATGGGCGACTAAAGTACGAGCCCAAGTACAACCTCCTGTATCGCGCCGACATGCCCCAGGAGGGCAAGGTTTCGATCATCCAGGGCTCCGGTTCCGGCCATGAGCCGGCCCACACCATGATCGTGGGCAAAGGCATGCTGGACGCGGCCTGCCCCGGGGATGTCTTCGCCGGCCCACCGGTTGAGTTCGTTTACGAAACCTCCAAGTTGCTCAACTCTCCCAAGGGCATCCTGCACATCGTCAACAACTACACCGGCGACCGGCTCGCCTTCGAGCAGGGCCGGGAGATGTGCGAAATGGACGGCATGAAGGTGGAGACCCTCCTGGTCAACGACGACGTGGCGGTCAAGGACTCCACATGGACGGTGGGAAGGCGTGGAGTTGCCGGCAACTTCTTCGTGATCAAGGCGGTCGGTGCTGCCTCGGAGAAGGGTGCCACCTTGGACGAGCTGGTCCGAATCGGCAACAAGGTGATCGCCAATGTGCGAACCCTGGGGATCGCGCTCAGCTCTTGCACTCCACCTGTCAAGGGGTCGCCCCTCTTCGAGATCGCCGATGACGAGATGGAGGTCGGCATCGGCATCCATGGTGAGCCGGGGAGGCAGCGTACCAAACTGGTCTCGGCGAACGAGATCGTGGACATCATGTTGAACGCCATACTGCCGGATCTCCCGTTCGAGAAGGGTGACGAGGTCGCCGTGATGATCAACGGGCTGGGCGGCACCCCCATCGGCGAGCTCTACCTGCTTTACGGAATCACCCACAAGAAGCTCGAGGCGGCCGGGATCAAGGTCTTCCGGAGCTACGTCAACGAGTACTGCACCTCGTTGGAGATGGCCGGTGCGTCACTCACCCTGCTCAAGGTGGACGCCGAGCTGAAGACACTGCTCCTCGAGCCCGCTGAGGTATCCATTCGCGTCTTCTGACAGTTGACCGAGCTCCCCGTCGCCTGACGTGCCGTCATCGACGGTCCCAGGCGGCGGGGGCTCCTCCCCCAGTGCAACTGGCCGGTGATCGACGTGGCGCTTGCACCCGCGTTCGACAGTTCATCGGCGATTTGAAGGGCGAAATCGATGAGGCTGAACTGGGGAAGAGGCGATCGGTCGGGTCCAAGAGTGAAATCGCCTAGTAACACACTGCGAATGGGGCCTGA
>JBEKRL010000057.1:0-11910 GCA_049518775.1 Candidatus Dormibacteria bacterium
CTTGCACCTGACAGGTGACCCCCTGCTGAGACGTTGGTTTCGATCAATTCCATTGTCCCAGTTGGATTGGTTGCCTGTCTTTGCGTCTGGACGCCTACCTCATCGGTGGATTCGGGCTAAGCTCATCCGAAGGGCCGTACTGGCACCATCTCTGGGCGAGCTCCTGCTGGTCGAACACCAGCGACGCCTGGGCCCGGCCCGAGCGCACCAGCTGCTCCTTCAACGTGCGGGGGTCGCTGCGGCCCCGCTGGTACACCGCGTGGTACGCGATGCACCAGCACCCGCCGAAGATCCCGTCGTTGCGTTCGACCAACTCCGCGAACGCGTCCCAGGTGGAGGCGTCGAGCGGCCGGATCATATATGGGACCTCCCGGAACGGGGTCCCCGCTTGGGACGTTTCGGATGACCGTTCAGGCGTCGGCAATTGCGGCCAAGAGGGTGGCAAGCTCGGTGGGTCGACTGAACATCGGCCAGTGGCCGGAGTCAATGTCGACGTAACTGAGGTGCCGGGCTCTGGACAGCTCGGGCACCTCGCCCCCGTCGATCCACTCCTGCGCCTGCGCCGGGGAGAACTCCGGGCAGATCAGAGTGACAGGTACGTCGAACCGCCTCTGGTCCCGGAGATGCACGACGCCTTTGGCCACGGCTTCGGGGATCGGGATCGCGGCGGCCGCGAACGCGTGCCGCCGCTCCCCGTCGAGGTCGGCGGAGTCCGGGCCATCGAACGCCTCCCACCCCGGGAACGGCACGAAGCCGTCCACCAGCTCGAAGCCGTCGGCATAGGTGTCGCCATCGGCAGCGGGGAAGCCACCGATCATGGCGACCCGCGCCACCCTGTCCGGCCGGGCGTCGGCGGCCATCCAAGCTAGGGAGCAGGCGGCCGAATGACCGACCACCAGAACGCTCGTGGCGGCGGCGTCAACCGACGCCAGCACCGTTGCAAGCTGGTCCTCGAGCGTCGCCTTGGCCGGTGGCACCCCCTGACCAGGTAGGGAGACGGGCGTGGCCTTATGGCCCATGGCCCGCAGCTGCGGGACTACCGCCTCCCACGCGGACCCATCGAGCCAGAGGCCGGCAATGAGGACGATGTCCATCGGGATCGCTCCTCCTTCTGCGGTGTGGGCAGGTTGCTTGCCGGTCGGGCAAAGGGCCTGCGACAATTGTCATGCAGCTGGGTCCGGTGAGCCCGTCCCGGTGCCATCGTAGATCCATTACCAGACGAGCAACTTCCCAGGACGCTGACGTTGGCTGGGTGGTAGGAGGCCGAACGGGGGAATCGGCCGACGCGGGCGCGACGTGGTGGCCTTCACTGGCTCGTCCGGTCCAGCGGAGTGAAGCCCGGCCTCGGGCGAAGACCGTAGTAGTGGCGATCACTGACGCGGCGACCTGTGGCGGCCCTCCCCTCGCGCCTCCATGTAGACGTCCAGGTCGGTCCGGGCGACCCTGACCGAGCGCGTCAGGCGGACGGCAGGCAGCTACCCGGCGCTGATCTCCCGGCTCAGGTGTAGATCCTCAAGCCCATCACCATCACCATCGACCACAACAGGTGGGCTCGACCGACCGGAGCCGCTCCAGCACTGCGCCGGGGCAGTCTTCTCTGCGTCGGTGGGGGGGTCGTGGCGCCTCATTTGGGTAATTACATACCTGACACAGAAAGGAGGGGCCCATACTCCGCTGATATGGTAGGAGGCCACATGAAATCAGAAATGGAAGAAGGGCCGAAGGCACGAGAGAACTTCGAGCGGGCAATGAAAGCGATGTTTCAAGTGCCCAAGGCGGAAGTGGAGAAGGCGGAGAAGGAACGCAAGGCTACACAGAAGCGAAAGAGATCTTAACTGAAATGGGGAGAAACGTAGCTGTCGCGCTCTACCTAGTGGTGATGGTCGGCCTCATAGTCGGTGTAGATTTCGTATTCCTCAGGAACCACTTCTGGGAACGGCTGGCAGTGAATATTGGCATTGTCTTGGTGTTCGCAGCGTTCTACTTGAGATTCCTCAGGCGACCATGAACAGGTATTAGCGAAGGAATCATTGTGTGTCTTCCACACCCGGAGCTTACGGGTTGAAGGGCTCTTCGCGGAGCGCTAACGGCGACCGCTCAGGACGGCCCTCGTCCCGTTCGACTGCCGGCCTCCGCGAGCGGTCCTATATGTCCAGCCGCAGCCGAACTCGCCCCGCGTCTCAAGAGGGCGTGTGCCCCAATGGGACAAAACCTCCTAGGCCCACGGTGCCACCACCGCGCCGCCGCTTCAGAAGGGCTTCTTCGCCCACAGCGGAAACGTGGGTAGAGGGGAAGGCAAGGACAGGACCCAAAGCACCCACTCGGTGCCACCTTCGGCGCACATCGAACCGGTCAGTTGCGGCAAGACCCAGGCCGTGGCGCACAATCTCGGGTCGAGACCACAACCTACGGAGATAGGAGTCGCGAAGTGCGTGTGTTGTTGTCGACGTATGGGGGGCGCGGTGACGTCGAACCGCTGGTGGGACTCGCGGTGCGGTTGTGCGAACTCGGCGCGGAGGTGCAGATGTGCGTGCCGGTGGATCGTGCGGAGCGGCCGACTGAGGTCGGCGTGGCCGTGGTGCTGGCCGGCCCCCCGGTACGCCCGCTGGTGCAGGGAGTAGCTCGGCCGTCGCCGGCCGACCTGCCCCGGCTCGCGTCCGAGGTGATGGCCGCGCAGTTCGACACCCTCGGAGCGGCAGCCGAGGGATTTGACGCGTTGCTGGCGACCGGTCTACTGCCGGCTGCGGCGAGCGCGCGGTCGGTGGCCGAGAAGCTCGGCATCCGCTACGTCTACGCGGCCTACTGTCCGATCTTCCTGTCCTCGCCACACCACGCGCCGACTCCGTTCCCGGGTCGACCGTTCCCTCCGGACGTGACCGACAACCGGGTGCTGTGGGACCTGCAAGCCCAGATCGCGAACGACCTCTTCGGCGCGGCGCTCAACACCCGCCGGGCGTCGATCGGCCTTCCAGTGGTGGACAACGTCTACGAGTACGGCTTTACCAACCACCCCTGGCTGGCGGCGGATCCCACCCTAGGCCCGTGGCAGGAGCCGGCGGATCTCGAAGTCGTGCAAACGGGCGCGTGGATCCTTCCGGACGAGCGCCCACTCCCGGCCGAGCTGGAGGCGTTCCTGGACGCCGGCACACCACCGGTGTACGTGGGCTTCGGCAGCATGCGCGCCCCGACTGACATCGCCCGGGTGGCCATCGAGGCGATCCGCGCGCAGGGTCGTCGAGCGCTCGTCCCTTGCGGCTGGGCCGACCTGGCCCTGATCGACGGCAGTGCCGACTGCTTCCCTGTCGGCGAGGTTAACCAGCAGGCACTGTTCGCCCGGGTGACCGCCGTCGTGCACCACGGCGGCGCGGGCACAACGACGACGGCCGTCCGGGCCGGGGCGCCGCAGGTCGTGATACCCCAGATGGCGGACCAGCCATACTGGGCCGGCCGGGTGGCGGACCTGGGCATCGGCGCGGCACACGACGGCGCAGCTCCGACCACCGAGTCCTTGTTAGCCGCGCTCATAACGGCCCTGGCCCCCGAGACGCGCGCCCGAGCAACCGCCGTGGCCAGCACGATCCGTACCGACGGAGCGACGGTGGCGGCGCAGCTGCTGCTCGAAGCGATGAGCCAAGAAGAACCACCAGCTTCCGCGTGAACCACGCGCGATCGTCGAGCCGCCGAGTGTGCCCGCGACAACAGGCTCGCCCCTGGACCGCTACCATGCCCCTGTGAGCGGCCACCGAGTGCCCGGTGGGGTGGTGCACGAGCTTCCCGCGGACTTGCTCAAGGCGCTGATCGCCAACCGGACGGCACTCGATGCTTGGAAGGACATTACGCCCCTGGCCCGCAACGACTTCATCTGCTGGGTCGAGGATGGCCAGCGGCAGATGACTTGGAGACAATAGATGCCTACCAGCTGATGACCCAAGCGGTGCTGGCACCGCTGGCCAATGTCTGTGACACCAACTACACCTCAGTCGCCAAGTTCCCCAAGTGCTTCCTGCCGCCCGGCGAGGCCATGGGGGGCGCGCACGCTCACCCCCGGAGCGTGGCCGAGGAGTTTCGGCGCTTGCACCCAACGGTGACGCCTGTCAGGAGGTCTCATTGATGCCTAGACCCTTTAGGTCGCAGTTTTTCGCCACCCACGATTTGCCCGTCGACGGTCCGCCCCGTGAGCTCGTCGGCTACGGTGAGCATCCACCCAAAATCCGCTGGCAGGACGGTGCCAGAGTGGCGGTTCAGTTGGTGCTCAACTATGAGGAGGGCTCCGAGAAGACCTACGCGATGGGAGATGACGTCAACGAAGACTTCTACGAACTGCCATTCAAGGTCGAGGGACAGCGAGACCTTGCCATCGAGTCGGCCTACGAGTACGGCTCTCGAGCAGGAATCTGGCGGTTGTTTAGGGTCTTCGCAGCCGCCGGCATCCCCGTCACCTGCGTGGCAGCTGCCGTAGCGCTGGAACGGAATCCCGATGTCGCCCGCAAGCTCGTCGAGCGGGGTGACGAGGTGGCTGGCCACGGCTACCGGTGGAGCAATCACTTCGAGATGAACCGTGACGAGGAGCGGGAGGCGATCGCCCGCGCGGTCAAGTCGATCACCGCGACGACTGGTCAGCGCCCGCTGGGGTGGTATTGCCGGGAGATGAGTACCAACACCAGAGAGCTCGTGGTCGAGGAGGGCGGCTTTCTCTACGACTTCGACTGCTACAACGACGATCTGCCTTACTGGACCATGGTCAAGGGAAAGCCCCATCTGGTGACTCCCTACTCCTTGGTGGTCAACGACTGTCGATTTGTGATCGCCCAGGGATATGGCAGCCCGGAGCACTTCTTTGAGTACGCCAAGGCGGAGCTTGATCGGCTTCTCCATGATGGCGACGACGTCAGTCGCATGATGTCGATCGGTCTGCATCCGCGCTTCTCTGGGCATCCCGCTCGGGCGGATGCACTGGCACGGTTCATCGATCACGCTCAGAGACAGGGCGGTGTCTGGTTCGCGCGCCGGATCGACATCGCCAATACATTTTCCGAGCAGTTCCCGGCCGAAGCTGCCTTGGGTCTTACCAGCCGGGGTGACTAACCTCAGATTCTCGGTAAGGGCCTGGGAATCCTTGTGAGCGGAAGCCGGACGCGGCTCGGCGGGGTCGGGGAGCTCCGTTATGGACGATGGACAATCCGGCCTTGATCTCGGGCCTGAGATCAGGGAGCAGAGATTGGCTGGGGCGGGAGGATTCGAACCTCCGATCTCCTGATCCAGAGTCAGGCGCCTTACCACTTGGCCACGCCCCATCGCAGACCCGAGGGCCAAGCGGCCGGGATAGCTTGGATCGCTTGGCCCGGACGATGTTACCGATCGCAGAGCTTGAGCCGACACGGGAGGCGCTGTGAGCAGGCCACGCTCAGAGGGCCAGGATCTCCAGAGCTCGGTTCACCCGGGCTCTGGCCTCGCCCGCCCCGATCAGGGCGATCGAGTCCGTCAGCGGCGGCGAGATCGTCTCCCCCGTGATGGCCACTCGGAGCACCTGCATTGCATCCTGGACGAACCTCTTCTCAGTCCGCTCGACCCTGGGGTCGAATTCCCGGTGAAGTCCTCGGGCGGTCTCGCGGAGCTGGTCCAAGAGCTGGCGGAGGTCGCCCTCCAGCGGCCCCAGGGCGAGCTCCAGGAAGGTCCGCGCCGCTGGCCGTGGGAGCCGCCCACAGAGGGCATCCGCTGTTGGTGTGGGCTCGGAGAAGGCGAAGGCGACCAGCTTGGGAACCTCATCTAGGCGCCGGATCCGCTCCTGGACCATGGCGGCGATGGGCTCCAGCTGTCCGTCGTCGGCTGCGGGAAGGAAGTCGCGGATCCGGTCGGCGAGCTCAGCCAGGGGCAGCCTACGAATCCAGACCCCGTTGAGGTAGTCGAGGCGCTGCTGGTCGAAGATGGCCGGGCTGGACTGGAGCCGCGCGAAGCTCATCCGCGCCCGCAGCTCCGCCAGGGTGAAGATCTCCTCCTCGGTGCCGGGGGACCAGCCCAGAAAGGCGAGGAAGTTCACCAGCGCCTCCGGGAGGTAGCCGAGCTGGCGGAATTCGGCAACGGTCTGGGCCCCGTGACGCTTGGACAGCTTGCTGTGCTCCGGCCCCAGAACCAACGGCACGTGGGCGAACTCCGGGGGATCCCAGCCCAGGGCCGCGTAGGTGATCAGGTGCTTGGGCGTCGACGGAAGCCACTCCACCGCCCGCACGACCTGGGTGATCCCCATCAGGTGGTCGTCGACCACCTGGGCCAGATGGTAGGTGGGGAAGCCGTCCGACTTGAGCAGGACCTGGTCGTCGACCGAGCCGTTGTCGAACCTCTGTGGTCCCAGCACCAGGTCGTTCCAGCTGCTGTCCCCGGGCGGGACCCGAAGGCGGACCACCGACGGCTCGGCTCCGGAGAGCCGGCTCCGAACCTCCTCTGGGGCCAGGCTTCGGCAGAGGCCGTCGTAGCGGGTGGGCAGCCCCGCCGTCCGCTGGACCGCCCGGAGCTCGTCGAGCCGTCCCTTGGTACAGAAACAGAGGTATGCAGCTCCGCTCGCCACCAACCGGTTCGCTGCTGTGCGGTAGAAAGGCAGGCGCTCAGACTCCACGTAGGGGCCGCACGGGCCGCCCAGGTCGGGACCCTCGTCCCAGTGCATCCCCAGCCAGGCCAACGTTTCCAGGTATCCCGGCACCGATTCGGGGAGGTACCGCTCGCGGTCGGTGTCCTCGATCCGGATCAGAAACCTGCCGTTCTCGCCGGCCAGGCAGTAGCTCAGAAGCGCGGTGCGAACGTTGCCAATGTGCAGCTCACCGGTGGGGCTGGGGGCAAACCGGAGCCGCCGGTCCCCGGGCAGGTCAGTCGGATACGGGAGGTCGTGAGTCGCTGATGAACTCAATGGTGAAGGACGACCAGGTAGATCCCCATCGATATGCAGCCGGCCAGGAGGAGCCCTACTGCCACCAGCCAGCCCTCCCAACGGGAGGTGCGGATGGAGACGTCGGCCGAGGCGGCGCTACTCACCGACACCCCCTTGGTGCCAAGGTTGGGATATCGCTCGGACTCGGCGGGCGACCGGTCGCCTTCGGTGCTCAACTCAGGATGCTTCCCACTCCAGTTGGACCCCTCCCGCCTGCGAGTATAGGGGCGTTTCTGATTCCGCCCGCATCGTCTAGCGGCTAGGACACCACTCTTTCAAGGTGGTAACCGGGGTTCGACTCCCCGTGCGGGTAGGCAAGCCATCGCCGGCCGTGTTGCCGGTGAGCCCCTGGGCTTCCACCCCGGGGGATTGCCAACCTCCCCACCCGCCAGGGCAGGCCGTGGAGAGCCCTTGGCCTATCCGCGGCTCCGTCTCCCCGTCGGGGACGTCGGTCCGGACGGGCTCTCCGGCTGCAGCGTGTCCAGCAGGCGCCACCCGCGCAGGGCCAGCTCCAGCCGGAGTCGGTCCTCGGCCAGATCCCATCTTCCGACCAGGTCCTCGAGCCGCTCCATCCGGTAAAGGAGAGTGTGTCGGTGGACCCCGAGCGCTCGGGAAGCGGCACTGAGGCCGCTGTGGCTGAGGACCGTCTCCAGGGTCTCCCGCAGGGGCAGGCTCCGGGAGCGCTCCTGCTCCAACAGCGGTCCCAGCGCCGCCTCGACGAAGTCTCGAAGGCCGGGAAGGTCGTGGACCCACGCAAGGTAGGGGTGGAGCTTGGCAGTGTCGTATACCTGGTCCTCCGGCGTCAGGATCTGGCCAACGGTGAGAGCGTCCCGGGTTGCCCTCACCGCTGCCGGGACCTCCGCGAGCCGGGTCGCGGTCGGGCCGTGAGCGATCTGCCACGGGGGCCGCTCCGCTCCCACCGCCACCTGGAGCAGCCGCCGCAGGGTCGTGATCCGGACGCTGGCGGGGACCAGCGCGACGACGCAGGCCTGGTAGAGGGCGACATGGGCTCCCACCACCATCCAGGCGGTCGCGATGGTGGCCTCGGCGGAGGCGTCATCGGCGCCCACCACCACCAGCCGGTAGGGGAACTCCAGGACCGTGCCTCCCTCGGCGACCCGGGCCACCATGTCCTGATCGGCAGTGCCGCCCAGGACGTCGTTGAAGAACTGGTCGTACTGGCGGTCCTGCTCCCGGCGAACCCTCTCGCGCGTCTCCAGGTAACTGTTGCTGACGGCCACGCTGATCGCGTCCAGGTAGTCGAAGAGTGGGGCCGCGGCGTTCAGAACTGACTGGGCTTCAATCTCGGGATGGATCCGCACCGCCTCGATGACCTGCTGCCAGATCACCAGTGCCGCCACCCGGTAACCGCGGAGGATGGCATCCAGGGGTACTCCGGTGCTGGCCATCCGTCCCCCGAACCGTGACAGCTGCTGGAGCTCCGCCTGGGAAGGGGGCCTCGACTCCGCCCAGAGCGAAAGCAGCGTGCCGACCCCGTCCCGGCAGGCTGCCAGAACTTCGCTGCCGAAGGCGGAGCCGGCGCCGACGCCCTCGGCGATGGGGATGGTCCGTGCCATCTCGATCGCCATCCGTCGCGCCACCCGGTCCACCCGGCTGCGCAGGGACTGGATGATGATGGGGCTGACCGAGGGCGTGTCCGAGTAGCCCCGCCGGTCACGTCCGCCAGCTCGCGGGCTCCGGGCTTCCTGGGCCATGACCCACCCAGAATAGATCACCCTTCCGCAGCCCGATGCCTGCAGGCTGGCGGCCCCCCGCGGGCATCGGGGACCTGTCAGGATGTCGGCGACAGCGGTCGAACGACCAAGGACGTGTCGGCTTGGCTCTGAGTTCCCCCGGACGGAAGTGGCTTGCTGGCGCCGCCCTCGTCTCGCTGGCGCTGGCCCTCCAGGGCTGCGCCCAGGGCCTCACTGCCAGCCCTAGTGACGCTCCCAGCGCCAGCGCCGGGACAGGCTGCACTCTCACCGTGGAGATCACCAGCAGCGCAGGGAGCACCTGGGGGGCGGTCACAGTTCGGGTCGGGGGCTCCAGCTACACCTTCGGGTCACCGGCTCGGACAGTGAGCCTCAGCTGTGGTTCCACGGTCCAGCTCAGCGAGACCCCCATCGACTCAACCGAGTGGCCCTTCCAGGGCTGGCGGCTCGGAACCCGACGGCTCACAACCACCGACGTCACCGCGATCGTGACTGGCGCCGAGCACGTCGCCGCCGTCTACGTCCCGGCCAACCAACCGACCAGCTCGCCAGCACCGTCCGCCCCGGGCTGACTAGAGTTGGGGCGAGATACCCAGCCGGGCCCAAAGCAGGGAGGCAATCAGTGCTGGCCGTCTTCGCGACCGCCGCCGGCGGCCCTGAGCCGCTCGCCAACCTCGCTGTCGGAGATCGGCATCTGCCCGCGCCCCGGCCGGGATCCGTCCGGCTGCGGACCCGGGCCGCCTCCCTCAATCATCACGATCTCTGGACCTTGGCCGGGGTGGGTGCGCCGCTGACCTTTCCCTGGACCCTGGGATGCGACGTGGCCGGCACCGTGGACGCCTACGGGCCCGCCACCGAGGAGCTGTTCGCGCCCGGCACCCCGGTGGTGGCCCACGCCGTCATCACCTGTGGGCTGTGCGACGCCTGCGCCGGCCCCGACGAGACCTACTGTCGCCGCTTCGCCATCCTCGGCGAGGGGAGCTGGGAGGGGACTTTCTCCGAGTTCTGTCTGGTGCCCGCCAGCAACCTCTTCCCGCTGCCGCCGGGGATCACCTTCGAACAGGCCGCCTGCCTCCCGACCGCGTTTCTCACCGCCTACCGGATGCTCTTCACCAAGGCCGGGGTCCGGCCCGGGGACACCGTCCTCATCCAGGGAGCTGGGGGTGGACTCGCGACTGCCGCCGAGGCGCTGGCGCTGGCTGCCGGGCTGAGGGTCATCGTCAGCGGCCGTGATCCTGCCAAGCGCCAGGCCGCGCTTGACCGTGGAGTCCACTACGCCGTGGCAGCTGGTGAGCAGGCGACTGGCGAGGTGCTCTCGCTCACCCACGGTGTGGGCGTGGATGCGGTCATCGAGTCGGTCGGCGAGCCCACCTGGGCCATGAGCCTCAGGGTCGTCCGTCGTGGTGGGGCGGTGGTGGTGGCCGGTGCCACGGCCGGTGCCGACCCCCCGGCGGACCTGCGCAGGGTCTTCTGGCGCCAGCTGCGGATCCTCGGGTCAACCATGGGAACCAGGGATGAGTTCGCGGCCCTCCTGAGGGTGGTTGAGGCTGCCGGAGTGCGGCCCCTGATTGATGAGACCTATCCGCTGGCCGAGGCCCCCGCCGCCTTCCAGCGGCTCGCGTCTGGCGCGGCCGTTGGGAAGCTGGTGCTGGTCTCGGGAGGCCCCGGCTCTTTTCGGGGGAGGCCCGCCGGCTCCCGGGCGACGCCTCCCAGGCACCCAACAGGACCGGGGAACTGAGGGGCCCGACGGCGCCGGTGGGGCCGAGCTCGGTGCTCCGGTAGGCGAGCGGCGGGCGGGCTGGCGCCGACCCGCCGGCTCGCTCATGTCCCGGCTATCAGGACGAAGGCCGGCGACCCGGTCAGTGCCCGCTCCGGCCAGGGCAATCGACGCCGTGCCGCCCAGTCCACGTCCGTTAGCCGGTGGATGCGAGGCGAGCGCCAGCCTGCGGCCAGTACCAACTGGAGAAGGATCTCGGGGCTCGTGCCCTGCGCCAGGGGCAGGGCCGCCGTGAGTTCAGGGGCATAGGGGGCGTGATGCGATGGTGCAGCCTTTCTGGTTCGGGCCAGACCGTGGTAGGCCCAGCGGCGGATCTTGCCCATGGGGCCGGAGTCACCCCAAAGGCTCTCGACCAGCACCAGCCGGCCTCGGGGCGCCGCCTCGTGCCAGGCACGAAGGGCCATCATCGGCTCGGGGAGCGTCCAGAGCAGGTGCCTGGAGATCACTGCATCGAACGGGCCTGGAGGTACGGATGCGGCCTCGGCCTGCACGATCTCGACCTCCAGGTGGGCCTCGGCAGCCTTGGCTCGGAGCGCCGCCAGCATCCCTGAGGAGAGGTCGACGGCGGTGACGCGGTGACCCAGCTCCGCCGCGATCAGGCTGAGGAAGCCGGTTCCGGCCCCGACGTCGAGAACGCTCGCCGGCGCCGCCGGCAAGAGCCGCTCCAGGCTTCCCCGCCAGGCTGAGAGCTCCAGGGCGCTGGCAGGATAGTGCCCGGAGTCCCGGTCATAGGACGTGGCGTCCGCGTCCCAGTACTCGCGCAGCTGATCGACCAGTCCCATTTTCAGATCCTCCGGGGGAGCCCCGCCGCCGCTGATCGGACGGCACAACTGACGCTAGCCCAGGTGGGGGCACAGACGATCAGCCGCTGCGTCCGCCCAGGTTGCCAGCCAACAGCGTATCTCCCGCGGGCGAGCTGAATGGCTGGGGCGGCCAGCTCGCTCCCGAGTTCGGGACCTACACCGGCCCAAGGGTCCAGAGAGGATTGATCGCGGCCGCCCTGAGTGCCCGCTCCAGGTCATCGTCCGGGCACCGGTCGGGCTGCCGTTCGGGCGCGGCCCACCCCCCCGTGGGCTCCGACCAACCGTCCTCGTCCGCCCCGGTCCGGCGCAGCCCTGGAGGCAGGTGGGCGTGAGCGCGCAATCAGTGCCCGGGTGAGGCAGTCCAGGACCCGCATCGACTCGTCCCCGGCCCACAACGCAAGCCAAGGCTCATGTGCCGGCAGCGGGACGCCGGGAAGGTCGCTGTCCTGGGAGCCGCCGGCCCGACCGTAGGCGCCCCTCGCCGAGCGCATGCCGTCGGCCGGTTCGGACCGCGTTCGGGGAGAGGAGCCGCCGTGATGCCCTCTGGGCCCGGGCGCCGTCACCTCGCGGTGAAGAGCCGCTCGGCGATGGCCGATCTCGAACCTTCGACCTCGGCTCGTGGTTGGACGGCGCCGGGTGAGCTTGGGACTCATACAAACGTGTGCAGTGCAGTTGTGCTAGAGTGGCAGTAAGGGCAGG
>JBEKRL010000058.1:0-11837 GCA_049518775.1 Candidatus Dormibacteria bacterium
GGGAGCGCGAAAGCGGCGCGCGAACTTGGAGCGGAAGGGTCGTGGTGCCCCGGCCCAGCGCGGGTCAGATTTGGCCCGAACCTATACTCGTGAACATGCATCTCGCCGAGATCCTGGTGAAGGACGTGGCGGTGCTGCTCGACCTGTATGCGCTCTGCATCCTCGCGTGGGCGTTCATGTCCTTCTTCCCCAACTCCTACGCCAGCCCGATCGGACACCTCCTGGAAGAGCTGGTCATGCCGGTGATTCGGCCACTGCGGCGCGTCCTTCCCATGGTCGCCGGGCTCGACTTCTCCCCCCTGCTGGCCCTGGTCCTGGTGTACGCGGTCGCCCAGTTGCTGGAGCAGCTGGCGGACAACGGCTTCGTCGACCCGGTCGCGGCGGTGTTCTCGGTCATTTTCACGTTCATCAGCGCGGTGGTGCTGGTGCTCCTGGTGCTGCTCTTGATCAGGGTCCTGATCACCTTCCTCCATGTTGACCCCTGGCACCCTTTCGCCTACTCGGTGCGGCGCCTCACCGACGGGCTCATCTCCCCCATCCAGCGAGCCGCCCGGGTCCAGCCGGACCTGGCCGCGGTGATCGGGCTGGTGGCCGCGGTGGTGATCTACATCGCGCTCGCCCAGGTGCTCTTCCCCATCCTTCAGAGCGGCCTCAACCAGATCTGAGCATTCCCGCGGTCAGCGGCTCCGTCCTCGGAATCGCGGCAGGGGAGCTGGGGCTCGGATGGCCTCCTCCCGGTAGGAGCCCTCGCCGAAGAGCTCCACCACGGCCGCCCGAAGACCCGGCACCGCGGCGGCGCCGTACTCGCTGCCCAGGTCCAGCTCGTGGTCCCCATCCCCGTCCCGGAGGTGGAGCAAGACCCGGGAGTCGCCAGGATGCTGCTGGAGCAGCTCGGCGAGCCGGTGCAGCTCCGGCTCCCCACCTCGGTGGGCCAGGATGTGGATCACCGCCGGGGCCCGCCACCCTTCCAGCGAGGGATCCTCCAGCGCGAGCACCTGCTCGGCGATCACTCGAGCCTCCTCCGGCTCCTCGGTGCTCCCCACATCGGGGCCCTCCTCCGCCTCCCAGCCGTGTGCCTGCGGGGTTGAGCTGCTGCCTGCGCCTCCAGTGCGACGCACCCCCATCTCGACCCGTCCCCTGACCACGACCACTGCATCCGCCTGGAGCAGCCCGGAAACCTCCTGGTAAAGCGATGGGAAGACCACCACCTCGCAGATCCCGGTCAGGTCCTCGAGCTGGGCGAACGCCATGGCTTCGCCGCGCCGGCTCTGAACCCTCCGGCACTCCCGGACAGCGCCCCCGACCTGGACCATGGTGCCCTCCAGCCGCCCCAGCTCAGCCAAGGTGGTGTCGGTGCGCTGGTGGAGCTCCTCGCTGAGGCGCCGGAGAGGGTGGTCGCTGAGGTAGATCCCCAGGTGCTCGCGCTCCCAGGCCAACCGTTCCCGCCGCATCTCCGCGGTCACCTCAACCACGGCCAGGGCCGAGTCCCCCGGCAGACCCGGGCCCACCAGGGCGGCGTCGGGCTCGAAGAGCAGGATCTGGCCGGACTCTCGGACCCGGACCTCGATCTCCGCTCGGCGCATGGCGCTCTCCAGCTGAGCCAGGTTGAGCCCCCGGTCCCCCAGCGGGTCACAGGCGCCACTGCGGATCAGGGCTTCCAGCGCCCGGCGGTTGAGATCCCGGCCCCGCACCCGGGAGCAGAGATCGATCAGGGAGCGGAAGGGCCCACTCTGCTCGCGGGCGGCCACCAGCGACCTGGCTGCCGCCTCGCCCACGTTCTTGATGTGCTGAAGGCCGTAGAGGATCTCCCCGCGGACCCCCGGCACCGGGGATGCGTCTGGCGAACTGCCCACGACACTGAACGCCGCCCGGGAGCGGTTGATGTCAGGGGGATGGACCACGATGCCCCTTGCCTGGGCGTCCTGGATCGCCAGCTTGAGCCGGTCGAAGTCGCTGGCCTTGCTGTTGAGGAGCGCGGCCATGAACTCCAGGGGATAGTGGGCCTTGAAGTAGGCGGTCTGGTAGCTGATCAGCCCGTAGGCCACCGAGTGCGCCTTGCCGAAGCCGTACCCGGCGAAGTAGTCGATGTAATCGAAGAGCTCCACGGCGGTCTTCTCGGGGACCGCCCGGGCCATCGCCCCGGCGATGAACTTGGCTCGCTGAGCGGCCATCTTGGCCTTGTCCTTCTTGCCCATGGCGGCGCGGAGGAGATCGGCCGTCCCCAGGCTGAAGCCCGCCACCGCCGCGGCGATCTGCATCACCTGGTCCTGGTAGAGGATCACCCCATGGGTCTCCTTGAGCACCGGCTCCAGCTCCGGGAGCATGTAGGTGATGGGCTCCTCCCCCCGGCGCCGCCTCATGTACAGGTCGGTGGCGCCACCCTCGATGACCCCGGGGCGATTGAGGGCCACGGCTGCGGCCATGTCCTCGATCGAATGGGGGCGCATCTCCATGACGATCCGCCGGCCCCCAGCCTGCTCCAGCTGAAAGACCCCCAGCGTGTCCCCCCTGGCCAGCAGCTCATAGGTGGCGGCGTCGTCCAAGGGCAGGGCGTCGAGCTCCAGCCGCTCGCCGCGCAGCTGCTCGATGTTCTCGAGCGTCTCCTCGAGGATGGTGAGGTTCTCCAGGCCCAGAAAGTCCATCTTGAGGAGCCCGATCTTCTGGACACCATCCATGTCGAACTGGGTGACCACCGCCTCCCGGTTGGTGGTGGCCAGCTGCAGGGGCACGTAGTCGATGAGCGGACCGGGCCCGATCACCACGCCGGCGGCGTGGGTCCCAGCGTTGCGGCGGATCCCCTCCAGCCGGCGGGCGGTGTCGACCAGCCGCTTGGCCCACGGTTCCGAGTCATAGAGCCCCTTCAGGTCCCTGGACTCCGCCAGCGCCGCCTCCAGGGTGACCCCCAACCGCGTGGGGATCAGCTTGGCCAGCTGATCGACCTGCGGCAGCGGCACACTGAGGGCCCGGCCCACGTCGCGAACCGCCGCCCGGGCCGCCATCGTCCCGTAGGTCACGATCTGGGCCACCCGGTCGGCCCCGTACCTGCGGTTCACGTAGTCGATCACCCGCGCCCTGCCGGCGACATCGAAGTCAATGTCAATGTCCGGCATCGAGACCCGCTCGGGATTCAGGAACCGCTCGAAGATCAGCCCGTACTGCAGAGGGTCGACGTCGGTGATCCCCAGGCTGTATGCGACCAGGCTGCCCGCCGACGAGCCCCTGCCCGGGCCGATCTTGACGCCTTCCTCCCGACCCGCTCGGGTGAAGTCCCAAACGATGAGGAAGTAGGCGGCGAATCCGGTCTCGCGGATCACTCCCAGCTCGTAGATGAGCCGCCGGCGGTACTCCGCGGGCACCTCCTGACCGTGGCAGCGACGGCGCAGTCCCTCGGTCGCCACCACCTCCAGCAGATCGTTGGCGTCCTGCCCGGCGGGCACGTCATAGGTGGGGAGCAGCCGCTGGTCCAGCAGTGGCTCGAAGCGGCACCGAGAGGCGATCTCCCAGCTGTTCTGAACCGCCTCCAGGCAGTAGTCGAACTTGGCGGCCATCTCCTCGGCTGAGGTGAGGTAGAAGTGCGGGCCGGCGAAGCGCAGCCGCTTGGGCTCATCCAGCCGGCTCCCGGTCTGAATGCAGAGCAGGACGTCGTGGGCCTCGGCGTCGTCTCGGTCCACGTAGTGGCAGTCGTTGGTGGCCACCAGGGGAATGCCGGTCTGGCGGGCGATTCCCAGCAGCCCCTCTCGCACCACCCGCTCCTCCTCCATTCCGTGGTCCTGGATCTCCAGGAAGTACCCGTCCCGACCCAGGATCTCCTGGTACTCGCGGGCAACCGCCAGGGCCCCGTCCAGGTCCCCGGCCAGCACTCGCTGGGGGACCTCGCCGCCGACGCACCCGGATAGGGCGATCAGGCCCGGCGCACACTCCGCCAGCATCTGGTGGTCGATCCGGGGCTTGTAGTAGAACCCCTCCAGATGGGCCCGGCTGACCAGCCTCACCAGATTGGCGTAGCCCTCCCCAGTTGCTGCCAGGAGCACCAGGTGGGAGGGGTCCCGGTCGGCTCTGCCCTCCTTCTGGAGGTGGGAGCGAGCCGCCACGTAGACCTCGCAGCCGATCACCGGGATGATCCCCACCTCGGTGGCGGCCTCGTAGAAGTCGATGGCCCCCGCCAGCACCCCGTGGTCGGTTAGGGCGAGCGCCTCCTGGCCCAGCTCCTTGGCCCGCTGGACCAGGCTTCGGACCCGCGCCGCGCCGTCGAGCAGCGAGTACTCGGAGTGGGTGTGGAGATGAGCGAACTGGATCGGCGGCATGAGGATCTATCAAGTCCTGGAAAGGGGCGGAAGGTCCCGCCGGTGGCCCTCAGTATCCGAGATTGGCACCAGCCCAGAACGTCACCTGCGCCGGAGCAGGGCGACCGTCTCGAAGTGATAGGTCTGGGGGAACATGTCCACCAGCCGAAGCCGCTCCAGCCGATAGGGGCCAAGGCGGCATAGGGTGTTGAGGTCGCGGGCCAGTGCCGACACCTCGCAGCTGAGGTACACCAGGGTCGGCGGCCCCGCCAGGCTCAGCCAACCCCGGACCTCCGGGCCCAGGCCCGCCCGCGGAGGGTCGACCACCACCGCCGAGGCCGCCTCCGCTCGGGGCAGCTCTGTCTCGACCGGGCCGCAGACGACCCCGACCTGCGAGGGCGCGTACATCTCGACATGCAGCTGGCTGAGCCGGGCCGAGACCGGGTTGGACTCCAGCACCGTGACCCGGGCGCCGAGGTCGGCGAGGCGGAGGCTGAGGATGCCCAGACCCCCGTAGGCGTCCACCACATGGGCACCGCGAAGCTGAGGCCCGAGCCAGCCGACCACCGTCTCGTAGAGATGCTCCAGACTGCCCTGGTTGACCTGGATGAAAGAGTCCGGGAAGACCCGGAATCCCCGATCTCGATAGCGGATCCCGGTGGCCTCGTCGGTCAACGTCAGCGACGGCAGAAGAGCGGCGACCTGGGCGGCGATGGCGCCACTCTTCTGCCGTGCCGGCCGAGCCTCCAGCAGCAGCTGCCGGCCCTCCTCACCCACCGTGAGCTGGACCGTCTGCACGTCGGCACCCTGGCTCGCCGCCACCTCGCCGACGGCCCGCAGCGACAGCCCGATGCTCGGATGGTGGATCGGGCAGTCCGTGACCCCCAGCACCCGGTAGTCGGACCGGCGGGTGAACCCCAGCGGAGGCCCCTCGTGGCTGAGGTGGAACTCCCCCCGCCAGCGGTACCGCCACTCCTCGGCGGACCCCGCCACCCCGACCGCGTCGGGGAGCAGCAGACCCTGGCGGCTGAGCGCCTCCACCAGCACCCGGCGCTTGGTCTCCAGCTGGGCCGGGTAGCTGAGATGCTGGAGGTGGCAACCCCCGCAGCTGCCGAAGTAGGGGCAGAGGGGCTCCACCCGGTCGGCCGACGCCTGGTGCACCTCGACGGTATCGGCGAAGGCGTGCTTCCGACGCACCGCGGTGATCCGGGCCGTCACCTCCTCTCCCGCGAGCGCCCCGAAAAGGAATACGACCTGCCCATCCACCCGTGCGATCCCCAGCCCCCGGTGGGCCATGCCCGTGCACTGGACCCGGAGCCGGTCTCCAACCTGGAGGGGCCTCTCGCCCGACCGAGGCTGAGGCAGCGCTGTCAGCCTCCCGACCGAGGCAGCCGTTCCCTCAGGAGTCGATTGACCACCTCGGGGTTGGCCCGCCCCTTGGAGAGCCCCATGACCGCCCCCACCAGCGCGGCCAGCGCCCGATCGTTGCCCGCCTGGTAGTCGGCGGCCGCCTTGGCCTGCCGGGGGAGGACCTGGTCCACGAGCGACGCGATCTGGTCAGGATCGCTGAGCTGGCTCAGGCCGCGGCTCTGCACCAGCTCGGCAGGGCTCCCGCCGGCCTCGAAAACCTGGGCGAGGACCTCCTTGGCAACCCTGGTCGTGATCTCCTGGGCGTCCACCATCTTCAGCAGTTCGGCCAGCGCCGAGGACTTCACCAGCGACTCCCCCACCTCCAGGTTCGCGGCGTTGCAAAGCCCCTGGAGGTCACCTAGCTGCCAGTTGGCAGCCAGCTGGGGAGGCACGCCTGCTCCCACCACCACCTCGAAGTAGGCGGAGTCGCCGGGGCGGGCGGTAAGCAGCCGCGCCTGCGCCTCGGCCAGCTGGTACTGGCTCTGGAACCGAGCCCTCCGGGCCGCCGGGAGCTCGGGGAGCTGGGACCGGACCATCTCGACCTCCGCCCGGGAGATCAGTAGCGGTGGCAGGTCAGGCTCGGGGAAGTAGCGGTACTCCTGGGCCTCCTCCTTGGTCCGCTGGGAGACGGTGCGCTGCTCGAGCTCGCTCCAGCCCCTGGTCTCCTGGATCAGGCGCCCGCCCTGGTCCAGCACCTCCGCCTGCCTCAGCAACTCGAAGTCGAGCGCCCTCTGGACGCTGCGGAAGGAGTTCATGTTCTTGATCTCCACCTTGACCCCCAGCTCCTCCTGGCCGGGCGGGCGCAGCGAGATGTTGGCGTCGCAGCGCAGGCTTCCCTCCTCCATGTTGCCGTCGTTGACCCCGATGTACACCAGCAGCTGCCGCAGGGTGGCCAGGTAGGCCCTGGCCTCTGCCGGGCTGCGCAGGTCGGGCTCCCCCACGATCTCCATCAGGGGCACTCCGGCCCGGTTGAGGTCAACCAGGGAGAACGCAGCATGCTGGATCTCGCCGGAGTGGTGGAGGGTGCCTGTGTCCTCCTCCAGATGGACCCTGGTGATCCCGGCCCGCACCGTCCTGCCCTCCACCTCGAACTCCAGCCAGCCGGCCCGGGAGAGCGGGAGATCGTACTGGGAGATCTGGTAGCCCTTGGGCAGGTCGGGGTAGAAGTAGTTCTTGCGGTCGAACTTGGTGAAATCGGGGATCTCGCAATTCAGCGCCAGCGCCGTGCGCATGGTCAGCCTCACCCCCTCCGCGTTGATCACCGGGAGTGAGCCCGGCAGCCCCAGACAGACCGGGCAGGTGTTGCTGTTGGGGGGCAGACCCAGGTAGTCGGCGCGGCAGGAGCAGAACATCTTGCTCCGAGTCAGCAGCTGGGCGTGCACCTCCAACCCGATCACCGCCTCCCAGGCGCTCTCTCCCGCTGCGCTCATGCCGTCACTCGGGAGAGGGGCGGGAGCTGGCGCCAGACCTTTGCCTCCTCCTCCATACTCTGGGCAACCCGAAAGCAGGTGGCCTCCCCAAGGTAGGGACCGAGGACCTGCAGCCCCACCGGGAGCCCAGCTGCGAACCCGGCCGGTACCGAGATCCCGGAGATCCCGGCCAGGTTGGCAGGGAGGGTGAGGATGTCGGTGGCATACATGGCCAGGGGATCGCCGGTGCGCTCACCCAGCTCGAACGCGGCGGTGGGCGCGGTCGGGGAGATGATCGCGTCCACCTCGGTGAAGGCCCTCTCGAAGTCCCGCGCCACCAGGGTCCGGACCTTCTGAGCCCGGAGGTAGAAGGCGTCGTAGTAACCGCTGCTGAGGGCGTAGGTCCCCAGGGTGACCCGGCGCCGAACCTCCTCGCCGAAGCCCCGGTGGCGCGCCGAGTCGTACGCCTCCCTGAGGCTGGTGTCCCCCTCGAATCCGGGCCCGAACCTGACCCCATCCATCCGCGCCAGGTTGCTGCTCACCTCGGCCGGGGCGATCACGTAGTAGGCGGAGAGGGCGAACTCAGTGGTGGGGAGGGTCACCTCCACGAGCTCCGCACCGAGTCTCTCCAGGGTGGCGGCGGCCTGGTCGAAGACAGAGCGCACCGAGGGGTCGATCCCCACCTTCAGGTACTCCTTGGGGATCCCCAGGCGCAGGCCCTTGACCCCCGCGCCCAGCTGGCCCAGGATCCCCTCCACCGGGGCCTCGACGCTGGTGCTGTCCCGGGGATCTCGCCCGGCGATCGCGGTCAGGACCAGGGCTGAGTCCTCGACCGTCTTGGTGAGCGGGCCGATCTGGTCCAGGGAGCTGGCGAAGGGGATCAGCCCGTAGCGACTCACCCTCCCATAGGTCGGCTTGACCCCCACCACCCCACAGAACGAGGCGGGCAGCCGCACCGAGCCTCCGGTGTCGCTGCCCAGGGTGGCGCAGGCGATCCGCGCCGCCACCGCCGCCGCCGACCCCCCACTGCTGCCCCCCGGCACCCGCCCCGCGTCCCAGGGGTTCCTGGTCGTCTGGTACGAGGAGTTCTCATTGGAACTCCCCATGGCGAACTCGTCGCAGTTGAGCTTCCCCAGCGGGACGACTCCCAGTCTCTCCAGCCGCTCGACCACCGTGGCGCTGTAGGGCGGCACGAAGCCGCGGAGAATCTGGCTGGCGGCCGTCGTCTCCACCCCGCGGGTACAGAGCACGTCCTTGTAGGCGACCGGGATGCCACACAGTGGCGAGGCGCCCGCAGGGTCCCGCGCCAGAGCCTGGTCGGCCCGGGCCGCCGCTTCAAGGGCCAGCTCGGGGGTGAGTCGAAGGTACGCCCCGATGGCCGGGTCCAGCGCCCGGATCCGGCCCAGCGCCTCCTGGGCCAGCTCCACCGCCGACAGCTCCCGCGCCCGCAGGCGCCGGGCCAGGGCTCGAATTGGCTCCTCGAGCAGGGTCACTGGATCGCCGGCACCCGAAGGAAGCCGGCCGACTGGGCCGCGGCGTTGCTCAGGGCCTCCTCGGCGCTGAGGCCCGGAGCGGGCACATCGGCCCGGGTCACGTTCCGCAGCTCGCCCACCTGAGCGGTGGCCTCCACCTCGGAGATGTCGGCAGCGGAGAGGCTGGCCACCGCCGCCACGATCACATCGAGCTGGGCTGCCAGCTTCTCCAGTTCTTCGCCGGAGAGCCCCAGGCGTGCCAGCCTGCTCACGTGGGCGACCTCGGAGAGGTCGATCCACTGTCCCGGCGCCGAACCTGGGCTCTCCTCTGCCACCGCGCCTGGATTATAGGAAGCCCCAAGTTTGGGCCCGTGGACTCACCCCCGACCACCGCCGGACGGGAGCAACCGGGCTGGCGCCGACCCTGTGTCACCAGAGGCCGCAACCGCCCTCGATGCGACGGGGCTGGAGCGCCTCGCCAGGGCCGAGCGGGAACTCCCTGGCGCGGCCCGGCTCGCGGTCGGCACAGCGCCCGCTCCGTCTCACCGGGACCGTATATCCTGGTCGAGGGAAGGGCCGCGGACCGGCGAGGCTGGAGAGCGCCTGCCCACCCCGCCAGCTCCCCAAGAGCTCCCCGGCCCGGCCCCAGAGGATGACACTCGATGTCCGCGCTGATCGTTCTCGACCTGCCGGCGACCAGCCTGGCCACCGCCGCGCACCGGGTGCTTCCCGACCTGGTCGAGCCCACGCCACCCGTCGACCTCAAGGTCCCTCCCCACCGGGCCGGTGACCGGACCGTCCCCAGCGCCTCGAGGCGCTGCCGGCAGAACACGGTCCCCTGCCCCTCACCTGCCTCGCCGGCGGGATTGGGCTCGGGCCTCGGCTCCACGACTCGCCCCTGGTCCTCGCCGCCGGGCTCCCGGTTCCGCTCCTTCTCCCCCAGGGGAGTCACAGCGTGGACCACCGCACCTTGTCCGCCCTGAACGAGCGCGACGGCTGGCACCGAGACAAGGTCCCGGGATCGGTCCCCGAGCCGCCCCCGCGGGGGCGTCAGCCCGCGGTCTCGTGGGTCTGGGCGGCCCCGGCGGCCGCGGTGGTGCTGGCCACCGCTTTGGTCGGGATCCTCCGCTACGGCTCGCTGCCTGCGCGCATCCCCATCCACTTCTCGGCGGCCGGAGCGCCGAACTCCTTCGCCGGCAAGTCCCTGGGAAGCGCCTTCTTCCTGGTCCTGACCCAGATCATCCTCACCGGCTTGCTGGTCGGGCTGCTGCGGCTGGCGGTCCAGCACGGCGAACAGGGGCTGGGTCCCAGCGACCCGGCCGGCGCTGCCCCGCGGCGCCAGACCTTCCAGCGCCGGATCGGAGTCGGGATGCTCACCCTCGCCACCGGCGTCGACCTCACCCTGATGCTGGCCGCCTTCATGACCTGGGGGCTGGTCAAGTTCAGCAACGGCTCCGGGGTACTGCTGCTGCTGCCGACCCTGGTCGGGGCCACTGTCCTGGTGGTGCTGGCGGTAGGAGGCAGCCAGCCGGGAGCTCGCCTGCACCCTGGCCACCCGCGAGGGGGAGGCACCCCGGTGGTCCCGCGCTCCGACGACCGCCACTGGCACCGCGGCGCCTTCTACGCCAATCGCGGCGACCCCGCCATCGTCGTGCCCAAGCGCCTGGGGGTTGGCTGGACTGTCAACTTCGGCCACCCCGTGAGCTGGAGCCTGCTGGTCGCGATCGTCGGCCTGGTGGCCCTCCCGGCATTTCTACTGGGGCGCTGAGGCGAGGTCGCCTTTCTCCTGCCAGGGCTCGCGGTAGGGATCCCCCAGCCAGGCCGCGAACTCATCCTCATCGAGGACCGGTACTCCCAGCCGCCGGGCCGCCTCCAGCTTGGAACCGGCCGCCTCGCCGGCGATCACGGCGGTGGTCTTCCGGGAGACGCTGCTGGCTGAGGTCCCGCCCCGCTCCCCTATCGCCCGCTCCGCCTCCGCCCTGGTCCAGCGCTGCAGGCTCCCGGTGAGCACCAGGGTCTTGCCCAGCCAGGGACCGCCCGCCCGCCGGGCTTCGAGCGGGCTGACCCCGACCGCCAGCAGCCCTGCGACGAGCTCCCTGCCTCCCGGGCTGCCAAAGAACTGGGCGACCGCCGCCCCCACCGTGGGTCCGACCCCGGCCACGGCGGTCATGGCACCCAGGTCGGCTTGCAGAAGCCGCTCCAGGTTTCCGAAGTGCTCGGCGAGGAGCCGCCCGGTTCGCTCGCCGACGTGGGGTATCCCCAGGGCGTAGACGAAACGCTCCAGGCTGGGATGACGCTTGGACTGGATCGCCGCCACCAGCTGCCTCGCCGACCGCCTGGCCAGGAGGGGGAGCGCCTCGAGCTGCTCGGCGGTGAGCCGGAAGAGGTCGGCGGGGGTCTCCACCAGCCCGCGCTGGAGCAGCTCCGCCAGCACCGCCGGGCCACAGCGATCGATATCCAGGGCCCCCCGGCTGACGAAGTGCCGCAGCCGCTGCAGCCGCTGCGCCGGGCACAGCGGGTTGAGGCAGCGGGTGGCGGCCTCACCGCTCTCCCGCACCAGGCCACCTCCGCAGACCGGACACTCCCTCGGCATCTCGAAGGGCTGGCTGTCGAGCGGCCGATGCACCAGAGCCACGCTCACCACCTCGGGGATGACCTCGCCAGCCTTGCGGATCACCACCCGATCCCCGACCCGGATGTCCTTGGCCCGCACCTGGTCCTCGTTGTGGAGCGTCGCCCGCTCCACGGTGGAGCCAGCCACCAGCACCGGCTCCAGGACCGCCACCGGCGTGGCCACCCCGGTCCGGCCGATGCTCACCTGGATCTCCAGCACCGTGGTCTCGCGCTCCTCCGGGGGGAACTTGAAGGCAATCGCCCACCTCGGAGTGCGGCTGTCGGCGCCCAGCTCCTCCTGCAGCCCCAGCGAGTCCACCTTCAGCACAATGCCATCGGTCTCATAGGCGAGTTCGTGCCGGGCCTCGCGCCAGTGCTCCAGGTAAGCGGCGATCTCGGCGCTCCCCTGGAGCAGCCGGCGGTGGGGGTTGACCGGAAAACCGATCTCCTCCAGCCAGTCGAGCAGCTCGAGCTGTCCCGCCAATCCTTCCGGGTGAGGGTCGCAGGCGTAGAAGAAGGCTGCCAGGCCACGCTGCCTGGTGATCTCCCAGTCCAGCTGACGCAGGCTCCCGGCCGCGGCATTGCGACAGTTGGCGTAGGCCGGCTGGCCCTCCGACTGCCGCGCCACGTTGAGCTCAGCCAGGACCCGC
>JBEKRL010000059.1:0-11516 GCA_049518775.1 Candidatus Dormibacteria bacterium
CCGCAGCCAGCCAGCTCCCTATCCTCACGCCGGGCCCGCCACCGGGGCCCCGCCTGCGGACCGGCTCAGCCACTTCGCCGCGGCCCAGGCCAGGGCGCCGTAGAAGGCGAGCAGCCCCAGCAGGGCCACGTCCGCGCCGGGCCAGCGCACCCCGACACCTTCGCCGCCCCAGAAGGTGCCGAAGGTCACCAGCATGAGGCCGACACCGAGCTTCATCGCGTTCTCCGGGACCTCCCGCAGCTGTCGCGAGACGGCCACCCCGGCTCCGCCCACCACCAGCACCGCGGCCGCGGCCGCGACCACGGCGATCCCCAGGCGCCCGGAGCTCAGCCCCAGGGTGAGTACGATCATCACCACCTCGAGTCCCTCCAGGAGGACCCCCTTGAAGCTGATGATGAAGCCGGTCGCGTCGCGGCCGGCCCCACTGCGGGGGAGGCCGGAGAGGCGCTCGACCTCGCGGCGGTAGCTGGCGTCCTCGTCGTGCTTGGATCGGTAGCCGCTGGCCCGCAGGACCGCCTTGCGCAACCACTGCAGTCCCAGCACCAGCAGCAGGCTGCCGACCACCACTCGAAGGGTGTTGATGGGCACGTAATGCACCAGCGCCGGGCCGCAGATGGCGACCGCCGCTGCCAGGCAGACCAGGGCGGCGCCAGCCCCCTCCAGGGCGGAGCGCCAACCCCGCGTGAATCCCGACGCCAGCACGATGGTGAGGGCCTCCACCATCTCCACCGCGCTGGCGCCGAAGACCGTCAGGGCGATGAGGACGGTCCCCGTCAACTCGGCGCCCCCGCCGTGGTGGCGCTTGCCATGCGTCGGCGATTGTCCTTCATGGGCGGATCCCAGGCCTGATGCCGACCCACCTCCAATGCGGGGGCGACACTTCCCCGGTGCGGGCTGGCGACGGTGCCGCGGACGAGGTTCCTGGGCGCGCGGTGCCGAGGCGGCACGGGTCTGGCGCCACCTGGCCGGACCCCCAGGTTTGGCTGCCCTGGGGGACGGGAAGACTGATCAGCGCTGGGCCCAGCCCACAGCGAAGTGACCCTGGAGTGAAACCTTGAGCGAAGAACCAGAGCCGACCGCCGCTCCCAAGAGGCGGTCCCCGGAGACCCCAAAGATCGAGACGTTGCCGCTGGTGCCGCTCCGGGACAACGTGGTGCTGCCCCTTCAGTTGGCCCCCCTGGGCGCCGGTCGGGACCGCTCGGTGGCCAGCCTGGAGGCCGCGGTGGCGGCTGAGGGCAAGGTGGTGCTGGCGGTCCAGCGCCAGAGCGAGCTGGACGAGGTCCAGCTCCTGGACCTGTACCCGATCGCCACCGTGGCCCAGATAGGTGCCTTCCGCCGCGGCACGGCCGGGGCCCAGGTTCTGGTGGAGGGCCAGCGCCGGGTCCGATTGATCGAGCTGGAGGTGGGCGAGACCTGGACCGCCAAGGTCGTCGAGATCCCCGAGATTGAGCCCGTGGGCACCGAGATTGACGCCCTGGCGGGATCGGTCCGCCAGCTCTTCGCCGACTACGTGGCGGCCGGGGCCGCAGTCGCCCCCGAGCTGGCCGTGGCAGTCGCGCGGGCCAAGGAACCCGGCAAGGTCGCTGACCTCACCGGGACCGCTCCCGACCTCGATCCCCAGGACCGGATCGCACTGCTCCAGGAGCCCGATGTCGAGCGCCGCCTGCGGGGTCTGGTGCCGCTGCTGGCACGTCAGCTCGAGGTGGCCCAGCTGCGCAACAAGATCCAGCAGGACGTGGCCCAGACCATCAACCAGGGCCAGCGCGAGGCGATTCTCCGGGAGCAGCTCAAGGCCATCCGCAAGGAGCTGGCCGAGGTCGGTGGCGAGTCCACGGCCGAGGACGACCTGCGGGAGCGGATCGACGCTGCCGGCATGCCCGACACGGTTCACGCCCGGGCCCTCAAGGAGCTGGACCGGCTGGAGTCGCTGCCCAGCGCCTCCCCCGAGGTGGGGATCGTGCGCACCTACGTGGAGTGGCTGGCCGACCTCCCCTGGCATGACGCTGGGGCGGAGCGGGTCGACATCCGCGAGGCGGCCCGGATCCTCGACGAGGACCACTACGGGCTGCCCAAGGTCAAGGAGCGGATCCTGGAGTGGATGGCGGTCCGCAAGCGGGTGCTGGATCGCCGGGCTGCCGCGGTCGCGACCGAGGCCGCCCAGGGAATGCCGGAGGCCGCCCCGGGAGCGCCGGAGGCCGCCGCCGCTCCCCAGCCCGCGGTCGAGGACCCCGGCCCCCAGCCCCATCCGCTGCAGACCCCGATCCTCTGCTTCGTGGGCCCGCCCGGAGTTGGCAAGACCTCGCTGGGTCGGAGCATCGCCCGCGCCCTGGGACGCAAGCTGGTGAGGGTCTCCCTGGGCGGAATTCGCGACGAGGCGGAGATCCGCGGACATCGGCGCACCTACATCGGGGCACTGCCGGGCCGGGTGATTCAGGCCATGAAGCAGGCCGGCACCAAGAACCCGGTGATGATGCTCGACGAGATCGACAAGGTCGGCCTCGACTTCCGCGGCGACCCCTCGGCGGCGCTCCTTGAGGTGCTGGACCCGGAGCAGAACCGGGAGTTCTCCGACCACTACCTGGAGGTCGCCTACGACCTCTCCCAGGTCCTCTTCATCACCACCGGCAACGTCCTCGACACCATCTCGGCCCCGCTCCGGGATCGGATGGAGATCATCCACATCACCGGCTACACCGAGGAGGAGAAGCTGGGGATCGCTAAGCAGCACCTGGTGCCGCGACAGATGGACCAGCACGCCCTCGACTCCACCGAATTGGAGATCACCGATGAAGCGCTCCGCACGGTGATCCGAAGCTACACCCGCGAGGCGGGGGTGCGCGGACTCGAGCGGCAGCTGGCCCAGGTGATGCGCAAGGTTCCCCGCCGGCTGGTGGAGAATCCCGAGCTCAAGTCGGTCCGGGTCGGCCCCGACGACCTCATCGAGTACCTCGGCCCGGCGCGGTTCGACCACGACGCGGCCCAGGACGAGGAGCGGGTGGGGGTCGCCACCGGAGTGGTGGTCTCGGACGTGGGCGGTGACCTGGTCACCGTCGAGGCGCTGGCGATCGCCGGTCGCACCGAGATGCAGCTCACCGGGCAGATCGGGGACGTGATGCAGGAGTCGGCGCGAGCCGCCCTCTCCTGGGTGCGCGTCCACGGGTCCGAGTACGGGGTCAAGCAGAACTTCTTCGACGACCACGGGGTCCACATCCACGTGCCCGCCGGGGCCATCCCCAAGGACGGGCCCTCGGCCGGGGTGACCCTCACCACCGCCCTGGTGTCGGTGGCCAGCGACCGCCCGGTCCGTCACGACCTGGCCATGACCGGCGAGGTCACCCTGCGGGGCCGGATCCTCCCCATCGGCGGGGTCAAGGACAAGCTGCTGGCAGCGCACCGGGGAGGGATCAAGGTCTTCCTCCTTCCCGAGCGCAACCGGCGAGATCTCTACGAGATCGAGAGCTCCCAGCTCGAAGGCATGGAGGTGGTCTTCGTGCGCTCGCTGGGCGAGGTCCTGGATCGCGCCCTGATGGCTCCGGTGGAGGCTCGGCCGCAGCGCCGCCCGGTGGGGTTCGGTCTCACCCCGCCGGCACCCCCCGCCGCGGTGGCCGCCTCCAACTGAGGCCGGCAGCATCTCAGCTGGGCGGGAGTCCCAGCCGGGTCAGGAGGTCGTCGACGATCTTCCCGGTGGCACCCCAGACGAAGTGCTCGCCAGCGGGGTAGCCGGTGGCCTCGAAGCTGCCCCCGGAGACCGTGACCCGGCGGGCCACCCTCACCGGCCGGCCGCCCCCGGGCAGCAGGGGGAGCCAGAAGAAGGCCTCGACCTCGTCCGCGGCGGCCCGGGGCTCGAAGGACCGCCGGAGCAGCCCGACGAACGGGGTGACGGCGAAGCCGGAGTTCCGGATGGCGACCACGGTCGCCCGGCCGCAGAGCTCCACCGCGTCCCCCGGCACCTGGAGCTCCTCCTCCGCCTCCCGGAGGGCGGTCCGCCACAGCGGCCCGTCCCCCGGCAGAGGACTCCCGCCCGGCAGCCCCACCTGCCCAGGGTGAGAGTGCAGCCCCGAACTGCGAAGCAGGAGCAGCAGGGGGAGCTCGGGAGAGCCGCCGTCGATGAGGGCGAGCACCCCGGCCGGTCGCAGTGGCGGCTCTGGAGGGGAAGGGTCGCTGCCCTCGAGGGGGTCCAGGGCGCCCAGCAGCCGCCGCAGCCCCGCCGGCTCCTCGGCTGTTCCTGGGGCTGGGCTCAGAACCTGATCCTGCCGACGATCAGCAGCACCGCCACCACCACCACCGCCACCATGAGCAGCGACAGTAGGACCAGTCCACCCCTTCGGCGCACCTTGGGTTCCAGCCCGTAGGGCTCGAGCGTGATCAGGTGGGTGCCGGCTCCGGTCGGGGTCGCCCCGGTCTGATCGCCCTCGTGCGGATAGGGGAGCGACTCGGCCCGGATCGACGCCGGGGTCGTCCCGGGCTCCAGCGGCCAGCCCCGGGGCGCGTGGCTGACCGGCTGGGCGCGCTCCTCCGGCTCCGGCCCGGCCGCTTCGGGCACCTCCTGAGGTGCTTCCGGCGGGGAGGGTTGGGCCGGTGCGGAGGCGGGCACCGCAGGAGCCGGTGCCGGTCCCCAGCGGACGGGCGGGGGCGCCGCCGACGAGACCTCTCCGTAGGGGAGGCCCCGGAGGGCGGCGTAGAACTCCATCCCACTCTGGAACCGCTCGGCCGGGTCGGTCGCCAGGGCGCGGATCATGGCCCGGTCCACCCGGCTGGGGATCTGGGGCCGGAGCCGGCTCGGGCTTTCGATCTGGCCGTCGACGCCGGGCGGGCGGCCCACCAGGAGGTAGTAGACCAGCGCCGCCAGCCCCCAGAGGTCCCCGGCCAGGCAGGGCTCGGCGCTGCTCGGCGCCTCCGGTGGCCGGAAGGCGCGGGTGATGTCAACCCAGGAGGCCTGCGGGGTGACCCGGCTCACCACGGCACGGATCGAGTGTCCGGTGAGGACCGGTCCCTGGGTCGACATCGCCACGGTGGCCGGCTGAACGTCGCCGTGCACCAGACCGAGAGAGTGGAGCCGGTCCACGGTCTGCGCCAGCGGTCCGGCCACGGCGAAGACGCCCGGGGCCCGGCCGGCCTGGAGCAGGCTGACCAGGAACCCGCCGGGGGCGTTGTCGGTGGCCAGGTAGACCAGCGGGGAGCGCAGCTCTTCGACCCCGATTTCAAGAACATGGAGCAGCCCTGGCACCCGATCGGCGCGGCCGTCGCCGGCCAGGTGCTGGAGGGTCTCCAGGAAACCGGCGGCGGTGGCATAGGGCTCTCGGAAGGTCCACAACAGGACGGATCGGCCGCTGGAGAGGACGGTGGCCCGGTGGATGCTGGCGTACGGCAGCACCTGAAGCCGCCCACCGATCCGGTAGCGCCCGACGTTGGCACCGGTTAGTTCATCGACCCGCAAGGCACTCCAATCTTAGAGGTCGCTCGCCAGCGCCCATCTCGAGCCTCGGCGTTCCTATGCTCTGAGCGCGATGGAACTCCACGATCCGGGCGGGTGGCCATGGGACCCAGCGACTTTCTGAGGCTCTCCGCGGTACCCGCTCAGCTAGTCTGCGGCTGCGGCCAGCGCCTCCGCCGCAGCCACCTCCAGTATCTCGGCCAGGGTCGCAGCGCCCCGGTGTACCTCTGCCCCGGCTGTGGCCTCGCCTACCGCGGGCACGACACCGAGGCCTCCTCAGAGCGGCCCCCCGGCCGCAGCCGGCGGCCGCTCCCGGACCAGGGTCACCCCGACAATCCGGTGATCGACGAGGCGGCGGCGGCGCAGCTCCGCGAGCTGTTCCCCGGTCCCTGACCCCGGTCAGCCCGGGCCGACGTACCGCTCCAGCCAGTCGGCTCCCACGGCGGCCACCTCGGCACGGTCCACATCCACGCTGAGCCCGTGGCCGCTCCGGGGGAAGATCCGGAGGGCGCGCACGTCGGAGCTCACAGCTCCCACGATCCGGCTGGCGCTGGAGGCATCGATGACCTTGTCCCGGCCTCCCTGGAGCACCAGCAGGGGGCGGAACACCGCGGGAAGCTCCGATCGGACCAGGCGCCCCAGCCGGGCGACCTCGCCGATCGACCGGGTGGGCCGCCGGGCGTAGTTGTAGAGCTGTCCGATGGCGCTGGCGTCGTAGAGATCAACCTCCTCCGAGGCAACGTCCCAGCGCACCAGTCGGCCGCCCAGCGGCAGCAGCCGCACCCGCCAATCCCGGATCGAGAGGAAGCCCGACTGGGAGACCAGCGCCCGGAGGTCGCCGCGGGTGGCGGCCAGGTGGAGGGCCAGGGTCGCCCCCATCGACTGGCCCGCCACCCCCACCCAGTGGCAGCGCCCGGTGAGCTCGTCCAGGGCCTGGTCGGCAGAGCGGATCCAGTCCCGGTGGTCGGTCCGCTCCAGCACTTCCGGCGAGCTCCCGTGCCCGATCAGGAGGGGAGCGTAGACGGTGAACCCCCGGGCGACCAGCACCTCGGCCAGGGGCCGCATCTCGGGGGGGGTGCCTGCGAAGCCGTGAAGCAGGAGCACCCCGCGGTCCCCATCGCCCAGCCAGTAGGGGGCGATGCGGTCCCAGGGAAGCGCGTCCATCTGTCTAGAGGCCACTGGCCACCATCATCAGGGGGAGGGTACCCGAGCCGGGCCCAGCTCACTCTTTAGACTCGCCTGATGACTACGACCACCCCCATCCCGGCGGCTCCTCCCGCCGGTACGGTGGTGCCGGTACCGGTGCCAAGGCGGGGCCCGGCCCGGATGGGACCCCGTCTGCGGGCGCTCCTCGACCTCTGTCCCCCGGGGGGCCCCGTCGCCGACGTCGGCAGCGGACATGGCCGGCTGGCGCTGGAGCTGAAGCGCCGGGCTCCTCACCTGGAGGTCTACGCGACCGAGCTCCGGGCCGGGCCGGCCGGCGAGCTCCGCCGGCTGCTCAGCGACCGCAGCGGAGTCCGGATCCTGGAGGGGGAGGGGCTGGTACCGCTGGCCGGGTTGGGCTGTCGCGGGGCGGTGATCGCGGGGATGGGGGGCAACACCCTGGCGCGGATCCTGGAGCGCGACCGCGAGCTGGCCCGCCAGCTGGACTGGATCTGCCTCCAGCCCGCCCAGCGTCGGGGGCGGCTGGAGGACTGGCTCCAGGCGGAGCGCTGGTACCCCTGCGAGCAGCGCCAGGTCGTCGAGCGGGGCCACGCCTACCAGACCTACCTGGTGGCGCCCAGATGAAGCCAGCGGAGACACTGGCCGAGATCGAGGCCCTCGACCTTCGCCATCAGGCCCTGCTGGGGGAGCGGGAGGCGATCGCGGTGCGCGCCAAGACCGATCCCACCGTCCGCCAGTTGAGGCAGCGCCGTGCCCAGCTGGAAGCGAAGGCTGAGGAGCAGGCCTCAGCGCTGCGGCAGCTGGAGCTGGAGACCGCCGCGCTGGGCGAGCGGGCCAAGAGCCATCAGAAGGCGATCTACGACGGCAGTGTCCGTCACCCCGCTGACCTCCAGCGCCGCCAGCACGAGCTGGAGACCCTGCGAGGAAGGATCGCTGTCCTGGAGGAGACCGAGCTGGCCCAGATGGAGGCCCAGGAGCAGTCGGAAGCCGAGCTGGCCCAGATCCGCGCTGAGCTGGCCGGCCGGGAGCGCGAGGTGGAGCTGGCCCGTCAGGCCGACCGCGACCGGGCGGAGGGGCTTGCCGCCGAGCTGATCGCCGTAGCCGAGGAGCGGCAGCGGCTGGTGGAGTCGGCCCCGGGCGCCGCCGTCCGCGCCTACGAGCGAACTGTGGCCCGGCGCCGGCCGGCGGTGGCCCGGGTGGTGGGGGGGACCTGCAGCGGCTGCCGCCTCCCGCTGGCTCCGCGGCTGCTCCAGGAGGCGCGGGGGGAGGAGTTGGTCACCTGCGAGAACTGCGAGCGGATTCTCCTGCTTTGAGCGCTGACCAGCGGTCGCCGTCGACCTGGGTTGACGGCTACTGCGACGGGGCCTGCAGCGGTAACCCTGGGCCTGGTGGCTGGGCGTACCGCATCGAGTGGCCGGACGGCCCCGAGGAGGGTTCGGGCGGTGAGCCCAAGACCACCAACAACCGGATGGAGTTGGTCGCCGCCAGGGAGGCCGTGGCGGCCTTCCTCAGCCGCCGTCGAGATGGGCAGGGGCTGCGTCTCCACACCGACTCGCGCAACGTGATCGGTTGGCTCAGCGAGAACTGGAAACGCAAGCTCAACCTCGACCTCTACCCCGAGCTGGACCGCCTGATCGCCGGCCTGGGCCCCAGCCTCAGCTGGAAGCACGTGCGCGGCCATCGCGACAACCTCGGCAACAACCGCGTGGACCAGCTGGCCGTGGCCGCCTGCCAGGAACAGAGGACCGCTGAGGGCTGAACCGGCCACCGCCCCGGGCCCCGGCCGGCAGGCTGGTGCGCCCGGAGAGGAATCGGGCCGCGGCGGTGCGGCGTGGATCTTGGGCCCTCGCGTCGCTGGAGGGGGCGGGCGGTGTTGCCCCACTGGCCGGCCAGCTGACGCGCCGGGGTCGAGGTGGCGTTAGGATGGCCCGGGATGGCGGGCAGATGACCGCGGTCGGGCTGCGCCCGGTCGAGGAAAGTCCGAGCTCCACAGAGCAGGGCGCCGGGTAACACCCGGCGAGGGAAACCTCAGGGAGAGTGCCACAGAAAGACACAGCCAGCGGAAACGCTGGCGAAGGTGAAATGGTGGGGTAAGAGCCCACCGGCAGCCGGGTGACCGGCTGGCCAGGTAAACCCCGCCCGGAGCAAGACCCGGCAGGGTGCGGGTGGAGACACCCCTGGGCGGCTCGTCCAGTGGCACCCGGGTGGGTCGCTAGAGGCGTCGGGCAACCGCCGCCGCAGATGGATGGTCATCACCCCTCGGGGGGAGCCCGCACGGCGGGAGGCCCGAGGGGCACAGAACTCGGCTTACCGCCCGCCTTCCCACTCCCCGCAGGGGGGCTCGCCCCCCTGCGCCGCCTCCCGATCGCCGGCAGGGGCCCACCGACGAGAATTCAGGGACAATTCCCCCAATTCAATATCGAGAGTGAGGTGGTCTGGACAACAGACTCTCCCAAGCTATTGCGTTGCGCAACCGTTCGTGCTAATGTGCCCATCACCTCCCGGCTGGGGGAAATGTGGTGAATATGGCGGAAGCCATCCAGGATGAACAGTTGGCAAGGGAGGCGAGATGGCGTTCTCGGGCCGCTACGAGCACTCCCTGGATGAGAGGGGCCGGGTGGCGATCCCCGCCCGCTTCCGGGAGGAGCTTCGCGGCGGCTGGGTCACCACCCACCCGGCGGGCTTCCTGCTGATGTACCCCCAGCGCGACTGGGAGGCGCTCACCGCCGAGTTTCGCTATGACCTGATCGCCGAGGCCGGCTACAGCGGCTTCGTGCGTCGCCTCTACGCCGACTCCCAGGAGATCACCTGGGACAGCCAGGGCCGGATTCTGCTGCAGCCGCGGCTGCGCCAGCACGCTGGGCTGGAGTCCAACGTCGTCTTCGTGGGCGTCAACAACGTGGTCGAGGTCCACTCCGACCAGAGCATCAGCGTCCAGGCCGGCCCCCTCAACTCCGACGAGTGGGAGTCGATGCGCCTGACCGTGGCCGGGCAGCACCAGCCCCGCAGCCTGGCCCAAGGCCCCGAGGCGGGTCCCCGGTGAGCGTCATGCTGGGGGTGATGCCCCGTCCCGCCCGCCGCACCGCACTGGCTGGGGCCGCACGCCCGCGACACCTTCAAGGCACCCACGAGCCGGTGATGCTCAATGAGCTGCTGGAGCTGCTGCAGCCACGCCCGGGCCAGGTCGTGGTCGACGCCACCCTGGGCGCCGGGGGCGTCTCGAAGGCCTTTCTCCAACACGTCCTCCCAGGCGGGCGGGTCTTGGCTTTGGATCGAGATCCGTCCGCCGTCTCCTCCGCCCAGCGTCGGTTCGCCGAGCACGGTCGGGCCTTCACCGCGGTGGTGGGGCGCTTCTCGGACCTGGAGCGGATCGCCGCCGAGCACCAGGTGGAGCCCGACGTCGTGGTCATGGACCTCGGCATCTCCTCACTCCAGCTGGACGATGCCCGGCGCGGCTTCAGCTTCCGGGTGGAGGGACCGCTGGACATGCGAATGGATCCCACCTTGCAGAAGCTGACCGCCGCCGAGATCGTGGCCGGATCCAGCGAGGCGGAGCTGGCCGACCTGTTCTTCGAGTTGGGCGAGGAGCGGCAGTCCCGCCGGATTGCCCGCGCTATCGTCGGGCGCCGGGCCTCGGCCCCGATCCGCACCACCACCGACCTTGCCGAGATATGCGCGGCGGCGCTGCCGCGCCGCTTCTGGCCCAAGCACATCCACCCCGCCACCAGGGTCTTCCTGGCCCTGCGGGTGGCGGTCAACGACGAGCTCGAAGAGCTCCGCCGCGGCATCCTTGCATCCACTCAGATTCTTCGGCCCGATGGGCGATTTGGGACGCTCTCCTTCCAGCCGTCCGAGCACAGACTTCTCAAGCACTCCCTCAACGTCCTAGCCAGCAACTGTGTTTGCCCGTCCCAACAACTGGTCTGCACCTGCGCCCATCGGGCTACCCTCTCCATCCTCACCCGGCGCTCGATCAAGCCCTCCCCTGAGGAGGTCGAGCGCAATCCCAGAGCTCGCTCGGCGCAGCTCCGGGTCGCGGTCAAGCTAGCCACGGCCGGCCCCTAGGTCCGCCCCTCGGGCAGGTCGCGCCGACCCGCTCCGTCCTCCTCTCCGTCTCAGCAACAGTCCCACCCCTCACCTCGGAAAAGCCCAGATGACCACCATCGCCGCCGGCTCCCGCGCCCGGGCGCGATTCCTCCCCTTCGATGAGGACGAGTGGGCCCAGGCCCGGACCCGGCGCCAGGGCCTGTCCCGCTCGCTGGTGTTCTGGCTGCTGCTGCCCGCCCTCATGGCCCTGGTCACGGTGGGGGTCATGTACGCGTCCCAGACGGCTCAGGCCACCGCGCTCACTTACCAGATCGCCGCCCTGAGGGCGGACAAGGCTCAGCTCCTGTCGACCGAGCAGCTGCAGCTCCAGCGGCTGGACCAGCTCCAGAGCGCCGGCCAGGTCGCCCAGGCCGCCAGCAGCCTGGGACTGGCTCCGCCGTCGGCCTGGGCGGTCGTGAACCCACCCCACTCGTCCGCAGACCCCCTGCTCCCGGTGCTGGTCGCCCTCCGGGGCGGATGAGAGGTGGCGTCTCGGTCCCAGCACCGCCCCCGGACCGGTCCGGTCCCGCGCCGCCGTCCGGCTGATCTGGCCGGCCCCGCGGAGTCCGAGGTCCGCCTTCCCCCCGCCGGAAGGCGGATGGTGGTGTTGGCGGGCCTCTTGGTGCTGGCGCTGCTGCTGATGGCGGCCCGACTGGTCGACCTGGAGGTGAGCCAGGGCCAGCAGCTGGCGGCGGCTGCGATCGCCCAGCAGGAGCAGTCGTTGATCGTGCCCGCCGAGAGAGGGCTGATCCTCGATGACGACGGCCAGGTGCTGGCCGGCAACACCGTCGCCTTCGACATCTTCGCCGACCCGGAGGAGATTCCCCAGCCG
>JBEKRL010000060.1:0-11205 GCA_049518775.1 Candidatus Dormibacteria bacterium
CCCCGCCCCACGCCGCCTCGCCCGTTCAGCCTAGTAACCACACCTCCTCGGGCCCTGGCACGAAATCCCTTGCCCTATACGCCCTTTCACCCTTCCTGCTCTCCCCTGCTGTCGAACCCGGGTTGCACCACTTCCTCCGAGGCTAGGCCGATGCGCGGCCGGGCAGACAGCCCTTGATGGCGGCGGGAGAACCGGGGTGCCCGGCTTCCACCGGTCGGGCGTGAGCGATGAGGCTAAGGTCCGGCCAACCCCGCTGGGCCAGCGGCTCAGCGGTTCCATGGGGCCGAGCGTGTCTCCGCGGCTGGGCCGCGGCTGGCCATCGCTCGCGCTGGCGTCGCCCCACCCTCTGCCGCAGGCACGCCGGTGACCGGCTGTGGCCGGCCGCGAGGGAATCGCCCCTGCTGCAACGGCCGGCCGCCCGGGCGCTATCGCGGGCGGCCGGGGGTACCCCAATGATGGACAACCCGAGAACCCCGCACGGCAATGACTGAGGTACGCGGCGAGCCAGGGGTCCTCTCCTACGTATAGTGGGGGAAGATTTGTCCGCCCCAGTCATCCTCATCGATTTCGACGGCACAGCCTGCCCAATTGACGTCGCCGACGCCCTGCTCACGCGGTTTACCCCCCCTGGCTGGCAGGAGATTGATGCCGCTAGCCAGCGGGACGAGATCACGCTCCGGGCCGGCATCGAGATCCAGGCTGCCATGCTTCCGCCGAGTCGGTCAGAATTGCTGGACTTTGTGCTGAGCAGGTTCGCGGTGGCGCCGGATCTTGTTGGTTTCTGCGCCTGGGCGGAATCGTGCGGGCACGAGATCGCCGTGGTCAGTGACGGCTTCGGCTTCTACGTGAAGCCCATGCTGCGAGCCGCGGGCCTTTCTCGGGTGCCGGTTCTGACGAACCGCCTGGATTTGAGGCCACGCGGTTGGCGCCTGCTCCACCCCCATTCGCATCCAATCTGCACGGGCTGCGGGACCTGCAAGATGAAGGCGATAGCCGAGAGACAGCGCGCAGGCTGCCGAGTGGTGTTCGTGGGCGACGGTCCGTCTGACCGCTTCGCGGCCTACTTCGCGGACCTCGTGTTCGCGAAGGGCTGGCTTGCCGAGTTCTGCTCGAAGGCGGGCCTTCCCTTTCTGCCCTGGCAGACCTTCACCGACGTCAGCTCCGCGCTACAGCATCTCCCGGGGCCGATCGAGCCCAGGCAGGGGCCAGTGACATGCCCGGGCTGGATCACCGATTCAGCCGTGGCCGGTTGAGACCACCGCGAGCCCGTCGTGACCCTCACGTTCTGGGTCGCGACCCCGCTGATTGTGGCCGATCGGGCGGCGCCTGGTGGCGGTTTCGCGAGCCTCACGTGGTCGGGGATCCCATCTCCCCAGCGCGGAGAGCGTGGGCGGATGGGTGCCAGGCTCCCGACCGGTCTCCGCTCCCAGTTCCAATCACCACATCGGGCATCGAGAGGGGCACTGGGATCCCCTCAGCGCCCTTTCAGACGGCCGAGTCCCCCGCGCCAGAGTGTCGCCGAGCCGCCCGCCCCGTGCCTCCGGCACCGGCCACCTCTCCCCGCCGCCTGACCATTGGCCGCCTCGGTTGGAGGTCCCCCCGAACGTGCACGACCGAGTTCAGGTCGCAGCGCTCCGGCCTGCGGGCCGTCGATCTCCTCGATGTGTCGGGAGAGGTTCGCGGCAGACGAGATCGAGGGCTCTGCTCCGCCAAGTCAAGCTCGGGGTAGAGCCGATCGGACAGCCAGGGGGCCCAGCCGCCAGCCCGGACCCGATCCGCCCCCACCGGCACGTCTAAAAGCCTCGAGCTCGATGTCGCCGCATCCAGCCTGGAACTCCCCGGAGCCCACCAGCAGGCTCCGGGGAGTTCCGATCAAACGACGACAGCCTCCACGCCCAGCATCTTCGCCAGCGCCAGGAGCTGCGGCGTCCACCGGCCTCTGGCACCACCCATGTGGTGAGTCGCACCGGCGAGTAGCCAGGCGCTGCACCACTCGTCGATCGGCATCGTATCGTGGCGGAACAGTGTCTGCGGAGCCGAGATTGGCCTCGGCGGGAAGGGAAGCAGTTCCCCCTCGGAGATGACAAATCGCCAGCGGTTCGCCCCGACCGTCACGAGGGCCAGATTCGTGATCACCCCTGGCTCGTAGGCGAACTCGAATCCCGCTCCGAATCCATGCACGCCGCGGTAGTAGATGGAATGCTTGACCGACACGCCACCCGGCGTCGCCAACGCTGGGTTGCCATGCCCGTCATGGGAGAACATCACAGCGTTGTTCTCGAAGTCGATCACGTAGTTCTCCAGCGTGGTCGCCTGGCCAGCCAATTCCTGCAGAGCCAACTGGGCCACCGCGGTCGTGACATCTCCCTCGGGAGCCGTCGCAATCCCGATCTCACAGAGTCGCCCGGTTCCGTACGAAGGAATTATCCCAACCCTGGGGTCGGGCAGCCAGACATGGTCGAACGCCGCAAACGCGTCCAGCCTCTCCTCCCGTGCCACCGCTTCAAGTGCCAGGGCGAGCCTGGCCGACCGCTCGAAAACACCTGCATCCATGTCGACGTGATAGCGGGCCCGCTCGGCAGCGACGAGTTCGTCGACCTCGCTCTGGGGGATCTCGCCGAACCGGACCGCGATCGGCTCCGCCTCGATGGGATAGACGACGGGGCCGATGCTCTGGCGCAGTGACAGCTGATCGAACATGAGATCCGTCATGCCCTCGTAGGGATGCCCCACCAGCCCGACCTTGGCCGTGCGCAACCGCCGCCTCACCCCCGCAGCCTGGATCGACTGCTCGATCTTCCGCCGCCCTCCCGGGTCATCGAAGCGCGAGGTGACCAGCGAGAACTCCCGGCCGATGCGGATCAACCCCGCAACCATCTCGGGCATGCCAGCCATGCCCGAATTCAGCATGACGACGTCGAAGCCATCGGACTCGCCGAGCCGGCTGATCAGCTGAGTATTCCAGACCACGACCGGCGCCGTGGTGTCGAGGAAGAATCGCACCGGCACGACCCCCTTCGTGAAGGCGAGCTCAACGGCGATGATGATGTCGACATCCTCGGCGTTGAACTGACGTGCGGCTGCGGCTGCCTGGGCCTCGTCCTCGACCAGTCCGGCATGGACGACTGTGCCATAGTGGCCGAGCGCAACGGCGATATCGGCGGCAGCCTCTGTCGCAGCGGGCCGCATGTGGGCGGTCTTGTTGTATGCATCCTCGAGCAGCGCCATCACGAGGACCCCAATCTTTGCCTGCGCAGTCACCTCACAACCTCCTTGACTCAAGCCCGATCTCAGCCTCTCGTTTCTCATCATCCTGACCTGCCGCTAAGGACTCGGACCGCCGGAACAGCGGCCGAACCGCCTCGAACAGATCGATATAGCGTCGGTAGGCGGTGTCGTACACGAGGCGCGTGGTCGGATCCGGCTCGAGTTGGGCCTTCACCCGAACTGCTGCCCGACACGCGTCGTCGAGGTCGGCAAACACACCGGCCGCCACTCCCGCGAGCATGGCATCACCTCGGACCGCTGACTCGCTCCCCTGGAGCGTCACCACCGGCAAGCCGCAGACGTCGGCTTTGATCTGATTCCACAGTGCGCTCCGCGCTCCTCCACCATGAGAACGGACCTCTTGCGCGTCGGCACCGGCCACCCGCAGTACCTCGAGGTTTCGACGCAGCATGAAGGCCACCGACTCGAGCACGGCTCGAACGAAATGCTCCCGGCCGTGCCCAAGGGTGAACCCAAAGAACACTCCACGCGCGTCTGGTTCGTACTCCGGGGTGAAGGCACCCGCCAGGTGTGGAAGCATGGTCAGACCATCCGACCCAGGTGGCGCGCTGGCCGCCAGCGCCGTCAGCAGGTCATAGGCGCTGCAACCCTCCACCGCGGCCCGGGCGACTTCCGGTTGCCCGAAGCGATCCCGGAACCAGGTCAGCGCCATTCCCCCGGTCGGGCAGACCGTGAGGTACAAATAGGTGTCGGGCGCCGAGTGGACCGATACCTGGACTTGGCAGGTGGGGTCTGCCCCGGCTCGCTCCATCGATGCCGCCACCGCCAACCCGCCTCCGGTGCTCTCGGACACGACTCCGGGCGCCACATTCCCGACCCCCACGGCACCGGCCCCTTGGTCCATACCGGCTGCGACGACGCGCACGGCGGGCACGAGCCCAAGGGCGTCGGCCGCCTCAGGGCAGAGCGACCCCACCACCGCCCCGGGCTCGACAAGCTCGCCGAGCCGCCCGGGGGATAGCTCCAGGGCGTCCAGCATCGGCGTCCACCAAGTGTGGCGGACGATGTCGTACATCAAGGAGCTGGACTGCACTCCGCCCTCGGTGACGAATCGGCCGGTCAGGCGAAAGAGCAGATAGTCCTCCAGCAGCAGGAAGCGGGCAGCGCTGCGAAAGAGCTTGGGATCGTTCCGCTTCCACCACAGCAGCTTGCAAGCCGGCCAGGTTGGCACGATGGCCGGCACACCAGTTGTCGCGTAGACGGTGGCGAGGTCAAATCGTGCTGCTAGCTCCAGCGCCTCAGTCGTGGCGCGGTTGTCAAGCCAGACGATCGCCGGACCCAGGGCGGCTCCGCTCGCCGACACCGGGATGAGCGTCTCACCTTGGCTCGAGACAGCGATGGCCTCAACAGCAGCGCCTCGCGACCCGGGGTCGCTGAGCACACGCCTCACTGCGACGACCAAGGCCCTCCAGTAGGTCTCGGGGTCGAGTTCGGCCCGCTCTGGCCCCGGGGTCTCGAGCCGATACTCCTCGCCTGCGATGGCCAGCTCTCTGCCTTCATCGTCGAACAGGCCCACCTTCAGCGAAGTGGTCCCAGCATCGATTCCGAGCAGCATGCCCATCAGTCCGTGGCAGCCTCGGCAATCCCGTATCGGTCGGCTGCCTCGTCGGCTGGAACCGCCTCTCTGACAACGGCGCGAAGGGCCAGCAGGAAGCGGATAGGACTCCTGGCCTGCAGCACGTTCCGGCCGAACACGACGCCCCGGGCTCCCGCGCCGATCACGGTCGCTGCCAACTGCAGCGCGTCGCGTTCCCGGGGTAGCTTCCGCGAGCCAAGCGCCAACACGGGAACCGGTGTGGCGGCGGCAATCTCGCTGAAGTGCTCCCCGGTGTAGAAAGCCTTCACTAGGTCAACACCAAGTTCGGCAACGATCCGGCAACCGATCGCCGTCTGCTCGTGGCGCTGCTCGGCTGGTATGTCTTCGTGGCCAGCTGGGTAGACCTCCCCGACGATCGGAACGCCTGCCGACCGTGCCTGGCTGACGGCACGCCCGACGACCTCGACGTTCTCGCTGTCGACCTCTTCGGATCCGGTGTGAATGGACATGCCCACCAGCACGATGTCAGCTCCCAGGGCGACCGCTTCCGCAGCTGACAGCACCGGGACGCTCCGGCTCTCGTGATAGCCCCATTGGGTCGCGTATTGGGTGCCCCAGTTCAGACGCACGATCATGGCGGGCGCACCACGGTGAGAGAACGCCTCCTGGAGGTGGGCTGCCATGCCGGGACTGACCAGGATCGCATCCGCCGCGCCCAGGCTTCGCACAGCGCTCGGCAGGTCATTGAAACCGGGGCGCGGCCCATTGTAGAGGCCGTGGTCGACCGCGACGACCACCGCGTTGCTCCCTCGGTCGAACAGCCGCGCCAAGCGGATCTGCTGTCCAGTTGTCATCGGTGGTCTCTCCCCGGTGCCCAGACACCACCGAAGGGCCCGTGGTGCAGCAACGACGCGCGCCCGAATGCGCTCATAGTGATCCTTCCCTCCATACCTTCCGGAATCTTCCCCTCCACCATCCCGAGACGTCTGTACCTGCCGAAGGTCACCACCATCCGCATCGCTCCGCCGGAAAAAGTCCAGCCGCCCACCTCATCGCCAAGGACCGCCGTGGAGGGGCACGACGGAATCAGTTCGATTCATCCGCGCCACCACGGCAGCACCTGGCCGGTGCCGGCTCCAGCTCCCCCTTCACGGTACGACGCTGCCGTCCGCGAGGAGGCCCGACACCGTCCGCACTCGCGAATACAGAATGGCAGACACCTCTGTCTCCAGAGTCGCGCCGGGATCAAGCACCCGCGCCCGACCGGCCGCCACGGCCTCGTCGAGACGGCTCGGATAGCCCGTCCAGGGCTCGACGATCAGATGCTGGTAGCTTCGCCAGCCACCGTAAACCAGCCAGAGCCAGAGCGTCGAGAAAACGCTCTTGTCGAAGACCAAGCCGAACCCCCGTTCCGCCTGGGGATCGGTCACCGCCACCCAACCGGCCCGCAGTTCGGTCACGAAGTGCAGGGCATAGCTGTCGGTCTCTGGCCCCAGCACCTGGCGTAGGTCACGCTCGCCCAGCCAGGGCCACTGGTATACGTCGCCCTCCTTGCCGAGGGCACCGCCCGCCCATTCGTTTCCGACCTCGACGCGGCCGGCTGGGAGATCGATACGCAGGCCCGGGACAGCTGCCTGCACTGGATGGATGCCCCAGTTGAAGTCGAAAGGCCGGCAACCCACGTTCTGCAACTTGTATCGGATTCGCAGGATCGGATCGCCAGCGGTCACGGTCAAGCGCCGCTCGAAACGAGCCGGGGTGATCGGGCTGGTCACTGTCAGCACCAACTCGACCCTGTCGCGATCCGCCTCAGCGACCTCCCAGGCACACTCCTGGGTCCAGAGTTCTCCCCCGTACGGGAGCAAGTCGCCATAGCGATCTGGTGAGGAAGCCGCGCATGGGAAGAGCTCGTCCCAACCCCCGGACCAGTGGTCGTCGAAGTTCGCGTGCAACTGGGCCCGATGCGGCCGCACCCGAGGCGACTTCCAGAGGACATCCAGGTCTCGGGCCTTGTCGATCAGGCGATAGATCTTCCCGCCCAACTCCGGCAGCACCTCCACGGCGAGGTGCTCGTTCTCGAGCCGAACGCAGCGCAAGCCCTCGTAGGTCCAGCGGCCGTCAATCGAGCATGCCAAGACTCACTCTCCTTTCCATCAACCATCGCCCACACCGAGGTGATCACGGCCATCGACAGCCGGGGCCCCGCAGCCGCCCAGCCGGCGCTTCTTCGCCCTCCCGAGAGCCCAACCCACCCCCCCACGGGGCTCGCCTCCACACCTCCGCCCGCATGCCATTCACTGCCCCAACCCTGCGCGATCAGCACGGCACACCATCCCCACCCGGCAACCCCCACGACCCCGGCCCACTCATCGAACCGCACCCATGGTCAGACCGCGAACCAGATATCGCTGGAAGAACAGGTACACGACGACGGCTGGCAGAGCACTCACCACCGATCCCGCCATCAGCGCCGGCACGCTCACCACATTCCCCGAAGACAGAACCGCCAGCCCGACCGTGATCGTCCGATTGGTGGGCTCCTGCAAGAACAGCAACCCGATCAGCAGGTCGTCCCAGATCTGGATGAACTGCAGGACTGCCACGGTCGCCAAGGCCGGCATGGCCATGGGCACAGCGATGCGCAGGAAGGCACCGGGATAGCTGACCCCATCGCACAGGCCCGCCTCGATGAGCTCGTCCGGGAGTCCCCGGAAGAACACCGTCATCAGAAACGTCGCGAAGGGCGTCCCCAGCGCAGCGTAGACGAGGATCGCACCGAGGTAGTTGTTCACCAGGTGCACATTGGCCAAGTTCACGTACTCGGGGATGATGATGGACTGGACCGGCACCATCAGGCAGCCAATGATGGCTATGAAAACCACCCCCTGGCGCCGGAACTTGAGCTTGGCGAAGGCAAAGCCCGCCGCACTGGACCAGGCCAGGATCAGCAAGATGGCTGCCGTGCACACCAAGGCCGAATTGAGCAGCTCGACCCCCACCGGAAGGTCTTTGAACAGCACCCCCCAGCTCGCCGCGGAAAAGCCCACCCCAGTCAGGAACTGGTTCTCGGTGCGGAAGGAGTTCACGATCATGAAGCCGAACGGATACAGCATGACCCCGCTGCACACGACCATCACGATGAAGAGGATCACGCTGACCCGGTCGACCCGGAAGCGCGCCCGCCGGCTCCCAGCTGACGGGGCCTGAGGGCCAACCGATGCGGAGTCCCCGCCCACGATTCGCTCCCTCTCCGCCGCCACTAGTTCTCCCCCCGAAGCAGCCGCGCCTGCACCAGGAACAGCCCGAACATGATGACGAACAACACGACGCCGAGCATGGCCCCAGTCCCGAACAGGCCTTCGCTGAACGCCTGCTGATACACGAAGAACTCGAGCGTCGTGGTGCCATATCCCGGCCCACCCCCAGTCATGATGAAGATCAGACTGAAGAGAGCTCCGAACGCAGTGATAACCGTGATCACGAAGCTGAACTGAAAGTAGCGCTTAAGCAGGGGCATGGTGACCAGCCTAAATGCGGCGACCCGTCCGGCTCCGTCGAGCTTGGCAGCCTCATAGATCGCCGGATCGATCGTCGACATCCCGGTGAGAAAGATGATCATGTTGGTGCCGACCATCGAGAACACGAAGGTCAGGTCAACGGCAGCCATGGCGCTGTAGGGAAATTCCAGGTAGTCAATCTGGAGAAACTTCAGCCCGAGGCCTCCAAGCAGCGCGTTGATCGGGCCGCCGGTGGCGAAGACCCGAACTGCCACCATGCCGATCACCACCCAGGAGATGGCGGTCGGGAAGAAGATCACCGACCGGAAGAATCGCCAGCCCCAAAGATGCTCATGGAGGATGGCCGCGATGCCCAGCGGAACCAGGATGGCGATCGGCACTGAGAGCAGCAGCAGCCCGTTGTTCTGCAGCACCCGCCAGAAGAGCGGATTCTGGAACAGAGCCACATAGGTGCTGGGCCCGACCCACTGCGAGGTGATCCCGTCCCAGTTCGTCATGCTGTAGTAGACGGCCTCGCCGATCGGGTAGATCAGCAGCGCCCCCACCACCACCAGGGCCGGCAGCACCAGGACGAGGCCAGCCCGGCTCCTCGAACGCTCGAGCCCCGAGCGGTGGTGCTTACGCCTCCTGCCGGAGGTCGTGACCGGTGGGCTCGCGGAAGCCCCCTGGCCTGCGGCCATGATTCTCCACCTCATTGCGACGCACCCTGACCCAACCAAGCGGGGCCAGGCAGCTCCGTGTCAGTCCGGGCCCCGCCGAGATGGCCACCGCGCGCGGGTGTGCGGGCGACCGCACCGGCCCGCGCGCCGTGGCTCATCCCATTCGGAAATACCTACGCCTTGTAGCTAGCCCAAGTGCCGCCCCGTTGGGTCTTCGGCAGCTGCTTCCACGCCGCCTCCATCTCGCTGGCAGCCTTCGCCACCGTCAGCTGGCCGGCCCGCCGGTCGGGAAGGATCGTGCTGCCAGCGTTGACGACGTTCGGCTGGGTCACGTTGTCGAGCATGGGGAAGACCGTGTAGCCATCCTTGGCCGCAAACGCCAGCATCTCGTTGCTGACGGAGTCCGACGTGGTCGCGCCCTTGACGTCGGGAATGAGGCCACCGGCCGCCACGATGCTGGCCGCCTGAGTGGTGGTCATGAACTTGAGAAACGCAGCCGCCTGCGGCTTGTGCTGCGAGTAGGCGGTCATGGAGATGCCGTCACCGGGGTACTGCACGACCCCGTGAATCGCCCCGTTGCTGGAGTAGGGCGGGACGTAGACGCCCACGTTCGTGCCCATGTTGGACTGGAGCCAGGCCAGGCTCCAGTTGCCGTCGACGACCATTGCCGCATGGCCTTCGGCGAGGGACTCGAGAACGTACTGTGAGGTGAGGACGTCAGGGTTCGTGTAGCCGTCCTTACTCAAGGTGGCCCAGTGCGCGAGCTGCGCCGTGACCGTCTTGCTCGTCCACGACAGCGATCCATTGTAAAGGTTCTGCCACTTGCTCAGGGGAACCGCGCCAATCATCATGTAGCTCATGTCGTACCAGGGGTAGAACTCGGCGGTGATGTTCTGTGTCCCGTTGCCGAACTCCTGGCAGGTGATGTTCGCGGCCTTGAACTTGGCACAGTCTGCGTAGAGCTCAGTCCACGTCTTCGGGGGACTGGTGATGCCCATCTTGGCAAAGAGCGCCTTGTTGTAATAGCCGATGTAGAACTGGTCCTCCAGCGGGATCACGTAGGGGCCGGAGGCCAGGTTGAACCCGTTCGCGGTCCACCTGAGACCTTCCATCCGATTCAGGTCGCTCGCCGGCACCCAGGACTTGAGGTTCTCCAGCTGGCTCTTGTATTGCAGGGTGAAGAGCCCCGTCCACTCGACGGTGAGATCAGGGCCGGTGTGGGAGATCGCGGCCGATTGAAGGAGTGGGAAGTAATTGGCGGCCGGCTGGCTCACCATATCGATCTTGATGTTGGGGTGAATCTTCTCGAACGCTGTGATTAGGTTCTGCAGAACGGTGGCATTTGCCTCGGTGCCGTAGTTCTCCCAAAGGGTCAGGTGGGTGACCGAGCCTGACGCCGCACTAGCGGTCGTCACGCCGGCCGGCACCCCCAGACCGGCCGAGAGCCCAGCCGCGGCGACCAGCGTCGCCACGAGCAGCGCACTTTGCTTACGACGTATCCAGTTCGTCATCCTCAGATGTCCCTCCTGTCCAGATGCTGGTCGAGCGAACAACACTCGTGCCTCCTGGCTCCGGTCGGAGTCGCATGGCCCGAAGTGACCTCAACATGCCCCGGCCGAGTCCGATCAAACATCATCGGCGATGATAAGCGCTCAAGAGCGGAAAGTCAGCAGGCGTTTTCACCTGCCTCGGAACCGAGGTTCCCCCCCGCCCCCGTCCGGAGGAAACCTCGCGTTGCTGACCGCTCTCCTTGGTATCGCGGCATCCCAACCCGCCCCCACGACGGTGGTGGGCGGGGATGCCGGAGGTGGGGTGAGCCCACGGAGCGGACCGCCAAGCCGGGATCTGCGAGCAGGGCCGGGTGGAAGGGCGGTGCTGAGTCGTCGCCGCAGCGGCTCCCCGGGCCTGGGAGCCCCTCGGATTCAGCTGCTCAGACACGCTGGGGCCGGTCACCAGCCGACATGGTGGCACGGTACCCGCTGGGGGGGCACTTCGAAGTGGGTGCTGGGGGTGCGCAGCCCTGGCGGCTGCGGGCACGAGGGCAAGAATGGTGAGCTTGGCGAACCTCGCTGGACGACCGTCGGGGTTTCCTTGACAACTGCCCTTGAGCACCTGGTCCCGGGCTTTGGGGCGCGCCCGCGTCACCCTCCAAGACCCGCGGGGAGCTGCTGCTAAGGGTCGGCTCACCACCACCCCGGAGCCG
>JBEKRL010000061.1:0-10779 GCA_049518775.1 Candidatus Dormibacteria bacterium
GCCAGGCCCGCAGCCCCGTAGGTCCTGGCCACCTGCAACCATTCACCCTCCAGCTCGCCCCTGGTCAGCTCGGCCCCACCGGGAACCCGGAGCGCCCGGACGCTGCCCTTCGCCTCCAGCGCCGCCGCGAACACCCGGAAGGAAGTGGAGCGGAAGAGCTCCGAGACATCGTCGAGCTCGTGGCCGAAGCGGGTGTCGGGCTTGTCCGAGCCGTAGCGGTCCATGGCCTCCCGGTAGGGCAGCCGCGGCCAGGGGGTGGGAAGGGCCATCTCGAAGGCCTCCTCCCAGGCGGCGGAGATCATCGCCTCCAGGACCTCGAAGATCTCCCCCTCCTCGACGAACGACATCTCCAGGTCGAGCTGGGTGAATTCGAATTGGCGGTCGGCCCGGAGGTCCTCGTCCCGCCAGCAACGGGCGATCTGGAAGTAGCGTTCGAACCCAGCCACCATCGAGAGCTGCTTGTAGAGCTGGGGGGACTGGGGCAGAGCCCAGACATGCCCGGGCCACATCCGGCTCGGCACCAGGAAGTCTCGGGCCCCCTCGGGTGTGCTGGAGATCAGGGTGGGGGTCTCGATCTCGACGAAGCCCATCCGGTCGGCCTCATCCCGGAGCCGCTTGATGAAGCGGTGTCGAGCCCGGAGATTCCGCTGCATCCGGGGGCGGCGCAGGTCGAGGTAGCGGTACTGGAGCCGGACACGCTCGTCCGGCTGGGCCTCGTCGGCGGTGCCCAGCGGCATCGGCTCGGCCTGGGCCAGCACCGCGCAGCGCTCCACCGCGATCTCGACGGCGCCGGTGGGCAGGTTGGGGTTCTCGCTGCCCTCGGGACGGGGCTCAACCAGGCCCTCGACCCGCAGCACCCACTCCAGCCGGCACCGCTCGGCGACCTCCTGGGCCAGGGCCGAACGAGCCGGGTTGAAGACCAGCTGGACCACTCCGGTGTGATCCCGCAGGTCGACGAAGGTGAGCCCGCCGTGGTCCCGGCGGTGGTTGACCCAGCCGGCCAGCAGCAGCCGCCTGCCCTCGTCCGCGGCGGTCACCGTCCCGCACATGGCCCGGCCCCTCACCCCGGACCCCCGCCGGACCTGGTCGACCGCTCCCAGTCGCGAACCTGACCGGAAACCCGTTCCGCCGTGAGGACCGCCTGCTCCCCGGTGCGGAGCCGGCGCACCGTCACCCGGCGCGCCTCCACCTCCTCCTCACCGAGGATGGCCACCACCCCCGCGCCGGTCCGCTCCGCCGCCCTCATCTTGGCCTTGAGGCTGCGCCGGCCAACGTCGCAGAGGACCGCGAGGCCCTCCCGGCGCAGCCGCTGGGAGAGGTCGATCGAAAGTGGAATGGCCACCTCCTGCGCGGAGCAGACCACGACCTGGAGATGGGCGCCGGCGGGCCCGGCCGGGGCCAGGCTCACCACTCGCTCCACCCCGGCGGCGAAGCCCACCCCGGGGGCCGGCGGGTAGCCCAGAAGCTCGGAGAGCCCGTCGTACCTACCACCGCCGAAGAGGGCGTTCTGGGCACCGAGGAGATCCTCATGCCAGACCTCGAACGTGGTCCGCACGTAGTAGTCGAGCCCGCGCACCAGCCGGGGGTTCACCTCGAAGGGGATGGCGTAGGCATGGAGGGCGGCCTGAACCCGCGCGAAGGCATCTCGGCAGGGATCGCACAGGAACGCCTCAGTCTGAGGCGCGGTCGCCACCAGCTCCTCGGTCCCGATCTCCTTGCTGTCCAGGATTCGCAGCGGATTGCGGCGGAGCCGCTCCCGATCCAGCTCGGGCAGGGTCTCGAGGTGGGGGGCGAAGTGGTCAAGCAGCGCCTGGCGGTAGGCCGACCGGCACTGGGAGTCTCCGATGCTGTTCAACTGCAGGCTGATCCCCCCCAGTCCCAGCTCCCCGAGCCAGTCCCAGGCGACCGCGATCACCTCGGCATCCAGCTCCGCCTCGGCGTCGCCGATCGCCTCCACCCCGAACTGATGGAACTGTCGGTAGCGGCCCCGCCCCGGGCGGTCGTAGCGGAACATGGGGCCGACGTAGCTGAGCCGGACCGGGGCGGGAAGCTGGCGCAACTCGGACTCGCCAAATGCCCGCAGAACCGGGGCGGTGTTCTCCGGCCTCAGGGTCAACGATCGCCCAGAGCGGTCCTCGAAGGTGTACATCTCCCGGCGGACGACGTCCGTGGTGTCCCCCACCCCCCTGATGAAGAGCTCGGTGGCCTCGAAGATCGGAGTGGCGATCTGCCGATAGCCGAATCTCGACGCCACCTCCAGGCCCACCTCTTCGGCGCGCCTCATCGCCATCAGGCGGTCGGGGAGCAGGTCTTCGGTTCCGCGCGGGCGCGAGATCGGGGGCATCGAACTGGCAGTGTAAATGGCCGGGCTCGTCCCGCCACCGGTCGGGCCGGCGACTCAGCCGGGCTCGCGCACCACCTGATGCACGTCGCGGACGCTCTCCAGCCGCTCCAGGAGCCGGCTCAGTTCGGTGAGGCTGGTGATGTCCACCGCCGCCGAAATCACCGCCGACTGGGCCCCGTCCACCTCCACCGCAGCACCGGTGAGGTTGACCTTGGCCTCGGATATGGCGATGGCCACGTCCCTGAGGAGTCCGGTGCGGTCGTGGGCCTCGATCCGCAACCGGATCGGGTAGACCTGCCGGCTGCGCTCGTCCCAGGTCACGTCCGCTATCCGCTGGGGATCGGTGGCGTGGCGGATGTTGACGCAGCCCTCGCGGTGCACCGTCACCCCCCGGCCCCTGGTGACATAGCCCCGGATCGACTCCCCCGGGACCGGCTTGCAGCAGCGGGCAATGGTGGTCATGATGCCGTCCACGCCGGCCACGCTCACCCCCCCGCTGGGAGACGGCCTCGACACCAGTGGGATGGAGCTGGCCGGGGCCGGGGCCGCGTCGGCGGCCTCCTCCCGGGCTGCCCAGCGGAGCACCACGGTCCGGGCCGCCACCTCGCCGTAACCCACCGCGGCGAAGAAGTCGATTAGGTCGGGGATGCGAAACTCCCTGGCCAGGTCGAGCAGCCGTTGCTGGGGAATCGAGCTCAGCTGCACCCCGCGCATCCGGCGCAGCTCCCGATCCAGCAGCTCCCTGCCGCGGGTGACGTTCTCCTCGCGGCGCTCACGCTTGAACCACTGGCGGATCTTCTCCCGGGCGCTGCTGGTCTTGGCGAAGTTCAGCCAGTCCCGGCTGGGCCCGTGGCGCTCCGATCGGGTGGTGAGGATTTCAACTATGTCGCCGTTCTGAAGCAGGTAGTCGAGGGAGACCATCCGGGAGTTGACCTTGGCCCCCAGACAGCGGTGCCCGACATCGGTGTGAATCCGGTAGGCGAAGTCGATCGCCGTCGCCCCCGCGGGCAGGGAGAGCACGTCACCCTTGGGGGTGAACACGAAGACCTCGTCCTGGAAGACGTCCAGCCGCACGTGCTCGACGAATCGTTCGGCGTCGAGGACCTCCTTCTGCCACTCCAGCAGAGATCGCAGCCAGCTGAAGCCGGCGTCGAGCCGCTCGTCCGCCCGGGTCCCCTCCTTGTAGTGCCAGTGGGCGGCGATCCCCTCCTCAGCGGTCTGGTGCATCTCCCTGGTCCGGATCTGGATCTCGACCGGCTCACCGCCCTCGCCCACCACCGTGGTGTGGAGAGATTGGTAGCCATTGCCCTTGGGCATGGCGATGTAGTCCTTGAAGCGGCCCGGGATCGGCTTCCACAAGGAGTGGACCACCCCCAGAGCCCCGTAGCAATCCCGAATGTCCGCGCAGATGACCCGCAGGGCCACCAGGTCGTAGATCTCACGGATCGACTTGGCGCCCTGCTGCATCTTGCGGTAGATGCTGGTCAGGTTCTTGGGCCGACCCACCACCTCGGCCGAGATCCCGGCCGTGGCGAGCTCGGCCGCAAGCAGCCGGCAGGCCTGCTCCAGCACCACCACCCGCTGCTTGCGACGGAGCAGCACCTCCTGGCGCACCCGCTCGTAGTTCTCGTGGTCGAGGACCGAGAAGGAGAGGTCCTCGAGCTCGGCCTTGAACTGCCAGATCCCCAGGCGATGGGCCAGCGGCGCGTAGATGTCCATGGTCTCCTGCGCGATTCGCCGCTGCCGCTCTTCCGGGAGGGCGGCGATGGTGCGCATGTTGTGCATGCGGTCGGCCAGCTTGATCAGCACCACCCGCAGGTCCTCGGCCATGGAGATCAGCATCTTGCGGATGTTTTCGGCCTGGACCTGGGCCTGGCTGTGGAGCTTGATCCGGCCCAGCTTGGTCACCCCGACCACCAGCTTCTCCACCGTGGCCCCGAACTCCTCGCGGATCTGATCCGCCCCCACCGGCGTGTCCTCGACCACGTCGTGGAGAAGCGCCGCCACCAGGGCGTCGGTGTCCAGATGGAGGTCGGCCAGCAGGACCGCCACCGCTAGAGGGTGAGTGATGTACGGCTCGCCGGAGAGCCGCATCTGGCCCTCGTGGGCTCGTTCAGCTACGCGGTAGGCCCGCTCCAGCGTGCCGACCTCGTTCTCGCCCAGGTAGCTGAGGTGTGGAAGCAGGTCGGTGAACTGCATGCCCAATTGAGCCATTCTAGATCGGGCTGTCCATCTCGCCCCGGGCCGGGGCCCTCCCGTGCCACCACCTGCCCAGGGCCCCATGCCGCAACCGGGCCTACGTGGGACGGGGCCCAGCGCCGACCGCTCCAGCCAGGGCTCGGAACCGGCGCGGGAGTGCCAACTCCGACCCGCAGCCTTCAAGACCAGGGCCGCGCTCTCCAGCAGATGTCACCGCGAGACGTGCTGGCGGACGGCCCGCGGTCCGGTGAGCCCGGGGCGAGCCTCAGGGAGCTGGGCGTGGCGGGTACCCGGCGACGCCCTCCAACCGTCACTCGGCCAGTAGCTCGCCCCTGGCCTTGGTCAGGGCCTCCAACTCTTCGGCGCTGACCTGAGGGGGCCGGAGGCCCATCTCGTCGATGGCGTGGACCACCAGACCTCCCACCAGAGCCCGCAGGGCGTACTTATGGTCGGCCGGGACCACGTACCACGGCGCCCACGCGGTGGACGTGGCGCTCAGGGCCTCCTCGTAGGCGGCCTGGTACTCGTCCCAGCGCCCCCGCTCGGCGAGATCCCCGGCGGAGAATTTCCAGTACTTGGCGGGGTCGGCCAGGCGCTCCAGGAATCGCTTCTTCTGCTCCTCGCGGGAGGCGTGCAGGAAGACCTTCACGATCCGGGTGCCCTCGCGGTGGAGGTGGTGCTCGAAGGCGTTGATGTCCTCATAGCGGTGCCGCCAGACGACCTCCGCCGGGGCCGCGCCCGGGACGGCACGCCCATGGGCCAAGAGTTCCGGGTGCACCCGGACCACCAGGACCTCCTCGTAGTAGGAGCGATTGAAGATTCCGATCCGCCCTCGTTGCGGGAGTGCCTTGCTGCAACGCCAGAGAAAGTCGTGGGCGGCCTCCTCGACCGAGGGCTGCTTGAAGGCCTCCACCTGGCAACCCTGGGGATTGACCCCCGACATGACGTGCTTGATGACGCCGTCCTTGCCGGCGGCGTCCATGGCCTGGAGGACGACCAGCAGGGCGTAGCTGCCACTCGCCCAGAGCAGCGCCTGAGAGGCCGTCAGCTCGTCGACGAAGGATTGCAGGTCCTTCGCGGCCACCTCCTTGCGGGTGCCCTTGTCAGCCCCCAGCCAGCCGGCGGTGATGCCACGGGTGCTCCGGCGATCCAGGGAGGCCCGTCCCCCGGGGCGGACCGCTAGCTCCTCTATGACAGCCTTGTCGAGCTTCATGTCTCGCCCTCCTCATCTTCCGTGACGCGTCATGCCTTCCCGGCGGCGCCCGGCACCAACTAAGTGTGACGCGGAAGGAGACCGCCTCCCCGCGCCCCAGCCGCATGGGTCCGGCCGTCTTCTGGGGGCCGGCCGGAGAACCCGACCCAGGCGGAGGCGTTGCACCCAGCAGAACAGACTCCGGGCGGGCTTCACCGCGACCAGGCCCACCTGCCCGGCTCCGGCTGCGGCCGCGGAGGTGCCTCAACTGGCAGTCCACGAAGAGCCGGCGGCGGACGCTGCCGGTCACGCGGGGGGCAATGCCCCTGCAGCTGCGCGCCGGGACTCCGAAACCGCGGTGTCCATTTGCGGCGGGCATTTCCGCAGCCGAGCTCGTCCGCTCCGCCCGCCCTCCCGACGGCCGCGGCTAGAGCCGCATGGTCCCCTGGCCCAGATAGCGGACATGAAACGCCAACGCCTCATCCAGGAGATGCGGGGTGTGCTTGCCGGACGGCGACCGGAGCGCCCGCTCGAAGTAGTCGGTGAGAAGTGGCTTGAAGTCGGGGTGGGCGCATCGCTCGATGATCAGCCGGGCTCGCTGCTTGGGTGAGAGGCCGCGCAAATCGGCGAGCCCCTGCTCGGTGACGATCACGTGGGTGTCGTGCTCGGTGTGGTCCACGTGGGAGACCATGGGCACGATCGTGGAGATGGTGCCTCCCTTGATCACCGAAGGGCTCATGAAGAACGACAGGTAGGAGTTGCGAGCGAAGTCGCCGGAGCCCCCGATCCCGTTCTGAATCCGGGTGCCCATGATGTGGGTGGAGTTGACGTTCCCGTAGATGTCCGCCTCGATCATGCCGTTCATCGCCAGGCAACCCAGCCGGCGGATCACCTCGGGATGGTTGGAGATCTCCTGTGAGCGCAGCACCAGGCGGTCCCGAAACCGGTCGAAGTTGGCCCGCAGCCCCTCCAGCCCCTCGGGGCTGAGCGAGAACGCGGTGGCCGAGGCGCTGGTGAGCTTGCCGGTCGCCATCAGGTCGAGCATGCCGTCCTGGATGACTTCGGTGTAGGCCGTCAGACCCTCGAAGGGCCCCTCCTCCAGGCCGAGCAGGACGGCGTTGGCGATGTTTCCGACCCCAGACTGCAGGGGGAGGAGGCGCTCGGGAAGCCGGTGCTGCTGGACCTCATGCTCCAAGAACTCCAGGAGGTGGCCGGCAATCCGCCGCGATGCTTCGTCCGGTGGCCGGAACGGACTGCTACGATCGGGGGCGTCGGTTTCGACCACCGCCACCACCTTCTCAGGCGGGCAGGTGAAATAGGGCGTACCTATCCGATCCCCCGGACGGGTGATCATGAGGGGCTGGCGATCGGGGGGCAGGCGGGTGCCGTAGTAGACGTCATGCATCCCCTCGAGACGCTCGTCCTGCCATGAGTTCACTTCGACGATGACCCGGTCAGCCTGGTCGATCCAGGTCTTGTTGTTCCCCACCGACGAGGAGGGGATCAGCCGGCCGTCCTCGGTGATGCCCGTGACCTCGATCACCGCCACGTCCAGCGGGCCGAGAAACCGTTCCCACACCATCTCAGCGACATGGGAGAGGTGGATGTCGGTGTACTCCATCTGGCCCGTGTTGATCTGCTCCCGGCAGACCGGGTCCGACTGATAGGGGAGACGCATGTGGATCCCCCCGACCGCGGCAAGCGCCCCGTCGAGCTCCGGTGCCGTCGACGCTCCGGTCCAGATATTGACCCGGAATCCCCTCCCGGCTGCGGTGGCCGCCATCATCCGTGCGGCCAGGGCACCGGGGACCACTTTCGGGTAGCCCGCCCCGGTGAACCCGCTCATCCCGACGTTCGCCCCGGGCGGGATGAGCTCGGCGGCCGCGTCGGCGGGCATCAGCTTGCGCCGCAGCGCCGGGCAGCGGATCCGACCCCGATCCGTCCCGCCGCGAGTGCGGGGCTGCGCCGGGTCGGGCCGGGGTACGTGCCTTGACTGATTCATCGGTGAACGGCTCCTCTGGCTGGACTACTCCGAGTTCTTCGCGGGGTACCGAACCCGTGCCATTGTGACAAGTTGGCGGTACCCCGCGATCAGTCGGGGCCGGAAATGCCCGGATACTGGCTCGCGTCTACCGTGGTCCGTGCCAACTGCGCCCACGGGACCTGGCCCAGCACAGCAGCCTGGGCGTGCGATCCCCTAGCCTCGTCGGCGCGCGAGCCGGGGGCCCAACGGCGGATCGAGCCAGCCGGGGGGCAGTGATCAGGGGGGCCTGGCTGCGCCGGAGCCGGCAGCCGCCAGGAGACGAGCGCGCCGGCGGCCGCGTCGCTGGTCCGGGAGACGCCCTGGGGACGGTCCTGGGAGTGGGGTGGGCACGCTGGAGCATGACATAATCCGGCTCGATCGCCAGCGTTCTGGGTGGGAGCCCAACTCTGGTCGTCCACCTCACCGCGGGGATCGGAGGGCAGCGATGGATCGGGGTCGGGTATTCGCGACCGGGTGCGGTGCGCTGGTGGGGCTCATCATCACCATCGCCTTCATTCTGCTGGTGATCGACCACATCAAGTTCTAGCCCCGCTGACCGGTACGGTCTAACCGCTCCCGCCGCCGCGACAGGGGTTGGGCACATCACACCCTGCTCCGGCGGCGTCCGTTCCCCCTGACCACGGTGGCCAGCTGCTCGCCCGCCTCGCCATGGGGCTGGCCCGGGAGTGCCGCCAGGGTCGGCCGGCCACCACCGGTGGTCCAGGTGGCGCCTGGAGGCCGGCGCCCCGTCTCACGCGGTCAGATCGCGTCGCTCGTAGACCAGGATCGAGATGCCCAGAAGTACGATCGGGCAGGCGACGAGGAGAAGCATCCCCGACCCCGCCACCCCGTCGGCGAGGACGGCCGCGCCGCCAACCCAGTGGAAGGGCGACACCGCGGTGGCGAACCCCCTCAAGCCCGGCACCAGCGCCCCACAGATGTTGAGCACGTACGTCGCCACCGCCAGGGCGGCCGCGAGGCCACCTCCGACACCCGACGACCCGGTCGCGGATGCGACCAGAAATGCCAGCATGCCGAAGCCGACTCCGAGGAGCGCCACGGCCGCCAGTGCCCCAGCCAGGTTGCCCAGGCTCACCCGCAGACCCTGCGACGGGCCGATGACCGCGACCGCAACCCAGACCACCGCCGCCACGGCGAACAGCGGCAGCAGCGCGCCTCCGGCCTTCTCAAAGGCAAGTCGGCGGCGGCGGATGGGTGTTGCCAGGAGGAGATCGATCGTCCCGTTCCGCTCCTCCCCCGCCAGGGCCCGGCCGCCGGCGAGGATGCCCATCACCAGCAGCAGCGCCGGCATGAGGATGCTGAAGAGCTCGGTGCCGAGGTACCCCGCGGGGGAGAGGTAATTAACCCCGGCGCCGAGGAAGGCATCCCGAAATGCCTTGGGCATGGAGTTGAGGAGATGCTGCACCCCGACGCCGCTGCTGTGGATCGTGGGATAGAAGAGGATGTACATCGCCGAGACCAGCAGCGCACCGACGCTCCAGGCCAGGATCGCGCGCCCATGGTCGGCGACCTCTCGGCGGAAGACGTCAGCGTGCATCGGTGGCCTCCGACCGGTAGTAGTCTCGGAACACCTCGTCGAGGTCGACCTCGGCGCTGTGGAGATCGTGGACCTGGAAGCGCGCCGCGGTCTTCACGACGGCGTCGAGGTCACCGCTCACCGTGAGCGTGAGGGTGCGATCGTTGGAGATGACCTGCGAGACTCCGGGAAGACCCTCGAACACCTTGGCCTCAACCGGTTCGAGGAACTGGATCGAGAGCACGTGCCGTCCCCGCTGAGCGAGGTCGTTGACGTCCTGCACGGCCACGAGCCTGCCCTGGCGCAGGATCCCGGCCCGGTCACAGAGACGGGTCACCTCGGGGAGATCGTGGGACGACACAAAGACGGCTGCCCCCCGGTCACGCGCCTCGCGGAGGAGGTCGTGCACGGTCCGCTGGACCAGGGGATCGAGGGTCGCTGTCGGTTCGTCGAGGATGAGCACTTCTGGGTCATGCATCAGCGCCTGGATCACACCAACCTTCTGCCGCTGCCCGTGCGACATGGCCCCGCAGCGCTGGCCGAGATCGCACTCCATCCGAAGCGCCAGCTCCTCAACACGCTGCACCGGCATGCCGCCGCGCAGGTGGCCGAGGTAGGCCAGAAGCTGCCGCGCGGTCAGGTGGGGGTAGAGACGCAGGTCGCCGGGGAGGTAGCCGGTTCTTCTCCGGACCTCCACACTGTCTTTGTGGCTGTCGAGGCCGAGGACGGTGGCACGGCCCTCGGTCGGCCGGATGAGGTCCAGCAGGCAGCGGATGGTCGTGGTCTTGCCGGCACCGTTGCTACCCAGGTAGCCGAAGATCTCGCCGGCCCGCACCTCGAGGTCGAGCCCATCGAGAGCCCGCCGATGCCCATAGTCCTTGGACAGGGCCTCACAGACGATTGAGTTGGACGTGCCCGTCGCCTTCGGCCCTGGCCCGCTGTCCCCGTGGCTGCGAAAGTTGGTGCCGATCCCCGTCCCCTCGGTGAGCTGATGCACCTATTGGGCAAGTGTATTGAGTGGGGCCGCACCCCCAGACCGCCAGCCCATCCCGGGTACGGTGGTCCGGCACTGGTCGGGGCGCACCAATGACGACCGACGACGTGACCGATGCCCACGGTGAGCAGCTGCCTGCTGGATCGGCTCTCGGCTCGCGCACGACCAGCTGACGGCCTACCACCGGCCACGCGGAGCGCGGCGCAGGCGGTGAGAGACAGCCAGAGCCGCGCGGCCGAGTGGCGCTCACGGGCCGGTGGTTACCGGAGCATGCTTCTCTGACCTATGGGGCCAAGGGCTATCTGCCCTGGATTCGAGATAGGGGCGGTGGCGCCCGAGTGCCCCATCCAGATCACAGCGTCGGGAGCGACGCGGCGCATGTGCCGTAGTCCCAGAGCGGTGAGGATCAGCATCGCGGCCGCCAGCACGAAGGAGACAATCGACGCGATGAAGGCGATCTGCCCGAACATCCCGTAGCCGTAGGCCTCGA
>JBEKRL010000062.1:0-12512 GCA_049518775.1 Candidatus Dormibacteria bacterium
CTACACCCTCCCCACCAGGCTCCCACTGCCCACTGTCGCCTGATCCGTTCCCCAGCTCCCCAACTCACTGTTGTGGCACGGACCCTCCAATTCGATCTCAAATCTGCCCACCAGTGTCAAAGTCGGGCTGAGGGCCGCCTCGAGCGCCGCGGTGCTCCGTTCTCCCGAATGGACGACTCCGGCAAGCTGGTCATAGAGCTACCTGACTGCAAGGCGGCCGCATTGTCGTCCCCAGCGCAAAGATGGCAGCGCCAGTGGTCTCGCTCGTAGATCGCTCGCTGGTCGATCCGCTACGACTCGACCCCCGCCATCCGGGCGCGGCGCTCCTGCCCTTGGGCCGCGGCCTTCTCAGGGTTGGCGCGCTTCCACTCGGCGGTGCAGGCTAGCCGCTCGCCGTGGTTGATCTGGCTATGGGTGCGGTCGTACGCGCTCTTGTCGGCCATGTGGGCTGCTCGGTACGTGGCTCGCTGTTGGCGGATCTCCTCTGCGTGGGCGACGCGGTTGGCCTCATTGCGGGCTAGGTACTCCTCACGGTTTGCCAAATACCAGTCGCGGAAGTGGACCCGCTGCTGCTCCTGGTGGGCGGCCTTCCATACCACGGCGCGGGCGCGAATCTACTCTCGATGCCGCTCCCGGTATCGAGAGTGTCGGGCCTGAGCCTTCCCACGGTCCCTAGCCAATAATCGCCGTCTCCTCATGGTTGACGATCACCGCGTCTCCGACGATGAGGTGCCGACCGTTGGCCAGAGCCCGGACCACCACCGACACAGTGAGGCAAGTCATGCTTTCGCCCACCAGACTACCCTTGCTTTCACCACTCGCTCCGGCTTTGCCGCCGCCTCGGGCTCGGTAACCTTGGTGGCGGCGTCGAGCTGTTATCCGCGCTTTGCCAGCTCCTTCGCCAAGCACGGTGCCAGCCCGGCCAGCTCTGCGGCTTGGCGGCTGACGGTAGCCGACTCGAGGTCGGCCATTCCGATCGTGCGCCTCGGGGCCGCCGGCTCTACGGTGTTCACTTGCTCGTTCTCGGCCTGCTCGACCGCCGTGCCGGTCGTGTCAGGTGCTCCAGTGCCGGACCTATCAGGCTCGTTGGTTCCCGGGTGCAGCACCTCGATCAGGGGGCCGCGGCTGGCGGCCGGGTCGGCTTCCCGATCGTCGCCCGAATCCAGAAACCTTGATTCCCCGACCCCGGCCGAGATCGCGACGGGCCAGTCAGCCGGCCGTGTCACCCGCCCCTTCTCTATCCAGTCGGTGGTCATCTTCCAGCCGGCGTCGGCTAGGTGGCGACGTTTCCGACCTTCCTCGATGCTGGGGGCAGCGGCCGCGACCTGCCCGCTCCTGAGTTCTCGCTGAAACTCGATAGTCTCAGCCTGAAGGGCGGATACTTGCGCCAGGAAGGTGTCGGGCTCCGCCAGGCGACGCTTCACACGTTCGTCGTAGTCGGACCACATCGCCGCCGCCGCTGCCTGGCCCGTCTCCATCGACACCCTCTGCTGCTTCAAGCTCTCGGCCTCTCGCGCCTTCCCTTCGGCCTTGATCTTCGCGATCGCCGCCTCGTGGGCTGCGGTCCTGGCCTCGGCCGCCGCGATCACCGGCGCACTCTCAGCAATTCGCTGAGCGTGCTCGTCCTTGATTCGGCGCATCTGAGCGGAGAAAGCCAGATCGTCCGTCATCCGGCGCATCTGAGCGGCCACGTCGTAGCCGGCGTCGAGCTGCGGCGCCATGTACTGCCAGGCAGGGCCTACACCGGGTGGATCTTGAGCTGCAGCGGTGATGAGATCGCTCGGATAGTCATCGCGAGCAGGTGGGGCGGGCTGATCGTGCTTCGCGGTTCGGCCCCCTTCTACGGGAGCTTGTTTCTGAAAAACTGGTACCTCGGCCAGCTGACCTCGCTCAGCCGGGGCTCGGCGGACCGGCTTCGAGGCGTGCGGTGGCGGGGCTTGGGCCTGCCCGGGTTGTGGCTCGGCTCGCGCGGACTCCCACCCCCGACGCTGCTATCACACATGGCGTGACTGGTGCCACCTAAGGCCGAGTGGAAGGTACCCTCCCGAGTCATGCAATCGGGCTCACTCCAACTCTGCGACCCTCTTGAGCGCTGCAAGAGTCGCCGCGATTCCCTGGTGGGCAGCCTCGGTTCGCTCGGCAATCTGCGCCAGAGCCTGGTCGCCGAATCGTTCCTCGAACCTTGCAATTCCATCCGGGAGGAACTCCCATGACTCAGTGACCTCAGTCCCCTCTCCCACGGGAGTGAAGGTGTAGCCCCACCGAATCCACGAGCCACCTACCACAAACGCGAACTCTCGGCCTGGCTCCGCCTCCACGACCTGGGAGCGTGTCTCCCAAGTCCGTTCTGACGTTTCATTGCGCCCGGTGAACCAAGCGCCAACTCGGGGAGCACCACCGGCGTCCCACCAACAGGCCTTGCAGACGGGGCTCCATTCGCCCATACGAGTAACGTCAGAGATCATGTCGTAGAGCAGCTCGGCGGGACAGGCGATCACGATCGACTCGGAGTACTTGAGAGATGCCATCTGCACATTATGAGCTCGCTGCCATATGCGCAGGTGGGTTGCGGGGGTACCCGAGAACGGCACAACCGACGACTCCTACGATCTCTGCATGTCACTAATCGAGATCGGCAGGAGTTCAGCTGGCAGTGCGCCGGACGCGAGTATGGACCAAGGGCTCGGAGCTGTGAGGGGAGGTGGTCGAATGGGTGGAACCCGAGGCGGAGACCACCACCAGGGTGCTGGTCTCGACTCAGGCGGACCAGTGGGCCGTGAGCTGGTCAGGGGACCAGCGTGTCACCCGCCACGATTACTGCCCCGGACCCCCGGTCTGGAACCGGCTTCGAGGCTCGGCGCAGGGACCTCCCCGGACTGCCCTGTCCGCTCCGCCCGCAAGGTCGAGCTGCACGCACCCGCAACCTTGCGTGGAGAACAACCTGAGGGGGGCCCCTTGAGTAGATGAGGGGTGGCGGGAGCATGGAACATCGGGCCGACGGTACCGCCCGGGAACGGGGGTTGGGGCGAGCGTGAGGGCCCCGCGGCAGCTGACCGCCAAAGGACAACCAGGTGACAAGAGGACTCACCGAGGTATCTCATAGGCCATCGAACTTCTGTGTGCCCCGCCGGTGCTACAGGACGTCAATCTCGGAGGCAGGCCGGCCGGCGGTAAGAAGAGCAGCGGGGCTGTGGAACGGTGCATCATCGGAGCCGCTCTGTCGGCCGCCACGGTGCAGAGGCGTGGGAGGAATCCATGAAGCTTGTAGCCATGACCTACGGCACCAAGGGGGACACTCGGCCGATGGCAGCACTCTGTCGCGCCTTGATGGACGCTGGTCACGAAGTGACTTTGCTGGCCGACGGCGGCACGTTAGGCGATGCTCGCGATCTTGGTGTCCCATACGCGGCGCTGGCGGGAGATATTCACGGAGCATTGCAACCGAGCGCCGGCCTCTCGTCTGTCGTCGCGGGTAAGAACAATCTGAACGCTACGGCCCAGACCCTCGCACGTATCGGCAACGAGAACGCTGACGCCTGGATGCGCCAGGTGCTTGAGGCCGCGGCAGGCGGCGATGGGCTGATCGTTGGGGGACTCGCCGCGTTCATCGGTTTCTCGGCGGCCGAGAAGCTGGGCCTTCCCGTCATCGGCGCGGGCATGATCCCGCTTACTCCAACCTCCGCGTTTCCATCGCCATTCCTAGGTCCTCGGTCGATGCCCCGATGGCTCAACCGTTTCAGCTATCGTCTCGTCGCCGAAGCTCTGTGGCGCGCTTTCCGCAATGCAACCAACGCGGCGCGGGCGAATGTGGGGCTGCCATCTGGGCATAAGCTCTGGTCTGGTCATCCGATGCTGTATGGGATCTCGCCGACGCTGTTGCCGACGCCAGTGGATTGGCCGAACAACGTGTGGATGTGTGGACAGTGGGTGCGCCCAGTGCATGAGTGGGGTGCCCCCGGATCACTACAAGACTTTCTTGCTGCGGGTGACGCGCCGATCTATGTGGGATTCGGCAGCATGGTGGGCTTCGATCAGCGCGCTGTACTCGAAGTCGTGGTTGCTGCCGTAGGGGGGCAGCGAGCCCTCTTCTATCCGGGCTGGAGTGGCACGGATTCACTGAACCTGCCACCGAACTTCTGTGTCATTGGCGACACACCACACGATTGGCTGTTTCCCCAAACGTCCATGGTGATTCACCACGGTGGGTCTGGCACCACGCACTCGGCCGCTCGGGCCGGTGTGCCGTCGGTCGTCATGCCTTTCGCGGCAGATCAGTTCTTCTGGGCCGACCAGTTACGCCGACAAGGCATAGCGCCCGTCAGCGTGAGCGTCCGGCGCCTCACGGCCGCGGGTTTGTCTAGCGCGATCGCAGCCGCGCGTGCGTCAGAGATGCGAGAGCGGGCGTCGGCCGTCGGCGCGAAGATGCGAATGGAAGACGGTCCGGGAAGGGCGGTGGAAAAGGTTCAGGCCCTACTGGCTTGCTGATGGCCGTAAGGGCAGTGGCGTGTGTCAGGCTGCGGCTGCAAGGCCCGTGGGGTCAATGGTTTGACTCCCTGGGTTTAGGACGACGCTATCTTGCTTTTCGGGCTTTCCATCCCTCCATCCCCTCAACGAATGGAGTGTCCAGCTTTCCCGGGGCGGTTCACCGCGGTACCGAAGTGACCGCGAGGCTGGCTTGGACGCTGGACAGCCGACCGGGCCATCTCTTAACCGATCGTCGTGGGGTGCGCCACGAAGCAGGAGGTTCACGGTAGTGCACCATTGGCGGAAGATGACGTGGACAGTCTGGGCCTGGACCATCCTTTGTGCGGTCTGGATCGGTACGGGCACAGCAAGCACCAGTCATGTGGAGTGGAGTGGCAATCTGTCGCTCAGCACCTCTGACGCTGCTACGACCGTCGGAGTCGGGATTGGGGTGACCTGATCTTTGTGTTCTGGCTGGTCGTGTTGCTCATCTTGCGTGTGATCTGGTTTATGAGCCGCAAGAGAGGCCGCACCTGCCCGCAGTGCGGAGAGGACGTCCGTAAAGGGCAGACTCGGTGCCGAAAGTGTGGCTATGACTATGCGGCCAACCTCGGTACGAAAGCCTCGTCTTAAGGGCAGACTCTAGCGGCCAGGTTCACATAGCCGGTGAGCCGGAACAGCCGAGAGGCGGAGGATAATGCCGGGTCGTAAGGTTGGAGGGCGGCAGATGCTCGACTCGCGATCGCTGGGTTCCCGACTGGCCTTGGTCTGCGCGGGGTCTCTCCTCTGCGCCGGCTTCGCATGGGGGGCTACCCCCGCCGTGGCGGCTTCACGCCCGGTCAGCGTACGGGGTTCCTCGGTGTCAACCGGAGTGACAACCAGCACGACCGGGAGCCACTGGGTCGGCGCTGAAAGCCGAGTGGATCTTTCGGAACTGCTCCAGGACCACCCGCCAGCGGAGCCGGCAGTTCCTCGCAAGTCCGGTCTGGATCAGAACGGCTCGGCCCAAGCTGCCAGCTCGACTGCGAACGGGGCCTACACCGCTCTACCCCCAACCCGGCTGCTGGATACCAGGACAAGTGGGGAGACCCTCCATCCGGCCGGCAGCCTGAACCTGACCGTAACCGGGGGGAGCGTGCCCGCCACCGCGACGGCGGTGGCTCTCAACGTGACCGTCACCAATACGACCGCCGGCAGCTACCTCTCCGTCTACCCCGCTGGGGGCACCCTCCCGCTGCTCTCGAACCTCAACTGGGGTCCAGGAGAAACGGTCCCCAACCTGGTCATCGTCCCGGTTGGCTCTGCTGGACAGGTCACCTTCTACAACGATCTGGGCCGTGCCGACTTGGTGGTCGACTTGGAGGGATACTTCGCCCCGGAGCCGTCCGGTACCACCGCCGGTAGCTACGTGCCGCTGACCCCCAGCCGGATCACCGACACCCGGGCCGGTAGCGGCGAGCCCAATGCTGGTCAGACCCTGGGCCCGGGGAGCACCCTCAATGTCCAGGTGACAGGTGCGGGTGGTGTGCCCGCCTCTGGGGTCACTGCCGCGCTTCTGAATGTCACCGTTACTGATACCACCTCTGCCAGTTACCTCACCGTGTACCCACAGGGTGAGACGCAGCCGCTTGCCTCGAACCTCAACTGGATAGGCGGTGACACGGTCCCCAACCGTGTGGTGGTCCCGGTCAGCTCGACCGGCGAGATCTCGATCTACAACGACCTCGGCAAGACCGACGTGGTGGTCGACGTGGACGGGTACTTCACTGATGGCACTGTGACCCCCACGACTGCCAGCTTGTTCAGCCCCATCAGTCCGGTCCGCGTGCTTGACACCAGACAGACCGGCCAGACGTTGGGGCCTGGCGCGACGCTCACCGAGGCGATGGCCGGAGTCGACGGCATCGCCTCCAATGCGAACGCGGTGGTGACCAACGTGACCGCGACCGATACGACCGCCCCCAGCTACTTCACGGTCTACCCTGGGGGAACTAGACCGCTGGCGTCCGATTTGAACTGGGGTCCCGGGCAGACGGTTCCCAATCTGACCGTGGCGACGCTCAGCGGCACCGGGGCGATGGACATCTTCAACGACGCTGGTAGGTCAGACTTGGTCATTGACGCCTTCGGCTACTTTGCGCCTGAGGCACCCACTCCGGTCGTCGTGCTCACATCGTCTCTTCCCTCTGCAACGGTGGGCGACAGCTACTCGACCACCCTCACCGCCTACGGTGGGACACCTACCTACTCATGGGAGGTCGTCTCGGGCTCGCTGCCCTCAGGGCTGAGCCTCTCGCCCAGTGGAGTGATCTCTGGCACGCCCACGACTGCGACCACCTGCAGCTTCACCGTCGAGGTGGCGGACTCGACCACGCCCACCGCCGAGACAGCAACGGCGCCGCTTTTAATCACCGTTTACGTGGCTCTCCCAGGCACGGTCTCCAGTCAGAACTGGTCAGGGTACGCGTTACAGAGCGGCTCCTACTCGGAAGTGAACGGGACGTTCGTAGTTCCCAGCTTGTACACGGGGCAGGAAGGGACCATCATGTCAGAATGGGTCGGGATCGACGGGGTCGCGAACTCCGATCTGATCCAAGCCGGGATTGAAGAATACCCAGATCCTGCCGATGATGACTACTTCTACATTCAGCCCTGGTGGGAAATCCTTCCGGCCTCTCAGACCAATATCACGACGGTGACGGTCAACCCCGGAGACGACGTCACCGTGGCCATCGACCAACTCAGCGGGACTCTCTGGGGAATCTCGCTGACCGATGACACGACCGGAGGGACCTTCAGTACCGAGCAGACGTACACCGGGCCCGCCACCTCAGCGGAGTGGATTGTCGAAGCCCCCGAGGTAGATGGCTACATTGTCGTACTTGCGGACTACACGCCGACCACATTTGGCAGCCTGGGGCTCAGCGGACCCCAGAACGTCTTGACTGAATGGGTCATGGTCCAAGACTCCGTGCAGGTCTCGACCCCGTCCGTGTTGAACTCGGACGGCTTTAGTATCGCGTACGGTGACCTGGCTCCGCCGCCGCCGTAGTCTCGGCCACCCTATCGATAAGGACGTCGGGGCCTTGACCCACGGCGTGTAGGTGCCTGCGGGCGGAGCCACCTCACGCTCGTGACGACAGAGAGACGCTCGACCGCCTTGTGGATGCGGGCCAGCGTGCTCGGCCGGACTCCCGTAGTCCCGTTGCGGACCTTCTGGATAGTTCGCGTCGTCATCCCCGCTTCCCGCGCAGCTTCCCGCACTGGGTACTTCCGCAACTTCTCTCGCAGCCGCTCGACGGCGTCCTGGGTGGCCTCTGGGGCGTGTCCATAGACGATCTGGGCGGTCTCGTCCTCACCCAGGTGAGCGTGCTCCTGCCAGCCCGGCCAGGACACCGGAGGGCCACCGCGTCAGCGGTTGCGCCGGCACCCGGCTTGGCGGGTTGTTGCCGACGAAGTACACCGGGGCAGGTGCGGTCAGGATCGAGCCGCTGCCACTGACGGCACCAGGCGCCCCCGGGGACCAGCGCCGGGGGAAGGGTGACGGGCAGTCTCCCGCCACCGTGCCCGGCTGCGCATTTCCGGTTGCCGCGGCAGGCCGGCTGCCTCTCGCATTCGCATGTCCCCATTCAGGCTCACGGCCTCTGGTCCGGGCCGGATGAGGCTGAGAGTCACCCTCGCCGAGCGGTTCCCGGCACGGCAGACAGCCCAAGCCGGCCCTCGGAGATGCCCAACGGGGGCGTGGCGTGCGCCAAGGGCATTGACCGGGCCGCCCTCGGACGGTTCCCGGACATCGAGCAGCTGCACCCCAGCCCGAAAGGCAGCGTGCGCCTCCTGCCGGCCCCCGCCCCGGGTCCCACCCAACATCCTCTGCGACCCGCCCATGGCGGCCCTCCAATGCTCCTTTCACCCCACCACCGGATACCCCTTCACGTATCATGGGCAGAGGGAATATACCCTCCGGGGTACTTATCGATCCGGCCGAGATGGCCAATGCCACCGCTGTGACCGAAGGAGTCCATCGATGTGCCGCCAGCTCTTCGCCGCTGAATTGGCCGCCGGACTGGGGGAGCTATGCCGGACGCTCGAGACGCTGTCGTTCGACGAAGGGCGCTTCGTCCGCTGGGCGACCCAAAGGGAGACGCCTTGCCCGGCGAACTCCGTCGAGATCGTGGCGGCCAAGGTAGGTGGCACTGGGTTGCCGCTGGCCGAGCTGTGGCAATTCGAGCTGGGGCCTGACCACGGCCCCGTTTCGGCGTGACCCAAGGAGAGGGAGGGAGCGACGATGCGACTGCCCGATGAAGTTGTCGACGATGTCCGCAGGCGGCTGCACCGCGCGGCGGGTCAGGTCCAGGCGGTCGAGCGGATGCTCGACGAGGGGCGCGACTGCCGCGATGTCGTGACCCAACTGTCGGCGGCCACCAAGGCGCTCGAACAGGCCGGACTTCGTTTGGTGGCCGCCGGGCTGACCTACTGCGTCGAGCATCCCGCCGAGGCCGAGGCTGAGGGCTACGCCATCGACGGCGTGCAGCGGATGTTGATGAAGCTAGCCTGAACCTTCCGTCCGACCGGCGGAGGTGCTCAAGATGCACGCGACCGGAGTACCCGCCGGCATCCCAATCGGCCCCGCCGAGGCTGTAGTGCGCCAGGCACTCGCTGACCAGGGGTTCGGGGTCCTGACCGAGATCGATGTTGTCGCCACCTCCAAAGCGAGGCTCGGTGTCGACCGGCCACCGCTCAAGATCCTGGGTGCCTGCAATCCCGGTCTCGCTCACCGTGCACTGGAACTCGACCCGTCGGCCAGCCTACTGCTCCCCTGTGACGTCGTTCTCGAGGCCAAACGGGAAGGCACTCGAGCGTCGATCGCGGATCCCCGGATGCTGATGCCTGGACCGGAGCTGGCCGAGCTGGCGGCCGAAGCCGCTGAACGGCTCACCGCAGTCGGGGACGCGGTGGCGCCGCGGGGCTGAGGTCGCACCCAGTCCCCACCGACCGGACCATCAGGCGGGCCGGACGGCGCGGACCCAGGCATCGAGGGCGACCGCCGCACGCGCTCGGTTCGTTCGATGTGCAAGCTTTCGACCGGATTGGTGGCATCGTGTCCAACGACCAGCAGCACCCCGCCTGGGCCCAGGGGCGCGGCGGCGTGGACGAGCGCGGCTCGGCGCTGGTCAATGGGCACCTGCAGGTGCATCGCCACTACCAGGTCGATGGCGTTGCAAGGAGGGATCCCCGACACGAGGTCCGCCTCCACCCACTTTACATCGACGCCTGGGGCGTCCGCCATGCGCTGCCCCTTGCCCAACCCGTCCGGTGAGAAGTCCACGCCTACGACCTGCCACTTCCGGGAGGCCAGCCACACGGCGTTGCATCCCCTGCCCCATGTCGGGTCCAGCGCCGGGCCCGCAGTCCGCTTCCGGACGTCCTCGACGAGGAACCAACTCCGCGTGGCCGGCCATACCAGTTAGTCGGCTCCATCTCGCTCGTTCCAGGCCTCGCGGTCCCCCCGGTCGCCTCCAAATCGCGTCTCCATTCGGTCCACACCATCTGGTGTGCCCGGTGGAGTATTCGGAGGCCTCATCACGGCGCGGCGGGGGGGACGAGTCGGTCGGCCACGCTGACACGCGTGAACCCCACCCCGGGTATGGGCGGGCTGTCACCCCCGGGGCAGCGGCCGATGGCCACCAGGATGGCACCGACCCGTGAACTCGGGACCCGATGCCGTGAACAGCTGCCAGTCCGTCTTGGGATACCTTGGGGTCCCTCGCGGGGTCAACGGGACTTCGCAGCTTGCCGTCAATGGCCGCCCCCTCGATTGCTCCCCGAGGAACCAGCAGCCGTGCGCGCTCGCTCACCAGCTCCGCCCTGACCGATCCCTCCTCCAAGATTCTTGCTAGTGAGAAGCTTCCCAGGTCTGAGATAATAGGGTATACTGCCGAGGATGGCAAGTGCTGACCTGCTCCTGCACCCGGTCCGGCTTCGCATCGTCGAGGCGTTCCTGGGCGACCGGGCGCTCACCACCGTGGCCCTTCGCTCCGAGCTACCGGATGTGCCCCTTGCCAGCCTCTACCGACACGTGGCCCGGTTGGTAGATGCCGGAGTGCTGGCCATCGTGGCTGAGCGGCGGGTGCGGGGCGCTCTGGAACGCACGTACACGCTCCGCCTCTCGGCGGCGCAGCTTAGTGCGGCCGACGTTGCCCGCATGACTCCGGACGACCACCGTCAAGCCTTCATGGCTTTCACCGCTGGCCTGCTCGGAGACTTCGATCGCTATCTGGCCCGAGGGGGCTCGGACCTCGCCCGCGACGGTGTCGGCTACCGCATGGCAGCAATGTGGCTCAGCGAACTCGAATACGTGGCGTTTCTCCGCGAACTCTCCGCTGTCGTCCAGTCCTACATGACCAAGCCCCCAACGCCAGGTCGGCGCCGCCGGATCCTCAGAACGATCCTTATCCCTGGCGCCGAGGACCTCGGCCACGGCCCGGGGGCGGGCCAGGAAGACCGAGGACTCCGGCGGTCGGAGCGCCGAGCTGGCCCTGGCCCACAAGGCACTGCCAGTAGCCCAGATCCGCTGGTGCGGCCTTCGTCGTCGACACCAGCGTCGGACGCGAGGACCACCGGAGCGCCCCGTGATGGCGCCACGCCGCCTGACGTACGTCGGCAATCCCGCAGGGAGCGCAGCGTGACCGGTGCCTGACGGACCGAGACCTATCGAAGGCGTTTGGGAGGGGAAGCTCGAGGTGGGCGGGGTGGAGCTGCGGCTCGTCCTGCGGGTGAGCCAAGAGAGCGATGGCTCACTGAGTGCCACGGTCGACAGTCCGGATCAAGGTGCCATGGACCTCAAGGTCGGCGCGATCGAGCTAGGTGACGGCGGAGTCACGAGGTTCGAGATGAAGACGCTGTCGGCCATGTTCGAGGGCACGAGGGACGACGTGGGGGCAACGATCGTCGGCGACTTCACGCAGGCGGGGACGTCACTCCCTCTGATTCTCAGGTGGCGGGAGAGGGCGAGCGAGCTCCGGCGGCCGCAGGAACCGCAAGAGCCCTATCCGTATCGGGCGGAGGAGGTCCGTTACCAGGACAGGGCTGGCGGCGCCACGCTCGCCGGCACGTTGACGATCCCTACGGGGCAGGGATTGTTCCCTGCCGCGCTCCTGATCACCGGCTCGGGCCCGCAGGACCGCGACGAGTCGGTTTTCGGCCACAAGCCATTCCTGGTGCTGGCCGACTACCTGACGCGCATGGGGATCGGGGTCCTGCGCGTCGACGACCGTGGGGTCGGTGGCTCCACGGGCCAGACGAGGAATGTCACGAGCGAGGACCTGGCCGGCGACGTGGAGGCCGGGGTAGCCTTGCTCAAGACGCGCCCGGAGATCGACCCGGCGAAGATTGGCCTCATTGGCCACAGCGAGGGGGGCATCATCGCCCCGATGGTCGCCGCCCGGTCCTCGGAGGTCGCCTATATCGTCCTGATGGCCAGCCCTGGTCTGCCAGGAGAGGAGATCCTCATTCGGCAAGGCGCCCTGGTAGCGAAGGCAGAAGGCAGAAGTGACGAGCAGATCACGGTGAATCGTGACATCCAGAAGCGCCTGTTCCAAATCATTCGGAGCGAGAAAGATCCCCAGGTGGCCGAAGCCAGGATACGGCTGACGATCAGAGAGGGCCTGGCCCGGCTTTCCGCGGCCGACCAGGACGCCGCCTCCGACACGGCGGCGTTCGTCGAGTCCCAGGTCCAGATCGCCCAATCACCCTGGCTCCGTTTCTTCCTCACCTACGACCCCCGGCCGGCCTTGAGGAGAGTCAAGTGTCCGGTGCTCGCGATCAACGGCGAGAGGGACCTCCAGGTACCCGCCGAGGAGAACCTGGCCGCGATCGAGGGGGCATTGCGGGACGGCCACAACCCTCGCATGACGGTCCAGGTGTTGCCAAGACTGAACCACCTCTTTCAAACCAGTGAGACCGGACGTGTATCGGAGTACGCCAGGAACGAGGAGACGATCGCGCCGATCGCCCTGGAGCTGATCGGATCCTGGATCAAGGACCAGGTT
>JBEKRL010000063.1:0-10650 GCA_049518775.1 Candidatus Dormibacteria bacterium
CGACCGATACTTCATCTCGGCGAGCGGCGCCGGTCCAGTCCCGGGCGGATGGCTCACCCGGTGGTTGGCCCGTGGTGGAGAGCCGCGGGTAGTCCGGCCGGCCCACTCCCTGGCCTGGGGTTGCTCAGGACTCGGGCTTCTGCTCCAGCTTGAGGCTGGTCGAGTTGATGCACCAGCGCTGGCCGGTTGGATCGGGCCCGTCATCGAAGACGTGCCCCAGGTGCCCGCCGCAGCGGCTGCACATCACTTCGGTGCGGACACTCCCCAAGCTCCGGTCCTGGTCCAACGCCACCCGCTCGGGATCCACTGGCGCCGTGAAGCTGGGCCAGCCGGACCCGGAGTCGAACTGGGTGTCACTGGAAAAGAGCTCGGCTCCACACCCGGCGCAGCGAAAGACCCCCTGCTGGCCCGGGTGGGTGAACGGGCCCCGGAACGGGGGGTCAGTGCCCTTCTCGCGGAGTACGCGGTACTCCTGGGGAGACAGGCGGCTGCGCCACTGGTCCTCGCTGGGCGCCGCCTCTTTCTCGTTCTCGTCAGCCATTTTGACCTCTCCTTGGAACTGGACTCCTCTCGATCATAGGCGGATTCCCGGATGCTGCTGGCGGGCCTCAGCCAGACTCGGCCAGGGTCGCCGACTCCGGCGCGCCCACCGCCCACTCCGTCCCATAGCGGAGGAACAGGTGAGACCGGTGTCGCTTGGCGCTGAGCAGGCTGAGCCAGGGCGAGTGCACTCCCCCCAGCAGGTCGGCGCCGTCCACCAGGCCGGGGCGGCGCTGACGTGTCGTCCTCCCGGCCAGGAGTGGGGAGATGGTGAGGAAGAGCTGGTCGAGCTGGCCCGAGCGCACCAGGTGTGCGAGCAGCCGCGGCCCCCCCTCGGTCAGCAGCGCCTCGTTCCCCGCCTCGCGGAGCGCTCCCACGATCCGTGACGGGTCCAGCTCGGGACCCCGACCGAGTGGGACAACCTCGAATCCTCGGGGAGATCCCAGCCGGCGCTTGCCTGCGTCAGACGTGAGGAGCAGCCCGCCCCGGCCGAGCCCGGCGTGGCCGAGGTCGATCTCTCCGCTACCGGTGACGACCGCCAGGGTTGGCCGCTCCGCCCGCCCCAGCCGACGGCGGAGATCGGCGAAGGCCGATGCCGCCGGAGGGAAGACGTGCTCCGCGGTCCAGACGTGGCCGGGGCTGCCGTGCAGAGTTCCCGATCCCACCAGGATCAGGTCGGCGCAGGCTCGCAGCAGACCCATCACGAACCGGTCGGCCTGACTCCTGCCGCTCAGCTTGGAGCCAGAGGACGGGCCAAGTGCCGCGACACCGTCGAGCGACTCGACGAAGTTGGCGTAGAGCAGGGGGGTCGCCAATCCAAACGGGCCGCCGTAGAGCTCCGACAGCAAGGTGGGCAGCGGATACTCGGGCAGGCCGGAGGCCTGGAACCACGACTCGAGAGGTTCGAGAGGGGTCGCGTCGCTCTCGTCGCGGTCGGCCACGCAGCGTTCGCCGCGTGGTGCGACCACCCCAGACGCGGATCCGGCCAGGGCGCCGCCTTCGCTCTGTGTCAACGCTGTCCCCGAACTCCGGCCCTCGCCGCCGGCCGCCCGACCACTCCTCGCGGGTCGGCCGGTCGAGATCGGCGCCTGCGCCTATACTGGCCGTGTCGCGATGCGCAAGGGGCCATCCCGTTCTCCCTACGTCCTTGCCCTGGCCCTCGGGATCGCCGCCCTCGGCGGTGCTCTCGCAACCGGGACCGTGGTGCTGTCCGCGCGTGCAGCTGCACCCGCCCCAGAGCATCTCACGGCGCCGCGGCAGTACGTGGTCGCGATCATGCCCGGGCACGGCGGGGTCGATCCGGGGGCGATCTCCCCCTTCAATGGCCTGAAGGAGAAGAACGTCACCCTCTCGCTGGGGCTGGATCTCCGCCAGGACCTGGAGGCCGATGGAGTGAAGGTGGCAATGACCAGGACCACCGACACGGACGTCAGCATCAGCCAGGCGGAGTCGATCGCAGTTCGGAGCCATGCCCAGGTACTCATCAGCCTGTGGGTCAACGACTGGACTGACGGCTCTCTGGAAGGGTCGACCGTCTTCATCCCCTACCAACGTGACCAATCTCTGGCCCAGAAGCTCGACACCGGCATCGCCAGCGCCATCGGTCCCCTGGGGATGGCCGACCGGGGCATTCAGCTGCTCCCCCAACTCTGGGTCCACGCCCCGATGCCGGCCGTGACCATCGAGGTGGGCTTCATGAGCAACCGTCAGGACTCACAGCTTCTGGCCGAGCCGAGCTTCAGGGCCAGGGTGGCGGATGGGCTGGCCGGGGGAATCGTCGCCTTCGCTCCCCAGATCCCCAAGATCGAGACCCGCCTGCTCGCCTATCGGCGGGCTGAGGCCAAGGTTGTGGCCGCCCAGCGGGCCGCGGCCGCCCAGGGGCGCTCTGCCCGCCAGCTCCAGCGCTGGCTGCCTCTTCTCTTGATCCTCGACGCACTGCTGGCGCTGGCCCTGTATCGGGAGGCCATCTGGCGGAAGTTGCCCCACCGGGCACCCGCCTTCGGCGGCTTCGGGGTCGCCGCGGCTTCGCTGCGGTCCGGCTCCGCCGGCTCGGCCCTCGGCGGGGCCTGGCACCGTGTCACCGGGGCCCGCAAGCGCTCGAGGACCACGGAGCGCAGGGGTTCCCCTGCGGGCCGTCGGTCCCCCGGCACCCGGCCGCGGAGGCCACCTCGGGAATGGAAGGGTCGAGCCGGAGCGCTCCACCCTCGACGGGTCACCGAGATGGTCCAGCCCTCGGATCGCGGGGGCGGCCGCAGGCGACGCTCGGTCTACGACGACTTCTCCTTCTGAGCGGGGATCCCCCAGGGGATCCCGCCCAGGTAGTCGCGTGAGGGGCTGGCGAGCGGCTCTGGCTCAAGGTGCCGGATCCGACTCGATGCTGGTGGGGCCGGAGTCCAGCCCCTGCAGCAACCCCGCCCGGGTCTGGGCCCGGGCAGCGCCGGGCTCGTGCATCTGCTGAGGGGACGCGCGGACCGGTCCAATCCAACTCCGCAGGCCGGTCCAACCGGTGCGGGCGACGGGTACGCTCACCGCCCGCCGGCGCGGCTTGGTGCAGACTTGGCTCGGCATGGACGCTCCCCAGATCGAGAACCTGATCCTCGCCAATCACGTCGAGGCCATCAACGGCCTCCTCTACATCTCGGGAGGAGGTTGGACCGACCACTGGCGCCCCAGCGCCGCCAGCGCGGGTCAGCCGGTGGTGAGCCACCTCGGGGTGGGGGTGACCGTGGTGGTGCCCTGGACCGCGAGCGGCAACATCTACCCGCTCAAGGTCTCAATCGAGGATTCGGTGGGGAACCGCGTCGCTGAGATGACGACCCAGATCAACTCGACCCGCCCGCCCGGGCTACCCACCGGCGCCGACATCCGCAGTGTCCTGGCGCTCTCGCTGAACCTGGTCTTCCCCAAGGCCGGAGAGTACTTGGTGGTGGCGACTCTGGCCGGGCAGCCGGCGCGCACGGTGGCCTTTCGGGTCCACGACGTGGCGCCTACATCGCCGCCTCAGCCGGCTATCAACTAGGGCCGACCGCCAGCACCTCCCCGCGTGATCGAGAGCGTCGGAGCTTGCCGGGCGCCGGCCACCTACCCATACTGCTGGCATGGCCTTCCGAGGTGGCGGGGGGTTCGGCCACGGTGGGACCGAGCTGCTGGTGCTGCTGGTGCTGCTGGCAGCGCTCCTGTTCCTGGTACTCCGGGCCGTATCCGTCGGGAGGTCCAGGACAACCGAGGGCGCCGGGACGCTTCCCCCTGGGCAGCTTGCCTACCACATCACCATGGGCGTGATCACCCTGGTGGCGGGCTGCCTGGTGCTGGTGGGTGCGGCCCTCGTGCTTCTGGTTGGGCTGGTCCACAGCAGCCTCGGCCCCGGGCCGAGCACGGTCCGCCTCCTACCCATCCTCTTCGCACTTCTCCTGGGGCTGGTCGGCGGAGCCCTGGTCCTCCTGGGGCGTTCCTACCTGGTGCGCCTGTAGCTCCGTCGACCGAGCCGGGCTCCGGACCGAGGCTGGCCCGGGGCCTCCAGCGGCGTGGGCTAGACTTGTGGCCGTGCCGACCTCCAGCTCCGAGGGAGTGGTCCCCTTCCGGCGGTTCCAGACCTGGTATCGGGTGTTCGGCGAGCTCAAGCCGGGCTTCTCCGGGGGGCCGGCTCCGTTGGTGCTGGTTCACGGTGGCCCCGGGTCCACCCATGACTACCTGCTGGCGATGGCAGATCTCGCCGACTCGGGAAGGCCGGTGGTCTTCTACGACCAGCTTGGCAATGGCCGGTCCACCCACCTTCCCGACCGCGGCGCCGACTTCTGGACTGTCCAGCTCTTCCTCGACGAGCTCGAGAATCTGTTGCGCCACCTGGGAATCTCCGAGCGGTACCACCTGTTGGGGCAGTCGTGGGGCGGGTTCCTCGCCCAGGAGCACGCTTTCACCCAACCGCGGGGGCTCCGCTCGCTGGTGATCTCCAACTCCGCGGCCTCGTTTCCGGACTTCGTATCAGAGGCCAATCGGCTCCGGGAGGAACTGCCGCCCGAGGTGGAGGCGACCCTGCGCCGGCACGAGCGGGCGGGTACCACTGCCGACCCTGAGTACGCCGCTGCCTGCGACGTCTATTACCGCCTCCACCTTTGCCGGGTCGATCCCTGGCCGGACGAATTGGCTCACAGCTTCGCCCAGATCGAAGCCGACCCCACCGTCTACCACACCATGAATGGGCCCTCCGAATTCCACGTGATTGGGTCGATCAAGGACTGGTCCGCGAAATCGCGGCTCAACCAGATCCGAGCTCCAACCCTGGTGCTATCGGGCCGCTTCGACGAGGCGACCCCAGCCCTCCAAGAGACCCTCCTCAAGGGAATCGAGGGCAGCCGGCAGGTGATCTTCGAGAACTCCTCCCACCTGCCGTTCTGGGAGGAGCGGGGACTCTACGACGCGGTGGTCGAGCGGTGGCTCACTGAGCACGACTGAGCCGGCCGGTCAGGAGAGGTGCTTGCTCCGGCTGGTCCCCATCTCCGGGATTTCGCCCCGTGCCACCACCGGGACCGCCACCTCCACCGCCTTCCGCGACTGCACCGGTTTGGGGCCGGGCAGCAAGCAGAACCGCCTCTCCTAACTGACGCCCGGGGACGGCCCAGCCACCGGCCCTGCGGCTTCCGACCAGCCGCCCCGGATCACCTGGGCCCTTGCGTCCGCCTGGAGATCAGCGGGTGGGGTGGGCTCGGCCCCGCGCCACCCGGTCGCCTCCTCCGCGCCGCTTGGGGCTGACGCCACCTCGGCCCTGGGCGCCGGCCTTCTGGGCCGCTCGAAAGCAGATCCCCGGGCGGTCTGCTCCCAGCGCTGCGCGTTGACTGCCAGCGCGGGTACAGTTCGGTGTCCGGCGCCGTCGAGCAGTCCACCGCGCAGAGGAGCAAGCAGCAATGGCCGCCCCATTCTTTGGTTATCACATGCCGACCTACAGCTTCCCCGGGGTCACCGACGACGCCCTCTTCGACCACCTGGCCCACCTGGCGCTGGCGGCCGAGGATGCCGGCTTCGACATGGTCACGGTGATGGACCACTTCTACCAGATCCGCGGCGTCGGGCTGGAGACGGAGCCGATGCTGGAGTCCTACTCGACTCTGGCGGCGCTGGCCCAGCGCACCGAGAAGGTCCGCCTCAGCACCCTGGTGACCGGGGTCACCTACCGTAATCCCGCGCTCCTGGTGAAGATGGTGACGACCCTGGACGTGCTCTCCAAGGGCCGGGCCATCCTGGGCATCGGGGCCGCCTGGAATGAGGACGAGCACCGGGGTTACGGGTTCGAGTTTCCGCCCCTCGGCAGGCGGATGGACCGCCTCGACGAGGTGCTCCAGATCGCCAGGCTGATGTTCGCCGAGGAGCGCCCCAGCTTCACCGGCAAGTACTACCGCATTGAGCGCGCCCTCAACGTGCCCCGCCCCATCCAGGCCGGGGGGCCCAAGATTCTCGTGGGAGGCGCCGGTGAGAAGCGGACGCTCCGCCTGGTGGCCAAGTACGCCGACATCTCCAACTGGTTTCCGGGGCTCGAGGAGACCCACCGGAAGATGGAGATCCTCGACCGCTACTGCGAGGAGGAGGGGCGCGACTCCACGACCATCCTGCGAACCGTGATGGCCCCCTGCCTGCTGGCGCTGGACGAGTCCCAGGCCCGCCAGCTCAAGGAGCGGATTCCCCCTGAGCGTCTGGCGGTGACGGGGGACCCCGTCACCCCGGAACAGGCGGTGGAGCGGCTCCAGCCCTATCTGGCTGCAGGGATCGGGGGCTTCACGTTCGGCAACACCAATCTCGATACTCCGGAGCTCATCGCCGCTGCGGGGCAGGTCAAGCGTGCCCTGAGCTGAGCTTCGGCCACGAGCATGCTCGGCCCCGCCCCAGCTGGCGGATCCGCTGGCTGAGGTGCGGCCGACTCCCAGGAGGCCAGGCGGAGGTTGATCTCGAGTTTGGACCCGCCGACGAGACCGGGTCCGGCTACCTGGACGAACGTCGCATCGGCTCTCACCGCCAGTTCAGCTACCTGTGCTGATCACCAGCTGGCCTGCGACCACGCTCCCCACTCGCCTCCTCCGCCGACTTCCCAGCTGTGGAGCCCTCCAGGGAGGCCTCCAGCTCCAGGGTGCGGCGGAAAGCGGCCCAGACGGCGTCCCCCAGGACGGTGCGGAAGCGGCCCCGTTCCAGCGCCGCCAGCGCTTCCGCCGAGGTTCCTCCGGGGGAGGTGACCATGTCGCGGAGCTGCGCTGGGTGCTCGCCGCTCTGGATGGCGAACTGGATCGAGCCCTGGAGCGTCTCCAGTACCAGCCTGCGGGCCAGGTGGCGAGCGAAGCCGAGGTGGACCGCTGCCTCGATGAGCGACTCCGAGAAGAGGAACGCGTACGTAGGCCCGGTGCCGCTCACGGCGGTGGCCATCGCCACCTGGCGCTCCTCCTCGACCTCAAAGGCGGACCCCAGCGCTGAGAGCAGGGCCTGGACCCTGGTCTTGGCTTCCAGCGAGACCTCCCTGGTGGCGTACCAGACGGTGACCCCGGCCCCGATCTGGGCCGGCGTGTTGGGCATGGCCCGGACTATGGCGCGGTGGCTCAGAGCCGAGCCGATCGCCGCGGTACTGGCACCGGCCACGATGCTGATGACCAGGGCGTCGGGCCTGACCGCGCCGCCGAGGTCCCTGAGCACCCTCGGCAGCATCTGCGGCTTCACCGCCAGGAGCACGATGTCGGCGCTCCGAGCGGCCTCGGCGTTGCCGGCCACCACCGTGACGCCATAGCGTTCGGTCAGCTCCCGCCCGCGATTAGGCCGGGGATGGCTGCAGACCACCTGGTCCGGCGGCACCAGCCCGCGCCGCAGCAGGCCGGTGATCATCGACTCGGCCATCACCCCGGCCCCGACGACCGCGATGCGGCTGGAGCCCAGGTCGATGGACGGGGGTTGAGTCGGGGGAAGAAGTGGCGTCGGTCCGGATGGGGCGAATTTGCTCTCGGCCATGGGTAGGGCGTAGGTTGCCACATCCGTCGGCGCTCCCGTCCTGGTGGGAGCTGGAGCGGGAGCTCGACGAACTGAAATAATCCAGTGGGCTGGGACCCGCCCGGCCATGTTCCCGCCGGGCCCTGGGTTCCGGTTGGTGAGGAGGAAGGTTCGCCAATGAGAGACGACATCAGAGCGGAGACGGTGTCGATCTCCGGCCACGCCGGGGACCAGATCGAGGCCTATCTGGCCCAGCCGCTGGACCAGGGCAGCTACGGCGGGGTGGTGGTGATCCACCACATGCCCGGCTTCGACGAGTGGATCAAGGAGGTCACCCGGAAGTTCGCCGCGCATGGCTACTTGGCGATCTGCCCCAATCTCTACTCGAGGGAGGCGCCAGGGGCCAGCCCGGACGACGCCGCGGCCGCGGTCAGGGCCAAGGGTGGGGTCCCGGACGACCGTCTGGTTGGGGACGTTGAGGGAGCGGCTGCTCAACTCCGCTCGCTGGCTGCCAGCAACGGCAAGGTGGGGGTGATCGGGTACTGCTCGGGTGGCCGCCAGGCCTTCCTCGCCGCCTGCAGCCTGCCGTTCGACGCCGCCGTGGTCTGCTACGGGGCCTTCATCGTCGGCGAGCCCCCCGAGGGGGGACCTATGAAGGTGACGCCACTGGGCCATCTCGCCCCTCAACTCTCATCCCCGCTGCTCGGGCTCTTCGGAGCTGAGGACAGGTTCCCCTCGCCGGAGCATGTCGCGGAGCTGGAGCGGATCCTTCGTGCCCAGGACAAGGACTTCGAGTTCCACACCTATCCCGGTGCGGGTCACGCCTTCTTCGCGACCGACCGGCCTAGCCACCGTCCCGAGGCGGCCAAGGAGGGCTGGGCGGAGATCTGGGAGTTCTTCGGACGCCACCTGTCGAGCTGAGGAGAGGGCTGTGTGCACCTACCAGACGGCCACGCTGAACGTCCGAGGTAGCGGCAAGGGAGGCCAGGGCTGGTTCTCGCTGACCGACGCCAGCGTCTACTTCGACCACCCGGTCCACGCGCCCCAGGAACACACCCTCAATCTGGACTTCCTGAACCCTGGGCTGGGTCCGTCGGCCCGGGTCGCCGTGGAGCTGGACCCGGAGTCCGCGCTCGCGCTCTCGGAGGCGATCCGCTCGGTTCTGGAGGCGTCCTCGGGGACCAGCTGACCAACGGTCGAGCGGGTGCCGGCCAGCCAGCTGCGGGCCGAGGCGACGTGTGCTTGGTCGCAGGAATGAATCCGCCGTGCGGACCACCACGTCGAGGGGTCGGCTCCCCAATGTGGGCGCGAGGCCAGCGGGTAGCAGCGACCGCGGGCGTGGTTCGGCCTCTGAGGCCCTCCCCAGGCGGTCGCCCGTCGGCAGTGCTCCGGAGCGCTGGGGGCTGCTCGCCGACCTCGCGACGGCTCTGGTGATGCGAGCTAGGAGGAATTCGTGATCGGAGCTCTGAGCTCGGGCCTGGGGAACGGGCCCCCGAGGGGCGGAGGGGCAGCGCTCATGCCGCGGAGATGCGGGCCTCCGCCGGGGGCCGCACCCGCCAGACCAGCCATCCGCCGAGGAAGAAGCACACCGCAAAGAAGATGAAGATCATGGGGAATCCGGCGTTGTGGTGAAGTCCATTGCCGAAATCCAGGAGCGGCCCGGCGATCACCGTGGCCAGGATGCCCGACCCTGCCGTCGCCAGGTTGGAGATGCCCATGAAGCGCCCTGCCGCCTCAGGCGGGACCAGGTCGACCATGAAGGCCCAGTCCACCGAGAGCAGCATCCCCAGGGCGCCTCCGATCAGGATGCCCACCAGATAGACGAGGGGCAGCGAGCTGGCAAAGACCAGCAGGAAGGTGCCGACCGCGCCCAGCCAGCAGGCCGCCCTGACGATGACCTTGCGCCCAAGCCGCTGGGAGAGTCGGCCGGCGGGCAGGGTGACCAGCATCGCCACCACCACCAGCAGCGCTAGCAGGATGGAGGTGGCTCCCGAGGCCCGGTTGGCGATCGCGCTCCCGGATCCGGGGTAGAACGTCGCCTTGATGAAGAGGAGCGCGAAGTCCGTGAGCCCAGCGGTGCCCATGAACGCCAGCAACCGGGAGACCAGGAGCCAGGTGAAGTCGGGATTCTGCCGAGGCCGGAAGCTGAATACGCCCAGGTACGCCTGGCGGCGACTGGGGAGCGGCTCCTGGGCCGGGGAGTCTGGCACGAAGACCAGGGTCGCCAGCAGGGTCAGGAGCAAGACCACTCCGACGCTCGCCAGGGCTAGACGGATGTGGCCCAGGGAGATCAGCAGCCCGGTGAGCAGGAACCCGAGCGCGGTCCCCACCAGCACCGCCAGCCCGTAGTGCCCGGCGGCTCGGCCCCGGTCGGCGCTGGGGACCTGATCGGGGAGCATGCCCTGGTAGGCGCCCTCGGCGGTGTTGGAGCAGATCTGCAGGGCGCAGTAGGGGATGACCAGGGCCGCGTAGGTACCCGCCACCGAGAGCCCGAGCAGGCAGACGATGTCGCCGACGGTCCCCGCCAAGATGAAGGGCTTGCGCCGGCCCCAGCGAACCCGGCAGCGGTCTGAGAAGGCGCCGGCTGCGGGCTGGGCCAGGATCGCCACCACCGCCCCCAGGCCCGCGAGCACCGCGACCGCGACGCCCCGGTGGCCCTCGGGAACGGTGCGGATGATCAGCCGGGGCAGGACCAGCGCCCCCATCCCCTGCCAGAGGTAGTTGATCGCCAGCCAGTAGGCCGAGAGGGCGACCAGACGGGCGGCAGAGAAGCGCACCACCACCTTGGACCCACCCGCAGCCGCAGCGCTCACGACGGCAGCCTCACTATCTCGGCACAGCCCAGCAGGACCGGGTCCCCGGGTTGGGCCGGCACTCGGGTGGGCCCGAGTCTACACTTCCGCGCGCCCGGTGGCGGTCTGCCCTGGAGCCCCATTTCGCGGCCCCTCGCCACGTAGGCTTGGGCGGCCCCAAACCACCGAGCCCCCTCGGACCAGGAGCAAGCTCGGTGCTGCCGGGTCGGGTGCCACAGGGGGAGGTCAGGATGGAGATTCGTGAGCTGCAGATGCGGACCCCGGACGGGCGACGGCTCGACATCTTCGATGCCGGTGGCGCGGGCCAGCCAGTCGTCCTTGTCCACCACGGGACGCCGGG
>JBEKRL010000064.1:0-10552 GCA_049518775.1 Candidatus Dormibacteria bacterium
GTCGGCCGCATCGGCGACATCTACGGGCGGGTGCGGATGTACAACCTGGGCTTCGCCTGGTTCACCGTGGGGGCGATCCTGCTCTCACTGGTGTGGAGCACCGGCTCGTCCGGAGCCTTGGAGCTGGTCTTCCTGCGAATGTTCCAGGCAATTGGGGGCGCGCTCCTGATGGCCAACTCGGCCGCCATCATCACTGACGCGTTCCCCTCCAAGCAGTTGGGGTTCGCTCTGGGGATCAACATGGTGGCGGCCATCGTGGGTTCGTTCCTGGGGATCTTGGTCGGAGGGCTGCTCTCCCAGCTAGGCTGGCGCTGGGTGTTCCTCGCCAATGTGCCGATCGGAGCCTTCGGGACCATCTGGGCCTACCTCAAGCTGAAGGAGATCGGCGTCCGCATCCCGGCGCGGATCGACTGGGCCGGCAACCTCGCCTTCGCCGCCGGATTGGGCATGCTCCTGGTCGGCGCCACCTACGGCATCGAACCGTACGGGCACTCCCTCTCCGGCTGGGGAAACCCCTTCGTGCTGGGAATGCTCTTTGGTGGCCTGGCGCTGGTGGTCGCATTCATCTTCATCGAGACGAAGGCAGAGGCTCCCATGTTTCGCCTCTCGCTGTTCAACATCCGGGCCTTCGCCGCCGGCAACCTGGCCCAGTTCCTGGGATCGATTGGCCGGGGCGGCCTGCAGTTCATGCTGATGATCTGGTTCCAGGGCATCTGGCTTCCCCAGCACGGCTACCGCTTTGCCGACACCCCGCTGTGGGCAGGCATATACCTGATTCCCTTCACACTGGGATTCGTCGTGGCCGGTCCCGTGTGCGGAAGGCTGTCGGACCGCTACGGAGCCCGTTGGTTCGCCACCGGCGGGATGCTGCTGTCGGCCGCCATGTACCTGCTGATGATGACCTTCCCGGCCAATTTCTCGTACCCGCCCTTCGCCGTGGTCATGTTCGTCTCGGGGATAGCGGGGGGCATGTTCGCCGCTCCGAACACCTCTTCGATCATGAATTCGGTCCCGGCCCGCGACCGAGGAGCGGCCTCGGGGATGCGCGTGACCTTCAACAGCACCGGAATGCCGCTGTCCATGGGGCTGTTCTTCACCCTGCTGGTGGTCGGGCTCAACGCCAAGGTCCCCACGGCGATGTTCCGCGGGCTGGTGGCCCAAGGGATCCCCGCCGCCAAGGCCGCAGCGCTCTCCCACCTGCCGCCTCTCAGCTACATCTTCGCCGCCTTCCTGGGCGACAACCCCCTCAAGAGCCTGCTCGGTCCTGCGGTGCTCTCCCATCTGCCCGCGGCCCAGGCCGCCAGACTGACCAGCCGCTCCTTCTTCCCCCACCTCGTCGGCCCTTCCTTCGTCCACGGTCTGTCCCTCATCCTCATCGTCGCGGTCGTCATGAGCGTGGTCGCGGCGATCGCCTCGTCGTTGCGGGGAGGCAAGTACGTCCATGAGGACGCCGAGTCGAGGGCTCAGAAGGCCCACATCGGTGTCCGGAAGAGCGCCCCGGCCGCGGCTGGCGGCGGTGCGGCCGGCAGCGGGGTGGCCCTCAGCGAAACCGCGCCGGTTGGAGACGCCAAGCCTTCCGGACGCACACTCCAGTCCCTCCAGACCGATGGCGAAGGTCCGGGGGGCGAAGCGGTTCCCTCTCAGCCGTGACGGAAGCCGCGAGCGCAGGGGCCGCGAGGCGGAAAGGGCCAGGCTAGCCGCAGCCGGCACATCCGGCAGAGAGGGGTCCGATGGTCACCACGAGCATCGTCGTCGGGATCGACGGCTCTGACGAAAGCCGACGTGCCCTGGCTCTGGCTGTGGAGCTGGCGGCCCGCCACCGAGGGCGCGTCCACGCCTGCTATGTGGCCCGCCTGCCCACGGCCGTCATGCTCGGCAGCTTCCTCGGCCCGTCAGTCTCCGTCGCCGACGACCTCGACGAAACCGTCGAGGAGCTCAGCCGGCTGGTGAGAGAGGAACTGGACACGGCGGAGGTGGGCGGCGACTTCGCATGGACGCAGGGAGACGTGGCCACCGAGCTCCAGCGCCTAGCGGCGACCGAGAATGCCGATCTCATTGTTGTCGGCCGATCGGCCCATCCTCACCTTCACGTTGGCAACGTTCCAAACCGCCTCATCACCATGGGAGTGCGCCCGGTTCTCATCGTGCCCTGACGATCACATCCGCTCTGGGGGGCGTCCCCGCCTCGACGGGGTGGCTGGCTGGGTGCCCGGCCGGGCCCTGACCCTCTTCCGGCCCCGCGGCTGAAGGAGCGGGAGCAGCGCCGGGACGCCTACATCATGGCCGGGCGGGAGAGGATGAGCGGAGCGGCAAGCACCGGCTTGCCGGGCCGCTATCCGTTGGGAGCGGCACGCCATCTGCCAGAGCCATGTCGATTGCCTCGCAGCCCAGCCCCAGCGGAGCGGGCGAGGGGCAGGACGTGGCGCTCCTCGGCGGGGTGTTCGCTTGGCTCGGGCCCGTGGCGACCATCCACGTTCTCCCTGGACGCCCGCTCGGTGCAGTCCTTCAGTGCCGCAACTGCCCCGTATCCCATCGGGCGCAGCCGCATCTCCGCGGCCGCCCCCTGCCAGTTCCAGCGGCGCTCTCAGCCGGTGCCGAACCGACCGCGGCAGCGGACCGACTCCCTCACCGGAGCAGCGCCACTATGCCGACCCCGGCCAAGGCGCGGAGCACCCAAGCAGGCCGTCCCCGATGGCATCACCCCCGAGCTCCGGCGGGCCCCCCAGAAGCTCATCCGCCATAGCCCTCGGGCACCGGCCCGATGTGCCTGGTGAGGCTCGCGCCGGCTGCTCTGACCGCCGGTATTGAAGCCAGGCAGGAGGGCCCCTGAGCGCGCCGCCCCACACGAAGATTCGGCGACCCTCACGCTCGCGACCCCTGAAGCGGGCCGCGCAGCACTCAGGCGGCGCGGCCTCTGTAGCATCAGGGGGCGTGGCTGGGGAGCCGGTCCGCCAGGCCGCCACCGAGCGGCCCCCGGTAGGGATGCCGCCTGCGCGACCTCCTGCGACCGGGATCGCCCCGGGTGGCGGCGACTGGGCTGTCACCCCGGTGAGTGTCCCTGCGCCGAGCCGCTCGCGCGAGCCGTTCGTGGTCATGGCCAAGCCGGTCGGCCCCATCTGCAACCTCGCCTGCAGCTACTGCTACTACCTCGATACGCGGAGGTTCTACCCCCGACCGCACCGGTTCCGCATGACCGACGTCCTGCTCGAGAGCTACGTCCAGCAGTACATCGAGGCCAGCCCCGGGCCCCTGGTTCACTTCGTCTGGCACGGCGGAGAGCCCACCCTGGCCGGGCTCGGCTTCTACCGGCGGGCCGTTCAACTCCAGCGCCGCCACCTCCCCGAGGGATGGACCTGCTGGAACAACCTCCAGACCAACGGCACCCTGCTCGATGACGACTGGTGCGCCTTCCTCGCCGAAGAGCGTTTCGAGGTCGGCCTCAGCATCGACGGCACCGAGCTGACCCACGACGCCTTCCGCCGCTATCGGAACGGTCAACGCACGTACGCCCAGGTGGCCGCTGCGGTCGACCGGCTGCGGCGCCGCGGCATCCAGCCCGACCTGCTCTGCACAGTCACGGCGATCGTGGCGCAGGACCCGCTCGGCGCCTACCGCGGCCTGCGCGACCTGGGGGGCACATTCCTTCAGTTCCTGCCCATCGTGCGCCGGGGTCCGGACGGGGGGCCCACGCCCGAATCGGTCTCGCCTGAGGCCTACGGGCGCTTCCTCTGCGCTGTCTTCGACGAGTGGGTGGGCCACGATCTCGGTGCCGTGGTCGTCCAGCTCTTCGGCGAGGCCCTTCGGGCCTGGGCCGGCCAGGTGCCCGGCCTGTGCGTGATGGCGCCGACGTGCGGGCGGGTGCTGGTCCTCGAGCACGACGGCGCCGTCTACTCCTGCGACCACTTCGTGGATCCAGCGCACCGCCTCGGTGACGTAGCGACCGTCCACCTGGGCGCACTGGCCGACGCCCCCGCACAGATTCAGTTCGGGGCCGACAAGCACGAGCACTTGCCCGCCCAGTGTCGGGCCTGCCCATGGCTCGCCGCATGCAACGGCGGCTGCCCGAAGGATCGGTTCGGCGTGACAGCGGATGGAGACCCCGAGCTCAACTACCTCTGCGAGGGCCTGCAGCGGTTCTTCGCCTACGCTGACCCTGTCCTGCGCCGCCTCGCCGACCTCGCCGGGAGTGGGCGCGACCCGGGCCCGCTGATGGCCGAGGTGCGCGCCCAGACCCGAGCCCGCTGGCGCGACATCGGCCGCAATGATCCTTGCCCGTGCGGAAGCGGGCGCAAGGCCAAACGCTGCTGCTGGTCTCTGAGACCGTGAGCGCCGCCGGTCTCGGGGGCCGGAGCGGCATTCCTCTGCGCCCCCCTCCGACGGGAGGATGCCCCCTTCGCTTACCCCCTCTCGGCCAAGCGGTCACGACCCTCCTATCAGCGGACTGAGACAAGAGAGCACCGCCGACGATCCCCGGCAGCGAGTGGGGATGCGGTCATCCGGACCGGTATTCTCATGTGGCCATGGCGAAGCACCCGAAGGCGGCCGGTGTTCGGGAAGTATCCCTTCCGGACCAGCGGACCTCCCAGGTTGGTTCCATGGTCGGATCGCGATCCCCCGCTCCGATCGCCGCGGAAAGGAGCTCCTGATCTCAAACGCCGGGGTGGCGTAACGGTAGCCGCAGCGGTCTTAAAAACCGCAGCCCGAAAGGGCGTGTGGGTTCGAGTCCCACCCCCGGCACTCCCAGTTTGAGATCGGATCGACGGTCTGGCGGCTCCAGCAGGTTGGCCTCGGCCGAGGCTTGAAGGCCACGGGGACTGCTGCCGCGTGGGGTCTGGCCGAGTGGGAGGCGGCCGACGCCCGGTCCCGCCTCCCACGCGGCGAGCGCGCGCCCCGACGTGAACCGCGCGGAGGTGCCCAACGTTGCGACGGTCGGACGACCCCAGACGGGATGGCCCCGGGCCCCCGCGAGCAAGCCGGGGGGAAACCCGATCAAGCAGCCAGGCTGGGCCCCACTGCGGACCGCGAAAACGGCCTGGGATACCATTGGGCTCAGACCCGGGTGGGTCCGACCTCCGCTCTCGGCACTGCTCGCCCGAGCGCGGACCGGCCGCCCGTGCGGCACAGGTGGGGCGGCCTCGCCCGGCTGGAACAGCGCCAGGGGATATTAGACCGTCGGGGTACGGGGCCAAAGCCGCCGACGCCGGAGGACCGGCCGGATGATTGAACTCGCGGCCGTCGGCTTCGTGGCCGGGATCGTGGTCGGCATCTCGCCCTGCATCCTGCCGGTGCTGCCGGTAATCCTGGTCGCCGGTGCCACCACCCCGGTTTCGGCGAAGCCGTCGTGGCTCCCCAGAGCCCGTGCAGTCGCCGTGGTCGTCGGGCTGGTGGCGAGCTTCAGCTTCTTGATCCTCGCTGGTTCGGAGGTGCTCTCCCTGCTCCACCTCCCCCAGGGTCTCCTGCGTGACGCGGGCATCGCCTTGCTCGTGGTGATCGGGCTGGGTTTCCTGTATTCGCCACTCGAGGCGCTGCTCGAGCGTCCCTTCGCCAGGATCGGCTGGGGCCATCCGAGTGGCCGGGCCGGCGGGTTCCTGCTCGGCCTAGCGCTCGGGGTCCTCTTCGTGCCGTGCGCCGGGCCGGTGCTGGCCGCGATCACCGTCGTAGGCGCGACACACCGGGTCGGGCTCACCGCAGTGATCCTCACCGTCGCATTCGCCGCCGGAGCCGCTGTGCCGCTCCTGTTCGTCGCCCTGGCCGGGAGCGAGCTCACCCGGCGGGTGAAGTCACTCCGCGACCGGGGGCGGCGCGTGCGCCAGGTGAGTGGAGTGGTCCTCATCGCCATGGCACTGGCCATCGGGTTCAACGCCTTCGCCGGTCTCCAGCGAGACATCCCCGGCTACACCAGCGCGCTCCAGAGCAGTGTCGAGGGGTCATCTTCGGTCCGTCAGCAGCTCAGTGGCCTCACCGGCAACGGCCACGTGCCCCTGGCCCGCTGCAACGCCAACGCCACCGGCCTGGTCAACTGCGGGAAGGCACCCGCGTTCAAGGGGATCACCGCCTGGCTCAACACGGCTGGAGGCAAGCCGCTTTCGCTCGCAGCACTGCGCGGCCGGGTTGTCCTGGTCGACTTCTGGACCTACTCCTGCATCAACTGCCAACGGGCCCTCCCGCACGTGGAGGCCTGGTACAGGGCCTATGCGAGGTTTGGCTTCGTGGTCGTGGGGGTGCACACCCCGGAATTCTCCTTCGAGCACGTCGTCTCCAACGTTCGAACCGAAGCCGCCCAACTCGGTGTCCACTACCCGGTCGCCATCGACAACAACTACGCCACCTGGGACGCGTACGACAACGAGTACTGGCCCGCCGACTACCTGATCGACGCGGAAGGCGACGTCCGGCACGTCCACTTCGGAGAGGGGGACTACACCAACACCGAGCATCTGATTCGCCAGCTGCTCACCGACGCGCATCCTCGCATCACTCTCCCTCCTCCGACCCACGCCCCCAACCGGACCCCCGTCGGAGAGATCAGCCCCGAGACCTACGTCGGCTACGAGAGGCTCCAGTACCTGCTGCCGAGCACCGTCGTGGCCCAGAATGCCCCGGCGCGCTACCGCTTCCCCGCATCCCTGCCCGTCGGCGGGTTCGGACTCTCGGGAATCTGGACCGAGCTGGCGCAGGAGGCGACCGCTGGAGCCAATGCCAGGCTGGAGCTGCGATTCCTGGCCCACGACGTCTACCTTGTGCTCGGCGGCTCGGGCATCCTCAAGGTGTCGGTCGACGGGGCGACCAAGACGGTCGCGGTGACCGGTGTTCCCCGGCTCTACACCCTCTTCCACGCCGGTGTGCTCACCGACGCCACCCTGACCCTCAGCGCATCACCTGGCCTTCAGGTCTACGACTTCACCTTCGGCTGAACGCCCCTCTGGGCTGGAAGCGCGTGCAGCCTGCCCTGACTCCCTGGGCGCCCGACTGCCCGGGCCAGCCGGCCACAACGGCCACCAGCCACATCCGGCGCCGCATCCGCTGCTGCTTCCGGACCCGCACTGCCCGGTACCGGTCCGACCGCGAGAGGTCGGGGGTTGTCGCTCACAGAAGCCGAGAAGGGGACCCAGGCGGCGGCTGATTCATCTCCTGCGACCGCCGTCTGGGCCCTGCCCCCCATTGGTTAACTCAGCTGATGGGATAGAGGTGAGTGAGGACGACGCCGTCGTCCGGGAACTGATAAACCGCAGGCTGCGCGTAGGGGTTGGACGGAGTCGGCCAGCCCCCAATGTGCTGGGCGTCGTACTCGAACCAGTTGACGCCCTCCGTCACCGGGATGACCGGGATGTCGTCCACCATCACCTTCTCGATCTCGTGCATGATGGTGAGTTGCTGCGCCGGACTCGCCGCGGGGTAGGCGTTGAAGAGGGCATCGGTCGAGGGCGACGAGAAGCGCGAGTAGTCCGTCGAGCCGATGTTGCCGCTGAAGAGTATCCCGCGGAGCTCGTAGTACGGACTGGGTCCGTCCAGTGGATACGGCCCACCGCCTCCAGCGTAGGCGAGCTGGTAGCTGCCGCTTTCGAGATTACTCACGTAGGGGCCGCTGTTCTCGTCCTCGACCGTGACCTGGATTCCGACCGCCTTCAGGTCCTGGGTGATCACCTGGAGCGACGAGTCCCAGTCGGAGAAGCCACTCACCGTGACGATGGTGAAGGAGAGCTGCTGGCCCTGGGCGTCCTGGTAGATGCCGTCCGAGCCCTTCTTGAAACCGGCTGCTTGAAGGATCTGGTCAGCCTTGCTGGGGTCGTAGCTGACGGTGTTGAGCGATGATTCGTACCACTTCTTGAAGGTGGGCAGCACGATTCCGGTCTGGTTGGCAGGCAACTCATAGCCACTCTCGCCTCGCTTGGAGACGGCCGGGCGGTTGATGGCCATGGTGATCGCCTGGCGAACCGCCAGCTTGCTGAGAAGCGGGTTGGTGAGGTTGGGGAAGAGCGACACGTTCTCAACGGGCGGGAACCAGTAGTGGCGGAACGCCGGGGCCTTGGCGATGAAGGAGGACTTGATGTTGGGGATGGGCTGGCCCCCCCACTGCGCGTCCCCTTCGATCAGGGAGAGGTTGCAGGGCGTGTTGCTCAGGAAAGCGGGATAGTTGATCTCCTGGATCTGGGGCACGGGATGACCCCGCTTGCTCTGCCAGTAGTGCGAGTTGCGAAGGTACTCGATGTTGTCCTCAGAGCAGCTCTTCACCAGGTAGGGGCCGGTGCCGATGGGCTTGGTGTCGGCGTAGGAGACGAGCTCGCTCTGGTCCAGGGATCCCCAGATGTGCTGTGGGATGATGGGAGTCTGATCGGCGACATAGTAGAAATAGGATTCGGACGGGGCGTCAAAGGTGAAGACGACCTGGTCCGTGCCTTGGAGCGCCACGCTGGTCAGAGGTCCACCGTCAGCCGACCAGACCGCGTCGAGGTCCAGTGCGGGGGAGGCCTTCATCGCGTCAAAGGTATAGACCACATCGTTGGCGCTGAAGGGCGTGCCATCACTCCACTTCACGCCGCTCCGGATGGTGAAGGTGAGCGCCGTGTAGGTGGTGTTCCAGGTCGATCCGGTGGCCAGCCAAGGAGTCACTGGATTGGTGCCGTTCGCGTTGGTCTTGAGGATGTCCACAGCCTCGAGCGGCTCATATTCAAAGCCCAGGGACGCGAGGCTGACCGCCGAGTTGAAGGGGTTGAACTGGCAAGTCCAGGTGCTGCCGGTCTCATTGCCAATGACCAGCTTTCCCCCGACCTTCCCCGCGTTGGCGGCAGCGCTCGAAGTGAGTGTGGCCTGGCCGCCAGCCGCGGCCAGCGCAGCAAACGCGATCAGCAGCGTGAAGACTCTTCTACGTCTCAACAGTGCCCCTCCTTCAATCTGGCCGCCGATCGGCCCTTGATCGTACGGGGCGCCCGCGGGCCCTGGCTACGACAGGGGCAGTGTCCCGCCCCCGAGGATGGCTGTCAATCACCCCAACGGGTGATCTCAGACGCACGCCGCGTTGTCCAGGACCTAACTCTTCGTCGCCAAGGTGCGCCCGGCGCTGTGCTGGTGGACCGAAGCCCGCCAGGCCTGATTGTTCGCGCAATCCGCGACTCGACGCGATGATACCCCCCACCCCTGGCCCGGTCCTGGCCGCTGCGGGTGTTTGCCCAAGCCACTCCCGCTGAGAGGCGCCTCGCTAGCGGTGCTGGTGCCGGCGAGCGCGGCGACGCAGTCCGGCCAGGGCGCCTATCACGCTGAGACTGGCCAACACGACCACAGTCGCATCCACCACGGGAACCCAGCGGACCTGTTCGCCCTTGACGACGTAGACGCCGACCGGCATTATCAGGCCGCCGAAGCCCGCGCCCGATCCGGCTGGCAGGCCACCATTGGCCCTTCGGTCGGCGCCGTTCGCCAGCTCTGCCGGGCCGGGGCCGGGCGGCAGGGATGGCGGCGGGAGCCTCAGCCCGTCGCCTCCCCCGCCTCCGCCGAGTACGAGGGCCACAGGAATGATGAGAAGCTCGCCCTTCTCATAGGCCGGGCCGAAGGCGCGGCGCACGGAAACGTTCTCACCCAGCCGGCTCAACAGCTCCTGAGTACTCATGGTCGACCAGTCTAGTCCCCCGTCACGGCCGGCTCGACCGATTCCGGCGTCCCTCTGCGCCAGACGGATTCCCACCCGGACTGGTACATGCCCCTGGAGCCAGAGGGGCCCACGGTCGCCCGAAGAGGTGGCAGCGAAGCGACTGGTGGCTGGCACGTCGTCGACGCCGGCGCAGACGGGGATCCCTAGAGCTGAGTGGAGGAACTGCTGCCAGAAAGGAAGGGCCAACCCGGCGCCGCCATCGCCAACGATCCCCAGCCCCAGACCAGCCGCTATCCACGCCCTGCCCGTGGGCACTCCGCGCCACACCCGTCAACCACGCCACCGGCTCAGCAGAGCGCCGAGCAGCGCCAGGGCTAGGCCCGCCGTGACGGCGAGGAGCTGGCGTCGGAAGAGCTACTCTCCTTGATCCCGAAGCCCCACCAGGAGGTCCTGGATCACGGTGATGGTCTGGTTGCCCGCACCGACCAGTGGGGAACCAGCGCTCCGGAGACCGATGCTCTTGGCGGCGAACCGCAGTCCGCAGGGGCATGGGGGTACGAATCCCGCCCCCGGATCAGACACTGGAAGTCTAGGCCCGGCATCCCCCGGCAGGAGCCGTGGGGACCGCGTGGCGATTTGGCGGTCAGGCAGACAATCGCCAGCGACGCTCACGCCGGCGAGGCCAGCACCAGCCTCTCCGGCGGCCGCTCTGCCCGAGCGCAAAGCCTCACGCTGGCGAGAGCGGCGCCAACCTGGACTGACGCCTTCGGTGCTCCTCCGCATTTCAATCACCGCCCTGGCCCGCTCCTGGTCCCCGTGGCCGGGCGAGCTGGTCAACCCGTTGAGCCGGAGCCCGCCAGTGGGTCCAAATCGGGCCGGCCGGGTGCTATCGTGTCAGGAGCGGCTGGGGGCACGAGCCGGTCGGCTCCGCTGACACGCTCGAACCCCCCCCAAAGGGTGCCCCTG
>JBEKRL010000065.1:0-10476 GCA_049518775.1 Candidatus Dormibacteria bacterium
ACTCCCCACCCCCGGGGTTGAGGTCCCGCTGCCATGCCTCCGCGCCCGGGCTGGACGCCGGAGCCACCACCTCCCCGTCCCGGACATTGCCGGCCGCGGCGGGGAGTGCTGAGCCGGGTGCTCCGACCGGGCCGCTCAGGCACCGTCAACGGTTCCGGCAAGCTGGGCGGCGGCCGCGGCGTCGCGACGACGGCCTGGGTCCGGCCCCTCCGGGAGTCGCGGAGCTCACCGTTAGAGCCGTTCGACCCGTCCCAGATCGAGGACGAAGACGGTGGCACGGCCGACCTCCACCTCGACGTCGACCTCGCCTCCCTCACCTTGGTTGGCGCGTCCCGAACCCAGCTGCTCATGGCGTGGCTTGCACACAGAGCGGAGGGTTGAGATCGCCTCCTCGACCAGGCTGTCATCGACCCCGAGCAGAAGGAGCGAATTCCGGCGCTGCAGGAAGCCGCCCTCACTGTTGAGCCGGGTGACCCCGAAGCCTCGTCTGCCCAGGAGGTCGATGGCTCGGGCGGCGTCCTGCTCGTGAACTACGGCCAGTACCAGTTTCACACCACTCTCCTAGCTGCCAACCGTTCACGGGCTACCCCCCAGCAGCTCTCGGCGAGCTCCTCGGCCGGTGGGTTCGCCGGCAGAACCACGATTCGTTGGGAGAACCGCTGGGCCAGGGCCAGGTACCCCTGGCGGACCCGCTCATGGTAGGCGGTCGGCTCGGCCTCCATCCGATCGAGGGGGAGCGCCGCGGCGAAGCGGCGCTGCGCCGCTTCGACCGGGAGGTCCAGGAGAAGGGTGAGGTCGGGCAGCAGCCCGGCGCCGGCGACCCGGTGCAGCTGGAGCAGGGCGTCCTGGTCCAGGCCCCTCCCCGAGCCCTGGTAGGCCAGGGTGGAGTCGAGGTAGCGGTCCGAGATCACCACCGCCCCGGTGGCCAGGCCAGGCTCGATCAGCTCCCGCAGCAGCTGCACCCGGGCGGCCAGGAAGAGCGCCACCTCCGCCCAGGGTTCGGGCGGCCCGCCCCTGGATCGCTCCAGGAGCAGGCCCCGGACCCTCTCGCCCAGGGCGGTGGTGCCAGGGTCGGTCGCCTCGGCGACCAGGTAGCCCTCCCGGCTCAGCCTGGCCGCCAGCCGCCGGGCCTGGCTGCTCTTGCCCGACCCGTCGATGCCCTCGAAGGTGATGAAGAAGCCCCGCTCGGGCACGCTCAGCCCGCCTGCGAGGCCTGGCTCGGGGGGTAGATGCGCAGCCGGCGCCGGGGTTCCTTGCCGGTGCTCCGCGCGACCAAATCGCTCTCCTCGACCAGCTGGTGCTGCAACCGCCGCACATAGGCGGTCTGGGGCGAGAGTTCCACGACTGTCCCCTGACGGGCCCGCTCAATGGCCTCCCGCACCTCGCGCATGGCGTCGTCGTTGGACTCGCCGGCCTCGATGTTGTAGAGGCGGCTCAGGAAGGCGCGCACCTGGGAGACGGTGTTGCTCCGCAGGATCGAGATGGGAATCCCCTCGGCCTCCGCCGCCCGCAGGGGCGAGTCCCGGCGCCGGTAGTAGTTCTTGAGGGTGACCACCATGTCGGCGTCGTCGACGTGGTGCTGGATCCGAATCGGCACCTTGAGCTCCCGGATCGCCTGTTCCAGGTAGACCCTGGAGACCCCATAGGGGAAGATCGAGGTGTCGGCGCCGCCCAGCTGGTGCTGGCCGTTGTGGCCGTCCGAGAGGTCGGCCAGCGTCACCGGGCGCCGCGGCCGGGACCCGGCGAAGTCGGCGCCAAAGAGTTCGCGCGAACCCCGATCGTCAAAGGGGGTGGGCTCGGCCAGCCGGGTGGTCACCCCCCGGCCCTCGCGCGACTCCCGCAGCTGGGCCGGGCGGGGCCGGCCCCTCAGGGCATCGTCGACCACCTCCGCCAGAGGCATGTGGACGGTCACCCGGTGGCGGTCGATGATCTCGACCAGGGCATCGAAGGTGGGTGGTGCCTTGCGCTCCAGGACAGACTTCTGGGTGCCCCGTCGCCGCGCTTCCTCGTCGGAGAGGGTCACCGTCTGGATGCCCCCCAGGAGGTCGTTGAGGGTGGGGTTGACCAGAAGGTTGTCCAGGGTGTTGCCGTGGGCGGTGCCGACCAGCTGGACCCCACGCTCGGCGATGGTGCGGGCTGCCGCCGCCTCCAGTTCGGTGCCGATCTCATCGATGACGATCACCTCCGGCATGTGGTTCTCCACCGCCTCGATCATCACCGCGTGCTGCAGCTCGGGGCGAGCCACCTGCATCCGGCGGGCCCGACCGATCCCGGGGTGGGGGATGTCACCGTCCCCGGCGATCTCGTTGCTGGTGTCGACCACCACCACCCGTTTTCGGCTCTCGTCGGCGAGGATCCGGGCCACCTCCCGGAGCATCGTCGTCTTTCCGATCCCGGGCTTGCCCAGCAGCAGCAGGCTCTGGCCGCTGACCACGATGTCGCGGATGATCTCCACCCTTCCGGTCACCGCCCGGCCCACCCGGCAGGTGAGTCCCACGATCTCTCCGGCTCGATTCCGGATGGCGCTGATCCGGTGCAGGGTCCGGGCGATTCCCGCCCGGTTGTCCCCGCCGAAGGCCCCCACCCGGTCCGCGACGTAGGCGATGTCCTCAAGGCTGACCGGGGTCGGGCTCAGGATCACCTCCGACCCCTCGAAGCGAGCCTCGGGCTCGCGCCCCAGGTCCAGGACGATCTCCAGGAGGTCGCCCGACTCCTCGGGCAGGTTCCGTACCGCCTGGTAGAGATGGCGCGGCAGGGTGCCGATCAGAAGCTCCAGCTCTTCGGGGAAGGAGGGCCCGAAGGCGCGGTCCGTCGCGGTCAAAGCCCGACCTCCGGCGGGGTCACGGCGAAGGGCCCGTTCGTGGCCAGGGTGAGGGGCGGGCTAGCGCCCATTCCCTCCGCGACAGGGCGCGCCGACCCGGAGACTGGCAGCTCCGAGCCGACCCGATATCACAATCGGAATATAGCGCAAGGCGCGCCGCCGGCCAGGATCCCGCCCATCATTCGCCGGCGTTGGGGGCTCCCCTCACCTGCACCACCGGCAGGGCGCCGGCCAGGATCGCCTTCCTCTGCTCCGCCAGCCGGTGGGCGCGGAGCTTGAGTGGCAGGTCGCGGGCCATCAGCACCTGGGTCGCCACCGGCTCGTAGCCCCGGGCCGCCACCGCACGGTGGAGCTCGGCGTCGTAGTGGCGCAGCAGGCAGAGGGACGGCCCCGGCGGGATCTGGCCCAGCAGGCTGTGCAGGACCTCGACCGCCAGATGGCCCTCCTGGGGGTCCAGCATCAGGCTGGCCAGGCTGGGCCGGGCCCGGGAGGGGAGCCGCACCCCGGCCCAGGCCACGATCTCACCGCCCCGTCTGACCACGTAGTGGCGGGAGTCCCCCGCCCGCCCGTCCATGCGCCCCAGCCAGCCCATCTGGAAGGTGGCCCGCCACTGGGTGAGGTTGGGTGCCTCGACCGCCGCCACGGCGTGGGGGGCGGTGCGCAGGTAGAGCAGGTAGACCCCGGCGAGGTCCTCGGGATTGGCCGGCTCCCAGGGCTCGGAGTGGTGGTCGGGGGGCTTGGGCAGCTCCCGGAAGAGGATCTGCTCGGATGCGAAGGGCTGGAAGCCCTGGTCTCGGAACATCGCCTGCAGGGGGTGGTCCTCGGGGATGCGCACCAGGAACCGGGTCACCCCTCGCTCCAGCCCCTCGTTGACCAGGTGCTGCAGCAGGGGGACCCCGGCGAAGTGCCCTTCGGCGCTGGGGGCCAGGCAGAGGTTCAGGATTCGCCAGGCTCGCCTTCCCGGGGCCGGCTCAGCTTGGATGAAGCCCACGATCCGTCCCTGCACCTCGGCGACGTAGAGCTGGTCCCCGACATCTGCCAGGGGCATCATCGCCGAGAGGCCACGGGTGAGAATCGACCACGCCCGGGCCAGAGCCGGGCCCGGCACCGGGCTCTGCGGGCCGGCGCTCTGCAGGCGCTGGTCGAACTCCTGCTCCACCGGCATGGTGGCACGGTAGAGCTGGTCCACTGGACTGAGGTCTCGATAGCTGGCAGAGCGCACCTGCACGCCCACCAGTGTGACTCCCCGAGCGGCTATCGGCACCACTCCTTCTCCGCAGTGGTGGGCGGGAGGACCCCGGCCCGCGCCTAGAGCCCGGAGAGGAACAGCTGGTGGAGGCGGGGATCCCCGGTGATCTCGGGGTGGAAGATCAACGCCAGGTGCCGCCCCTGGCGGACCGCCGCCGGGTGGCCCGCGTACGACGCCAGCACCTCGACCCCCGCGCCCGTCTCCTCGATCGAGGGAGCGCGGATCAGCGCCACTGGGACCGGCTCCGGCCCCACCGCCGGGATCTCCAGATCCACCTCCCCGGACTCCAACTGGCGGCCGAAGGCGTTGCGTCGGACAGCGATGTCCAGTAGCCCCAGGCAGAGCTGGCCAGGAAGCCCGTCCCTGATCTCCCGGGCGGCCAGGATGACTCCGGCGCAGGTCGCCAGGCAGGCGGTGCCGCGAGCGAACGCCTCCTGGAGGGGCTCGAGCAGCTCGAAGCGGCGGATGAGGTGGCTCATGGTCGTGCTCTCCCCGCCCGGCATCACCAGCCCCTGGAGGCACTCGAGCTCCTCAGCCAGCCGCACCGGGACCGCGGTGGCGCCGCAGGCTCGGAGCAGCCGCAGGTGCTCGCGGACGTCGCCCTGGAGCGCCAGGACGCCGACCCTGGGGGCGGGCATCGCACTCTCGGTCGGGGTCAGATTCCCCTGACCGCGAGCAGCTCTTCCTGGCGCAGGCTGGAGACCCCGATCCCTACCATCGGTTCACCCAGGTCCTCGCTGATCTCGGCCAAGATCTCCGGCTTGTCGAAGTAGGTGGTGGCGCCGACGATGGCCTTGGCCCGGCGCAGCGGGTCTCCGCTCTTGAAGATGCCGCTGCCAACGAAGTTACCGTCGCAGCCCAGCTGCATCATCAGGGCGGCGTCGGCGGGCGTGGCCAGCCCACCGGCCGAGAAGTTGACCACCGGAAGGCGGCCCAACTGGGCCGTCTCGCGAACCAGCTCCAGTGAGGCGCCAAGCTCCTTGGCGGCGCTGGGCAGTTCGTCCGGGCGCAGGCTCTGGAGCCGGCGGATTCCCTTGCTGACCGCTCGCATGTGACGCACCGCCTCGACCACGTCGCCGGTTCCCGCCTCGCCCTTGGTGCGGATCATGGCCGCACCCTCGGAGATCCGGCGCAGCGCCTCGCCGAGGTCGCGGGCCCCGCACACGAAGGGGACCTTGAAGGGCCACTTGTCGACGTGGTTCTCCTCGTCAGCCGGGGTGAGCACCTCGGACTCATCGATGTAGTCGACCCCCAGTGCCTCCAGGATCTGGGCCTCCACGAAGTGGCCGATGCGGCACTTGGCCATGACCGGGATCGACACCGTGGCCATGATCGACTTGATCAGCTTGGGGTCGCTCATCCGGGCCACTCCCCCCTGGGCCCGGATGTCCGCCGGCACCCGCTCCAGCGCCATCACCGCGACGGCACCCGCCTCCTGGGCGATCTGAGCGTGCTCGGCGGTGACCACGTCCATGATCACCCCGCCCTTGAGCATCTCGGCGAGCCCGCGCTTGACCCGGGCGGTACCGGTCTGGATCTGTCCGTTCTGGTTCATTTCTCCCCATCGCCGCAGGGCAGTTGGCTAGGGCCTCCGGCGGAGGCCCTCCGAGACTACGAATTCTACCCCCACCTTCCGGGGGCTCCAGTTCGGCCAGGCCGGCGCCGGCGGCGTCGCGGCTCGGCCGATGCTGCGCTAGGCTGCAGTCAGCCGCCATGGCGCAGTGGTAGCGCAGGGGCCTTTTAAGCCCAGGGTCGCAGGTTCGAATCCTGCTGGCGGCACCAGACTCTGAATTCAACGGTGGCGATTGCGGCCATCGGACTGTTCGTCCCTCGGCCGGCAGACCAGAGGCTGGGCAGCCGGGCGGCGCCGGTGGCGTTGCGTTGTACGCACGGGTCTCCTCGCACGACCAGCCCAGCGATCTCGGCCGCCAGCTGGGCCGGCTGCTCGCTGATCCGACGGTGCAGTGCATCGTCGTTGAGCACCCGGACCGCCTTGCCCGGCTGGGCTCCGAGTAGGTCGAGGCGGCCCTGCTGGGTGCCGGGCGGCGGCTGGTGGTGGTGGAGGCCACCGAGGACGAGGAGGACCTGGTTCGGGACATGACCGAGGTGCTGACGTCGCTCTCCGCGCGGCTCTATAGACGGAGGTCGGCCGGTGGGCGAGGACTCCCCTTCGCCCCGGGCTCGGGAACCCACCGCAGCCGACCGGGCCGCCGCCTTGACCAGGCCAACCTCTACGGCCGAGCTGTCCCGGCGGCTCGTGGCGGGCCAGCTCGGCCGTGACACCGCTCCCCGATGGGTGGCCCGCAGCCCCTTCAGCACCCCGGGATTGGCACGTCGCAATCAGGCTTCAAATTGGCCCGTCAGCCGCCTTGACAAGCGATTGCCCCCTGCCTATCCTGACGCCTTAGGTTCCCGTCCCACGCATTCTTGGTAGCCCCAACCAGCCAACGCTAGCTGATGATAACCACCCTTCTGGACCGCTGGCAGTTTGGCGTCACGACTGTCTACCATTTCCTGTTCGTCCCGCTGACCATCGGGCTGGCTCTGCTGGTGGCGATCATGCAGACCATCGCCTACCTGCGTCACGACGAGGACTGGGATCGCGCGTCACGTTTCTTTGGGCAGATATTCCTGATCGGCTTCATCATGGGCGTGGTTACCGGCATCGTCGAAGAGTTCCAGTTCGGCATGAACTGGAGCAATTACTCGGTTTTCGTGGGCAACATCTTCGGCGCCCCCTTGGCCATCGAAGGTCTGCTCGCATTCTTCATGGAGTCGACCTTCATCGGGCTGTGGATCTTCGGCCGGGACAAATTGCCGGCGGGGCTGCACCTGGCCACCATCTGGATCGTGAGCTTTGGCACCATCCTTTCGGCATTTTTCATCCTGGTGGCGAACGCGTGGATGCAGCATCCCGTCGGCTACACGATCGTCGATCACAAGGCCTTGCTCACCAACTTCTGGGTGGTGTTGGCCAATTCCACGGTCTGGGCCGAGTTCATTCACACAGTCTTGGCCGCTTTCGTGACCGGGGGCATGTTCCTGCTGGGCGTTGCGGCCTGGAAGATGCTCCAGGGTCATGACAGCGCGGCGTTCCAGAAGGTCGCCAGGCTGGCGGCGGTATTCACTCTGGTGTGCGTGATCGGCACGGTCATCAGCGGCGACGTCCAGGCCCGCCTCATGGACCAACAGCAACCGATGAAGATGGCGGCCGCGGAAGCCCAGTACACGACTCAGGCGGGCGCCAGCTTCTCGGTGCTGACGATGTGGAACCTCTCCGGCCAGCCGATCTTCCAGCTGCGCATTCCCCACCTGCTGAGCCTGATCTCGGATTTCTCCTGGGATGCGACGGTACCCGGGATCCATCAGCTGCAGGCCGCGGAGTCCCGCCGCTATGGTGCCGGCAATTACACCCCCATCGTGTGGGTGACCTACTGGAGCTTCCGGCTGATGGTGGGGCTGGGCTTCCTCATGCTGGCGGTTGCCGGGTGGGCAGTCTGGCTTGCCCGCCGACGGCGCCTGGAGCGGAGCCGGTGGTTCCTGCGGGTCGCGGTTTTGTCGATCGCGGCCCCCTTCCTCGCCAACACCTTCGGCTGGCTGTTCACCGAGGTGGGACGTCAGCCCTGGGTCGTTGAAGACCTCATGAAGACAGCCCAGGCGATCTCGCCCAACGTGGGCCTGGCTTCGGTGGCCCTGACCCTGGGCGGTTTTACCGCCCTCTACACGGTGCTGGGAGTCATCGACGCCATGCTGGTGCTGCGCTTCGCGCGCCGTCCGTTGGTCGATGCCGACGAGCCGGCCGGCTCCGGGCACGAGCCGTCGTTGGTCTACTGATCAGCATGCTTGCCCCGTTTGTTCGCCGCCGGACGCTTGGGTCGGCTCGAGGAGAGCTGCCGGTCGGAGGGCGGTGCTGATGCCGGTTGCCAGTCTGAACACGGCCTGGTTCGCACTCATCGGGCTCCTCTGGGCCGGCTACTTTGTACTCGAGGGATTTGACTTCGGGGTGGGGATCCTGACCTCTCTGGTGGCTCGGGAGGAAGTGGAGCGCCGACTCTGCCTCAATTCGATCGGGCCCACCTGGGACGCCAACGAGGTTTGGCTTCTGGTCGCAGGAGGGGCCACCTTCGCGGCGTTCCCGACCTGGTACGCGACGATGTTCAGTGGCTTCTATCTGGCACTGTTCCTGGTCTTGGTGGGCCTCATCGTCCGCGGCGTGAGCATCGAATTCCGCGGCCGCCGACGCTCTCCCGCCTGGCGGGCGACCTGGGACCGGGCGCGGTTCTGGGGCAGCCTCGTCCCCGCTCTGCTCTGGGGGGTTGCCTTCACCGACCTCGTCCACGGGTTGCCGATCCGCCCCGGGGGCCTCTACTACGGGGGATTGCTTGGACTGGTTCACCCGATCGCGATCCTGGGGGGGCTCGTGAGCCTGTCTCTGTTCAGCCTTCACGGGGCGGTATTCCTGTCGGCCAAGACAAGTGGGGAGCTGGCCGCGAGAGCCCGGCGCTGGGCTCGCTGGCTGGCCGGTCCGACGGTGATCCTCACTGCCGGCCTGCTGGTCTGGCTGGGTGTGTCCACCTCCTCGACGCCGGTGGTGGACGGGTTGCCCGCAGTGGTCCCGCTGGTGCTCGGGGCTCTCGCGGTCGGGGCGGTCGCGCTGGCGTTCTGGGCCAGTGGACGCCATCGGGATGGGGTCGCCTTCGCAGCCACCGCCGGGGCCGTCCTGGGCCTGGCGGCGGCCGCCTTCTCGGAGCTCTTCCCCCGGGTGATGGTGTCCACGGTGGCCGGAGGCTCGCTCACCATCTGGAACGCCGCCTCCGCCCACGAGACGCTCTTCGTGATGACGGTGGTCGCGGCGATCTTCACTCCTTTCGTCCTCGCCTACCAGGGCTGGAGCTACTGGGTCTTCCGCCAGCGCCTCATCCGTCCCCCGTCCCCCCCGGTTCCACCGGAGTGGTTCGGGGGCGGTGACGCGGCGGGCGGGACGGGTCCAGGCCGGTCGCAGCAGGGGGTGGGTGCCGGGCCGTGATCTCGTCGACCGGCTGGCGGCACTCGCCGGTCGACCCTCGCCTCTGGCGCCAGGCCCGCACGTTTCGCCTCTGGGTGGCGGCGTCGGTGGTGATCGGGCTTGGCCTCACCGCCTGCCTGGTGGCGCAGGCCACCTTCCTCGCCAGGGCGCTCTCCCTGTCCCTCTTCCACCGCGGCGAGAACCATGCGATAGCCGCCGCCCTGGTCGGCCTGGTCGTCGCCACCCTGGTGCGCGCCGCCCTGGCCTTCGCATCTGAGCAGGCGGCGACGGGAGCGGCCAGCCGCACCAAGTCGGAGCTGCGGGCCGCCGCCCTGGCCAAGTTGCTCGCGTTGGCCCCGGCGGAGCTGGCGCAGCGTCGCACCGGTGAGGTGGCGGTCACCCTCGGCCATGGCCTGGACGGGTTGGACGGCTACGTCGGGCGCTACCTGCCTCGGCTGGTCCTCGCCGTCCTGGCACCACTGGCGCTGCTGGGCTGGGTGGCCCATCTCGACCTGCTGTCGGCAGGGATACTGGTGATCACGCTGGCCCTGCTTCCCGTGTTCATGGTTCTGATCGGCCAGCGCACTCGGGCTCGGGCCCGGTCCCGCTGGCGAGCGCTGGGGCAGCTGTCGGGGCAGTTTCTCGATGCCGTGGAAGGGCTGCCGATCCTTCGCGCCTTTGGCCGCGCTCGGGCCCAGCGGGAGACCATCGCCAGGGCCACCGCGGAGCTCCGCCGGGAGACGCTCGGGACCTTGCAGGTGGCGCTGCTCTCGGCCCTGGTTCTGGAGACCCTGGCCGCGGTGGGGACAGCCCTGGTCGCGGTGCCGCTCGGGCTCAGGCTGCTGTCCGGGCAGATGACGCTGACCGTCGCTCTGACGATCCTGGTGCTGGCTCCCGAGGTGTACCTGCCCCTGCGTCGCGCCTCCTCGGACTTCCACGCCAGCACCGAGGGGGTGACCGCCCTGGAGGCGCTGTGGGCGGTGATCGGCGAACCGCAGCCTGGCGGCACCCCGCCGCACGTCGCGGCGGTCCGGCCTTCAGGATCCGAGTGGCGGGGCCCCGCTGCGGTCCCTGACGTCCCCACGCGAGCGAGGCCCGGCTTCGCGCCTGCTGGGGTTGCGCTGCGGGGGGTATCGGTGTCCTTTCCGGGCCGTCCGAGCCCGGTGCTCGCATCTCTCGACCTCAGACTGGAGCCGGGAGAATCCCTGGGGGTCACCGGTCCAAGCGGCGTCGGAAAGTCGACACTGCTGGCGGTGCTGGCCGGGCTGATTCGGCCCCAGGCAGGAACGTTCCTCGCCGACGGGGCGGATGTCTTGCCCGCCGACCTTGGCTCCTGGCGCCGCCGGCTGGCCTGGGTGCCGCAGCGGCCCACGCTGTTCTCGGGGACGGTGGCGGAGAACC
>JBEKRL010000066.1:0-10004 GCA_049518775.1 Candidatus Dormibacteria bacterium
CCACCGCCTGGCGGAGCGACTCCACGCGAGCCCGGTGGGCCCGCATCCGGTAACTCTCGCCGTCGATCTGCAGGACGGTGCTGCGATGCAGCAGGCGGTCCAGCATGGCGGCGGCGATCATGGGATCCTGGAAGATCTGCCCCCAGCTGGCTACAGAGCGGTTCGAAGTCAGGCAGATGCTTCCCTTGAGATAGCGCTGGGTGATCACCTGGAAGAGCGCCGAGGCACCCTCGGCCGCCAGCGGCAGGTAGCCCAGCTCATCAATCACCAAGAGGCGGGGGCCGGCATAGAAGCGCATGGTGGTGGCCCAGCGCCCCTCCAGGGCGGCCCGGTGGCAGCGGGCCGCCAGGTCGGCGGCGGTGGTGTAGTAGACCCGGTGCCCAGACTCCGCAGCCAGCCGGGCCAGACACACCGCCAGCATGGTCTTGCCCACCCCGGGCGGTCCGATCAGGAGGACGTTGGCGGCCTCGTCGATGAACCTCAGGGTGGCCAGCTCCTGGACCAGCTGCCGGTCCACGGCCGGCTGAGCATCGAAGTCGAAGTCCTCGAGCCGCCAGGGGGCGGGAAGGGAGGCGAAGCGCAGACGACCCTCCCGGCGCCGGGCCTCGGCAGACTCTACCTCCACCCGGAACAAATCCTCCAGGAGCGCGGTGAGGCTGAGCTTCTTCTGCTGGGCCCGCTCCAGATGGCCGGGCAGCGCCTCAGCAATGGCCGGCAGACGCAGGTAGGCAAGGTGGGAGCGCAGTTGCTGGTAGAGGCTCGACTCGCTCATCGCGCCACCCTGGCGAACTCGGCGTAGCGCTCCAGGTCCACAGCCGCCTCCGACGGCCCGACCCCGATCAGCTCCGCCGCGGCGGCTTTGGCAGCCTCGCCCGGCGGCCGGTTGACCTTGCGGTCGCAGCGCAGCGCCGTGCTGAACGCCTGCAAGACCGCCTGCTCCAGGGCCGCCCGCTGCTCCGGTGCTCTGGCCACCGCGTGTGCCCCACTGGGCAGCAGCCGGTGCCGGGCCACCACCGCTCCACTCATGGCCACGATCTCCAGCTGGCCGCTCCCGAGCCGGAGCCACACCTGGACCATGGCCCCCTCCATCCCGGGCAGCACCGCGTACTGGTTGCCCCGGAAGGCCACCAGGCTGCTGGAGCCCACCCTGCGGGTCACCTCCACGACCGCCGGATACGGCTGGGGCGGCAGCGCCAGCAGCGGCTCAGCCGCCGCCATCGTCGCCACCGTGCCCCCGGGCCGCGGCCGCTGGTCGCCGTGCTCCGCGCAGAACCGGTCGTACTCGGCCTGGGCCTGCTCCATCGTGCTCACCTCGGCGTGCCGCCACCAGCGCTGGGTGCTGAAGTGGATCTGCTTCTCCACCACCCCCTTGCGTTGGCCCCGCCGGGGCGGGCAGACCGCTAGCTCCACCCCGTAGTACTTGGCCACCTGCGCCCAACTTGCTCGCAGCTTCCCGGTCTCCGGGTCCACCACCGTCGCCATCCGATCGAAGCGCCACTTCCTCGCGGTCCCTCCCAGCCGGCGCACAACCCCGTCCACCCCCTCTGCCAGATGGGCCTGGTCCTCCGCCTCCACGAACACACCGCGCGCCCTGCCCGAGTGCGACAGCGTCCCCACCAAGAGATGCGCCATCCCACCCCAGGGCGCCTTGGGCAGCTCATTCCAATCCCACTGGATCTCTTCCCCAGGCGGGTGCTCGATCTCGATGGTCGGCTGCGGCCGACCCCTGCCACAGCCCTCGCACCGTGGCCGCAGCCCCCGCATCCGCAGCTGCCGGTTGAAGGTCACGTAGCTCTGCTCGTATCCCAGCTTGCGCACCTCATCCAGCAGCGCCGTGGACCAGAGGTGGGGGTCCTCCTGCAGCCGGGCAGCCACGTACTTCTCGTACCTGGCGAACGGGTCCTCCTTCCGCTTCCTCTCCCCAGGCTGCGCCTCGCCCTGCAGGTACCGCCTGCCCGTGTTCCGGCTCCGACCCAGGTGCCGCGCGATGCTGGCGATCGTCCAGCCTCGCTTCCGCAACGCCCAAACTTCCACGACTTCCTCCTGTGTCAGCATTGGGGGGGACTCCTCGCTCTGACGGGCCTTCAACTGCCGTCAGCTTGCGGGGAGTCCTTCCCTGTCTTCAGACCTTCGGAAGCCGTCCTCGGCGCCTACCTCGCCTGGTCAGTTTCAGTGATCATCTCTGGTCAGTTTCAACGACCACCGTCAGGTGTCGGCACCGCGCTGGGGACGGCAGTCCGGTGGCCTGAAAGCGGGGTCGGTTGCACCGTCTGCCCTCCAGAGCAGCCGGCCAGCAACGTGGCTGACAACACGAATGCTCCCGACACCACGACGGCTCTGTGGTTCCCCCAAGGCATTGCCGGATTGTCTCACCGTCGGTCGCCGGGCGCCCTTCCGCCCCAGCCCCCTGCGGCTACCTAACGCTTCGCGGGCGGCCCCCAACGCTCACTGCTTGACCGGCGGCGTCTGCGCCAGACTTATCGTTGGACCCGGGCAGGAGGATGGTGTCGAGGAGTCGACGTCTGCGGCCTCGCCCGGCGGCCGGCTTGACGGGGCTGGAGGAAGGTGGCCGCGTCGCGGAGCAGATCGCCGAACTCGGCGTCGGTGAGCCACGTTCCCGCTATGCGGTGGGCGACGCTGTCGCGGCCCAGGTGGGGCTTGCCTCGGGCAAGGTGGTGATCGAAGTCACCGAGCAGGCCGGCGACGAGGGCCGTAAGCGCCTGGTGGTGTTCGTCGGGGCTCATAGCCGCGGCTTCGGCCGGGCCAAGTTGCGCGGCTGCCGGACGGAGGAGGTCGGCGCGCAGAATTGCGCGCAGCTCCCACTCTTGCTAACATTCCCACACATAGGATCAGTACGCGGAGGATGTGGATGGCCGAGTTGGTGATCGAGGGCGACGAGCTGGTGGTGCGCCTGCGGGCGGTGGAGAAGGTCGAGGCGGTCCACGGCGAGGTGCGGGTCCCGGCTGCGGCGGTGCGAAGTGTTGAGGTGCTGGAGAAGGCGCTTGCGGCCGTGCACGGGCTGCGCGCCCCGGGTATGGCGGTGCCGGGGATGGCCGCCGTCGGGACCTTCTATGGCAAGGGCGTGAAGACGTTCGCGGTGGTCCATCACGACATGCCCCGCGGCGTCCGGGTGAGCCTGGAGGGAGCGGACTACGACCAGCTGATCGTTGGCTGCGAGGATCCCGAAGCGGTGGCAGCGGCGCTCGGCAGCACCCGTTGAGGTCCAGGCGGCCGCCCCTACTCCCGTCCTCGTCGTGACGGCTGGCGTCGGACCGTTCTACCTGATCGCCTCGACCGGGCTTGGCAGGCTGCCGTCAGGGTCGGAGCGTGACCTCGGAGTGGACTTCAGCGCGGTCGGGAGGGGCAGCTCCTGAGCGCCGGGCGGCGTGCTGCGCCAGCGCACCGACGCCCATCTCGGGGATGGAGCCGGAAGGGCTCGATCGGTAGTCCTCTGTCCGCGCCTCCTGGGCTGGGGCCTGTCCTCCTCGACGGCCACCGGCCTCCCGGTGCGCTCTGCCTGCTGGAGTCAGTCGCTGGGCGCCGGCTCGGAACTCTCCGAGATCGGCCCACTGAGCCGACGATTGCGTCTGATGCTGGCCCTCACGCTCGCCTTCTCCCAGAGCAACTCAGAGCCCATGAGGATGTCAGCGGTGGCGATGTTGGTGGCCAGGGGCACGTCATGAACGTTGCAGATACGCAACAGGGTCTGGATGTCGGGATCGTGAGGGTGCTTGCCCAGGGGGTCAACGATGAAGATCACCGCGTCCACCTCGCCCTCCACCACGCGGGACGCCATCTGGGCGTCACCTCCGAGAGGCCCTGACTTGAGACAGTGAACGTCGAGGCCGACCTTGTCGTGGAGAAGATGGCCGGTCGTACTGGTGGCCAGGAGATAGCAGGCCTTGAGCCGCCCGCGATTGTAGGTGGCAAATGCGACCACATCGGCCTTCTTTCCGTCGTGGGCGATGATGGCGACGTGGGGGCGCGGTGCTTGAGCCAAGAAGCCTACCTCCTTGAAGTTGGGGCGCCGCCCTGGTGGATCCAGACTGGGCTCCCCTGCGACCGAGGACCCCGTGACCAAGAATACCGTGCCCTGCCCAAGGAGGAGCCGGACGCGGCTGCCTTCGCTTGGCTCTGGGGCCCCGCTGGTGCCGCGGGTCGCCGATGCCGGGCGTCAGGGGGTCCAGCACCTTGCGGCCGCCCAACGGCCGCTCCCCAAGAGGCTGTGGGCCTTGGTCCGCGTCGGAGCAGATACGGGTCACCTGGCCCCCGCGGGTCTGCCGGAACACGGCGCCCGGGACCCGATCGTTTCGCCGCCGGGGCTCTGCCAAGCGGGCTGGGAATCTCCCCCAGCGCCTCGGCGACATCCCGGGTCCGGTCGAGTGTCGAGGGTCGGGAAGCTGCGCTACGCTGGGATGAGTCGCACCCGCTATGCTCGAAGGAGCATCCGGTTTACAAGAGAGGATGGGCCTGTGCAGATTGGGATCCTGACTGGTGGAGGAGATGCACCGGGGCTGAATGCGGCCATCCGGGGAGTGGCACGCAGCGCTTTCGCCGCCGGGGCCGACGTGCTGGGGGTGCGGAACGGGTGGGCAGGCCTGCTCGAGGTCGGCGACGCCAGCCCGCTGCGCCCTGCAGACGTGTCGGGGATCCTGACGCGGGGGGGCACGATCCTGGGTACCTCGCGGGCCAACCCCCTGGCAGAAGACGGTGCGATGGAAGTCGTCGCTACCAATCTCGGCCGCCTTGGCATCGATGCGCTGGTGGCGATGGGGGGGGATGACACGCTGTCAGTGGCCGCGGCACTGGCGGAGCGTGGACTGCCTGTGGTCGGTGTCCCCAAGACGGTGGACAACGACCTCCAGGTCACCGAGTACTGCATCGGGTTCGACACGGCGGTCTCCGTGGTCACCGAGGCGGTGGACCGGCTTCACTCCACCGCTGCCTCGCATCACCGGGTGATGGTGGTCGAGGCGATGGGCCGCGAGGCCGGGTGGGTGACGCTCATGGGGGGCCTCGCCGGAGGGGCCGACATGATCGTCATTCCCGAATTCGCCGTCAACTTGGAGGAGGTCATCGACCACCTTCACCAGCGCCGCCGGCAAGGCAAGACCTTCAGCATCATCGCGGTCTCAGAGGGGGCGGAGGTGGCCGGCCTACCCACTCCGTCCGCCGGTGGGGAGCCTGTCGACGCCTTCGGGCACGTCCAGCTGAGCCGCCGCGGGATCGGAGAGCGCCTCGGCCGTCAGTTGGAGGACGTGACCGGCTTCGAGACCAGGGTCACGGTCCTGGGGCACACCCAAAGGGGTGGCACGCCGACCGCATACGATCGGATCTGGGCGACTCGGGTCGGCGTGGCCGCCTACGAGCTGGTGAGGGACGGGCGCTTCGGCGCGATTCCCGTCAAGCGTGGCGACAGAGTGGAGACCGCCCGGCTGTCCGAGGTGATCACCGAACCGCGCCTGGTGCCGGAGGACCTGTACCGCCTGGCCCAGATCTTCTACTAAGCCGGCCCTGGCGCCCGGCCGCGCCGGCGGGCGCTGCGCTGTGCGGATCGATCTCCCGGGACCACTCGGCCGGATGCCGGCGCCAAGGGTGGTGTCGGTACGCCGCCCGGATGCCAGCTGAGCTCCGGCCGAGCCGTCGGGCGCGGCCAGCTGTGACCCCGGCCGCACAGCGCCGGGCCCGAATCCTCGCCCAGCAGGAGGCCGCAGGTCCGAACCACTTCTCCTGGCACTCGGATCGCACCCTGGCGGTAAGAAAACTCGATAGGTGCGGCCAGGCACCGAGGTCGGTGCCCATCGGAGGGCAGCGGGTCCCTCGAAAGGCTCTGAATGTTCCCCCGCTGGCGGCGGACCGGTGCGCCAACCTTGGGCCGGTGTGATAATCCCCTGGTGATGACCCGGCGGCACGGCGTGGGCGTGGCCCTCAGCATCCTGGCCGGACTGCTGCTGGCGGGGTGCGGCGGTGGCCACGCGGCTTCGAAGGGATCCAAGCCCAGTCCGTCGGCCCGGCCGAGCCCCAGCGCATCGGCTCGGCCAACCCCGAGCCCTAGCAACGCGACCGTGCTGGTCTGCCAGGCGACCGCCATGACGGCGTCTCAAGGCCAGTCAGATTCCGCAGCGGGTCACATCGTCTACGCCTTCGTGCTGACCAACACCGGGGCCCAGCCGTGCACCCTGGACGGCTACCCCGCCGTGCAGCTGGTGGCTGCGAATGGGAGTCTCTCCACCACCCAGTCCAACGGCAACGACGGGGTGACCTCAGTGAGCACGACTCCTGAGCTGGTGACCATTGCCGCCGGAGGATCCGCGTCCTTTGTGCTCCAGTACAGCGACGTGCCCACCGGCATCGAGGCGTGTCCCGCCGCCACCCAGCTGCAGATCGTGCTCCCTGGAGGAGGCGGCACGGTGACCGCCAGTGCCGACATCGACCCCTGCGGCGGCGATCTCTACGTCTCTCCAGTGCGGGCCGGCACGGCGCCGCCCTGAGCCGCGGCCGGGACGGATTCTCTTTCCCCGGCCCATCTCCCGAGTGCAGGGGTGGGCTCCGGCCGGGGGTTCGGGGCATTGGGGGGTTCGGCTGAGGTGGGCAGGGGGGATCCGCTCTCGCCTGACTGAGCGCGGCAGAGGTGGGCCCCAGCGGTGCGGGCCGTCCAGCTGGCAGGTTGGGCAGGAGTTGGCGCTGGGCTGGTGCGCCGCTTCTGCCGCTGGAGGCCCGGCAAGAAGAAGTCGCCCCCCGGTCACAAGACCGGAGGGCGCTGGGGGGTGAGTTGCTACCGAACTCTTCGGGCGGTCACTCAGCCGGTCCCGTGGTGAGGGTCACATTGGCGGTGTGGCTCGTGTCCGATGAGTCGACCCAAGTGAGCGAGACGGTCTGCCCCGGCTTGTCGGCCGCAAAGGAGGAACCCAGGGCGGTGGCCGAGCTGACCGAGCTCCCGTTCACCGCCGTGATCACGTCGCCTGCCTGAAGGCCGGCCGACGCGGCTGGCGTGTTGGCGAGCACATTGGTGACCAGCGCTCCCGAGTCGACCGGGGGGGTGTAGCCGCCGAACCCGCCGAACCCGCTGCCCGCGCTGGCGCTGCCGGCATTTTCAACCTCGACTCCCAGGAAGGCCGGGAGCCCGATGCGGACGGTGGTGCTGTCCTGCCCCTGCTGGATCTCGCTGGCGATCGTCAGGGCCCGGTTGATGGGGATGGCGAACCCGACGTTCGAGGCCGAGCTCCACTCTCCGGAGTTGCTGCTGGAGGCGGCGGTGTTCATCCCGACCACCTTCCCGGCGGAGTTCACCAGGGGCCCGCCAGAGTTGCCGGGCTCAAGCGGAGCGTCGATCTGGATGACCCCGGTCAGGTGCTCGCTGCTGGTGCCTTCCCCGTCACTGGCGGTGATCGACCGGTTGAGTGCGGTCACGGCCCCGCTGGTCACGGTGGGCTTGCCGGGGAGGTCGAGGGCGTTGCCGATCGCGATCACGGGCAGCCCCACGGCGACGCTGGAGGAGTTGCCCACGGAGACGGTGCTGAGTCCGGAGGCGCTCTGCAATTGCAGCAGGGCGACGTCGTCAGTAGCGTCGTAGCCGACCACGTTGGCGGTGTACTTGGTGCCGGTCCCGTCGACCTGGACGGTGATGCTGGTCGCGCCCTCGATCACGTGATTGTTGGTGAGAATCTCGCCGTTGGAGGTGAGGATCATCCCGGTCCCCGCGTCGGTCTGGTTCTGGTAACTGTCGGTCGCGGTGATGTCCACCACAGCTGGGTCAACCGCGGCGGCGACCTTGGTCACGTTGAGAGTGCCGGCGCTCCCGGTCACCCCCGAGGACGCGGCCGGTGTCGGGATCGGCTCGGTGGCCAGTGTGCTGCTGCTGCCGGGGCTGCCGATCCGGTAGCCGGCGAAGCCCACTCCCAACAGGACCACGGCGGCAACCGCGACGACCGCCACTCGTCGCCGCCAGTTGGGGCCGGGCGGGGCCGGAGTCAGGTCGTCGGGCTCGTCAGGTCCGCCCCCGAGGGGTGCGCCTCCGTCCGCCGGCGGGGGAGCGGCCTGAGGCCACTCCATGGTGGACGCCTCGGTCGGCTCGGGGGGTTCCAGCGCGGGCCCTGGCCGGGCGCTGTCCGCCGCAGGCTCCGGCGCTTCGGAGACGTCCTCCGCCCACTGATCTGGCTGGTTCGGGTCTTGATTGCTGTCCACTTTCCCAGTTCCTGCTTAGCGTGGATTCCGGCTCCGGTCACGGCCGGGAGCGGAACTTGGTTTGCCTCGTTCTCTGGCCTGAGTATGCCCTCTGGCTCTTGGAATTGTGTTGGAGGAACCTGAGAAGATGACGGGAATTGCGAGCCCCCCTGGGGCGGTCCACCCCAGCCGGCCTTCCCCAATTCAGAGGCAGGCTTGGTTCGGTTGCCGGACGGCCTCCGGGGCGGGGCCCTAGATTTAGGGCTGTCGGCCCGGCGGAGACCGGCCTCACAGGTGAATTCTGGAGGAGGCGGCTGGATGTCCGAGATCACCGTCTACGGGGCCCCCTGGTGTCCTGACTGCAAGCGCAGCAAGCAGTTCCTGGCCCAGCACCGGGTCGCCTACCGCTGGGTCGACGTCGACCAGGATCCCGAGGCGCTTAGCTTCGTGGAATCGTTGCAGAAGGGTGGTCGCACCATTCCCACCGTGGTCTTTGGGGAGGGTGACTACCTGCTGGAGCCGTCGGACGAGGAGTTGGCCAGGAAGCTGGGGCTTGCACTCAGGGCCGAGCGCAGCTTCTACGACGTGGCCATGGTCGGAGGCGGTCCCGCCGCCCTGGCGGCGGCGATCTACGCGGCCCGGGAGGGGATGGAGTCGATCGTCATCGACCGCAGCGCTCTCGGCGGTCAATCCGGGGTCACCGAGCGGATCGACAACTACCCGGGCTTTCCCGAGGGCGTGGGTGGCGCCGACCTGGCGGACCGCTTCATCGCCCAGGCCCGCCGCTACGGGGTGGAACTGCTGCCCGCGGTCTCGGTGGCCGGGATCTCCCGCGACGGCGAGGATGTGCTGCTCCGGCTGGGGACCGGGCAGGTGATCGCCGCTCACGCGGCGGTGATCGCCACCGGATCCTCCTACCGCCGGCTCGGGGTCCCCGGCGAGGATGACCTGATCGGGGCCGGGGTGCACTTCTGCGCCACCTGCGACGGTCCCTTCTACAAGGGCTCCAACGAACTCCTGGTGATCGGGGGTGGCAACTCGGCTCTGGAGGAGGGCCTCTTCCTGGCCCAGTTCGCCAAGCGGATCCGGGTCGTCCAGCTGGGCCCGGAGCTGACCGCCTCGCGGCTGCTCCAGGACAAGGTTCTCAACCATCCCCAGTTCTCGGTCCACACCAGCACCGAGGTGCTCGGGCTCGAGGGGGTGAGCCGCCTGGAGGGAGTCCGGGCCCGCGACGTCAACAGCGGCCAGGAGTTCAGCTGGAACCCTGCCGCCGCCTTCGTATTCATCGGACTCACCCCCAACACCGCCTTCCTGGGGGACTCGGTCGAGCTGGATGGGCGCGGCTTCGTCAAGGCGGACGGGATGTTCAGAACCTCAATGCTCGGCGTGTTTGTGGCCGGCGACGTCAGGGCGGGTTCCACCAAGCAGCTGGGCTCGGCGGTCGGCGACGGAATCGCGGCCCTGCTGGCGGTGCGCCGATACCTTCAGGAACACCACCACTTGGCCGAGAAGTCCTAGGGCGGGTCTCAGCTACCTGTGGTCAGCACCACTCCCGGTGCGACTGCGGCACCAAGGCGCGCAGCCGATCCCTCGGGAGGGCGGTGGGCACGCCGACGGCGCCAGTGGCCGGACTAGTGCTTCTGCTGGTGACTTCGGTGGAAACGGAGGAGCGAAATCACCACCCAAACGATCGCCACCAGCAGCACCAGGTGGATCACCAGGGTGAGCGCCGGAACCACCAAGAAGAAGACGACGAAGAGGACGACCAGGATGAGGAGAGCGAGTGAGAGGGGGTGTCGCGCTAGATGCATATCGATAAACACCTTACACGTCCTGGCCGT
>JBEKRL010000067.1:0-9813 GCA_049518775.1 Candidatus Dormibacteria bacterium
AAGCCAGCGCTTCAGAGAGATTCTTCAGCACCTGCTTGGTCTGCGACTCAATGTCCGGTCCCACCAGCTCGCCGGTGAGCGGATCCGCCCCGATCTGGCCCGCGGTGACGATGACGCGCCCCACTCGAATCGCCTGTGAATAGGCGCCAACCGGCTTGGGGGCTTGGGGCGTGTCGCCTACAACTCGATGGCTCATGTCGCAATCCCTCGGCTGAACAGGTTGCCGGGACCGCAGACGACCAGATCCCTGGATCCCTTCCCGGTAGTCTACGTCAGGCGACGCCGCGGCTGTCCATGGTTCGCTGTCCGACGCAGCATCGGCGTCGTACAGGGCCGGCGTCTCGTGGTTCGCCAGCGGTTGTTGACCGGGAATCCCGATCGAGCCACGTGGTGGGCCGACCGGCGGCTCTGGGCGTGGCGTCCGCCCTTGACCGGCCGTCGGGGCCGCTCGCCGCCTGGCACCTGCCCCTGTGCACGAATACCACGCAATTGCGCTGAGATCGAGTACCCAGCCCCGGGTTCGTTGGTGAGCTGAGCGAGGTGTCCCTTCCCCGGCCCCGGGAACCACCGCCGGGGAGGAGATCAGCGGCTGATCTCGGCGGAATGGCGAGGAGGGCTGCATGGCTGGTGGTGGCGACCCAGGTCACCACGCACGCTGAGCGGATGCCACCGCTGGCCACTGCAGGAGTGGGAAGAGCTACTTCAGAGACTGGAGACTAGAGGCCACTCGAGGCTTGAGCGGAGAACCCCAGCGCGAGGGAAACGGCGGTGGACGTTTCGATCAAATGAGGGCCCAGGGCGATCGCTTGGTCGAGCGAGAACACCACCGCCGGAGCGGAGACGCTGATCGCACCCACCACTTCCCCGTGGTAGTCGAAGACGGGCGCGCCGACGCACCGAACTCCTTCCTCATTCTCCTCGTCATCAATCGCGAATCCACGGCGCCGAGCCGTGTTCAGATCAGCCTTGAGCTTCCCCCGATCGGTGATGGTCTGGCTTGTGCGCTCCTCCAAACGAAGGCGACGAAGAACCTGCTCCCGATCGGTCGCGTGGGCCAGGATGGCCTTGCCGATGGCAGTGCAATGAAGCGAGAGCGTCATCCCTACGACTGAGACCATGTGGTAGGGGCGTCTCGCTTCGAGCTTGTGGACGTAGACGGCTTCGTCACCAAGCCGCAGTCCCAGGTGGATTGTGTCGTCGGTGTAGTCGCGCAGCCTGCTGAGAAGTGGCAATGCCACGCGAGAGTAATCGAGCGCAGCGTGTGCCATTCCGGCAGCTGTGAACAGCTGGGCGCCAGGGCCGTAGCTCCCGCGGCGGGTCGAGGCGACATACCCGCGACGAGCCCAGACGGCGATGATCCGGTGGACAGTCGCCTTGGGGAATCCGGTCTGAGCTGCGACGGTGGCAAGTCGGACCTCTGGCGCGTTGGCCAGGATCGACTCGAGGACGTCGAGGCTGCGGTCCAGTGCAGTAGTACCCGGCCGTGGGCGGCTTGGATTCCGCTGAGCGGAAGAGCCTTCCATCATGGCTAGTATGGGATATACTGGCAGTAGTGTCAACTAGCTCGGAGCCCGTCTCCAAATAGACCTGAAGGATGGGCTGCCCTGAGATGGAGTCGGCCGGTGAGGAGCACCTTGACACGCACGTATTTCGGTATTGGGAGGGCGCCTCGGGGCGAGGGGAGGTCCGCCAGGTGGTGGCAGGGGCCTCCAGCACGGTGTCCGTCTCCGCCACATTCCCGCCGTGACGGTGCGCAGGGAATGCTTGGCGCGGATGGGCGCTGGCGGCGCAGGTGTGTCAGGAGTTCCACGACCGGCAGGGATGAGGTGCTCTGGGCCCGGCGGGCGGTGACCTCTCTGATCGGTTGCCGGATATCGGGTGGGCATCGGCAAGGTGAGGTGGCTGGCCATCCAGCAGTCGTGGGCGTCGTGTGGGGACGAGCCGGACTCGACATGACCTCACTAACCGTCAGTGATTCCGAGCGGCTTGATGTGGAGGAGGTAGCAACCCTTGCGTTTTGCAGTTCCATTGGGCTCGTCGCCCAGCAACTTCCATCTTGAGGCAGACCGATGAGCAGATTCTCCCAGCAACAGGTCTACCTGACCATCGAACGGACCGGGGTCGTCCCGCTCTTCTATCAGCCGAACGTTGCCATGGCGCGAGACATCGTGGGCGCCTGTGTCGCAGGTGGCGCCCACGTCGTTGAGTTCACCAATCGAGGTGATCGGGCGTTGGGCGTCTTCAGCGACCTCGTTCAGACTGCTGTCCCCGAGGAGCCCGATCTCATCCTGGGGATCGGATCCGTGACGGATGCAGCAACGGCTTCTCTCTTCATCGCGAATGGGGCGGACTTTGTGGTATCTCCTTACTTCGTCCCCGAAGTGGCGGTTCTCTGCAACGCCAGGAAGATTCCCTACATTCCGGGTGCGTTCACTCCGGCCGAGATCGCCGGCGCCGAGATGGCTGGCGCCGTGATCGTGAAACTCTTTCCAGCTCGCGTGGGCGGGCCGCGCTTTCTGGCCGACTTGTTGGGCCCGTCGCCGCGCTCGAGACTGCTGCCAACGGGCGGCGTTGCCGCCGACCGGGAGGGTGTGACCTCGTGGATACGAGCTGGGGCTGTGGCAGTGGGCCTTGGGTCGCAACTGATTCCAGCGGAGCCGGCTCGCCCGGGCGGGATCGACGCCATCGCTGAGCGGGTGGCGGAACTGCGGGAGTGGATCGCGGCCGCGCGCACCTGAAATGCAGGCTGGTAGGCTGACCATGGTCGGGACGGGTGCCAGGGCGGTGGCCGGGAGTGGGGCCCTCGAGGGTCGGGGGCCTGAGGATCTCCCTCCGCGTCGGCGATGGGGGCTAAGGCCGGGGTGGAGCCGAAGTGCTCCCGTGGCGAGGGGAGCTGGCTGGGACGTCTGAGGCTCTGAGGCTGAGGGCGACAACGGTGGTGGCCCACCCACGACGTGACCCCTGGACGGTGAGCCGGCCCTGGGGCTAGCGTCGGCCAGTGGCGCCCGCAGCAGCCCGTGGACGGCGGCAACCGTCGGGTGGCTCGAACGTCCTTCAGCGGGCGAGGCCGTGCGACTGGAGGAAGGTCCTCTGCTCGTCGTGCATCTCACCTGGGAGCAGTTCGAACCATTCGAGCTGGCCCGGCACGAGCGGCGGCCCGTCGCCGCTGGCGGGGACGAGGTGAGTGCTGAACGCCATCCCCACCGGCCAGTCCAGCCCCTGGCGGGCGTGACTCGGGTACTCGATGTATCCCAGGAAGTTCTCGATGACGACGTCGACCCCGATCTCGTCGCGAGCGACCCGATGGACCGCTTCGGTCAACGGCTCGGCGAAGCGGACCGTCCCGCCGGGGAGATTCCACAGGCCTTCGCAGGGGCCGCTGGTCCGCCGGACCAGGAGCACGCCACGCTCGGAGCAGGCGACGACCTCGACGGTCAGCCGGGGTACCCTTTTGAAGATCTTCAGGAATTCGTCGTGGGGAAGTGGGCTGGTCATGGTGTCCTCACCTGGCAACGATCGGGTTCAGGCTCTCGGGACTTGCTCTTTCCCATCATCCCGACCGAGGTCAGGCGAGAGCTTGAGTACGCGCTTTCGGACAACGTCAGTGGCCTCACCATCGCAGCTGGACGGGGAAACCGCCTTGCGGCCCTTCGGGCCGCCATCGACCGGCGTGCCGACCAGAGGCTTGCCTGCGGGCGGCTCCGGGTGCCTGGCCGCCCACCCCTCAGCCTGGCGGGGTGCTCCGCCGCGCTCGACATTCTCCCCCGTGAACTCGGTCATTGGGCCACCTCCCGCCAAGACTAGCGGCGATCCTCCGGCAGCAGTCGGTGGAGCAGTGCCGGGGGAACTGGTCAGCGGTGAAGAGAGCGACACCGCCCAACCGGATCTGAACGGCGACCAGAGCTCACGGCCGGTGTGCGAACCTCACATCCAACTCGGAATTCCCGCGGGCCGGGTGGAGGGCCGCCCATCGCTTCACTCGTCGCGGTGGCATTGGTTCGAACGGTCCGACGGACTCAGCCGGCCACGATGAGGGATCGAGGTTGAAGGCCGTCGTCGACCATGCCCAGGTCAGCCTCGGTGGACTCCGTCCTGCGCCTTGTGCTCACCGGTGACACCCGGCAGTGTCATCAGACCTGTGCCCAAGACGATGCTAAGGTGGGGCGGTGTCGCTGGTCTCCAATTCGGCCAGCCTCAGCCGTCTGGTTGGGGATGATCGCACGCAGGCCGCCCGTCAGGACCATCGAGTTCGGCCGGTGACCGGCTGGAGTCGAGTCCCACCTGTCAGCCGCCATGACTTCGTGATCGTGGGCGCCGGGCTGGTGGGCCTGGGGACGGCCCTGGCCTTGGTGCGCCGGTATCCGGGAGCCGACATCCTGGTCATCGACAAGGCCGCCAAAGTGGCCGCGCACCAGAGCAGCCACAACAGCGGGGTGGTCCACTCCGGTCTGTACTACAAGCCTGGGTCACAGAGGGCCGAGCTGTGCCGCCGCGGCCGGAGTCAACTCCTCCAGTTTGCCGCCGAGGAGGGGGTCCCCGTCCTGGGCAGCGGCAAGTTGGTGGTGGCGGTATCCTCCCGAGAGATCGATGGCCTTCGGAAGCTCGCGGAGCGCGGCACCGCCAACAGGCTCGTGGGCTTGGAGCTGCTCGATCCCACCGGAATCCGAGCCCACGAGCCCGGCGTAGCGGGCCTGCTCGGGCTCTGGGTTCCCGAGACCGCTCTGGTCGACTACGGGCAGATAGCCGCGGCGCTTGAACGACGGCTGGTCCGGCTCGGGGTCCGCTTCAGGCTCGGCTGCGAGGTACTGGGGGTGCGGGACCTGGGGGCGTCGGTCGAGGTGCAGAGTGCCGGAGGGGTCGTGATCTCCCGAAGACTGGTCAATTGCGGCGGACTGCAGGCGGAGCTGCTGGCCCGGGCCGCCGGAGTGCACACTGGCCTGCGGATAGTCCCATTCCGGGGGGACTACTTCACGCTCCGGTCAGGTGCCGCCGATCAGGTGCGGGGAGCCGTCTACCCTGTTGCTGACGCTCGTCTGCCGTTCCTCGGTGTTCACCTGACGCGCCACGTCAGCGGGGAGGTCAGCGCCGGTCCTAACGCGGTCCTGGCGCTGGCGCGCGAGGGCTACCGGCGACGGGACGTGGACCCCGCCCACGTTGCGTCTCTGCTGGCGTACTCGGGCGTCCGCCGGCTGGCACGCCGGTACCTCCGAGTCGGCATCGAGGAGGAATGGCGCGATCTTTCGCGGCGAGCCTACGCACGGGCTGTGGCTCGATACCTTCCCGGTCTGACCCACCGAGACCTGCGAAGCGGGCCATCGGGGGTACGCGCCCAGGCGGTGACCCCGGATGGCAGCCTTCTCGACGATTTTGCGATCGTGTGCGCGGGCGCGACGGTCCACGTGCTCAACGCGCCCTCGCCAGCAGCCACTGCGTGCCTGGCGATCGGCGAGGAGATCGCGGGGAAGGTCAGCGCCCTGGTCGCCTAGTCGGGCTCGGCGCCGGGCATGACCCGCCGGGTGGTCCCGGGATCGCCGGGGAGTGGGTGCCTGCCAGCGCCTCACCGAGGCCCCGCGACGGTGGCGACGGCAAGCACGCCTGGACCCTCTCGCAGTGGTGGCCAGCTGCGAGCTTGGCCGGAGGAGGATGCGCGTCTCAGTGTCGAATGGCCGCCAGTCGAGCCGGTCGCCGTGCCCCAGGGTGTGGCCTTCCACGGCGCAGCGGCTGAGCATGATCCTCGCCGGTTGGCCCGCTCGACCCTGAGGAGAGGGCGGGCGAGTTCAGACACGAGCCCGCCCGCGGGCGATCGTGCCTCGTACGCCCAGTCCGACAAATTCCATGTCGCCAACTTCCCAACTGTCCGGCGACACCAGGCCGGCGGTGGAGTCTTCGCTCGCGGTCGAGCTTGGCCCCAGCTGCTCGACGGCCTGACCGCCGCTCCCCTGCCCCGATGGAGGCGGTTTGGGGTGGGGGGCGGGCCAGGAGAAGCCGTACCGTCAATGGGCGGTCATGACCGATGCCACGGACGGAGATCACCAGCTTCCAGGCGACCAAGAGCCTGGCGGTGATCGGGGACGATCGGGAACGCTGCGTCACAATCAGCAGGGCTGGTGCACGGGCGCCAGACGTCCGGAGATGGCCCCTTCCCGGTCGGTCGGAGGGAACTCACGGTGACCGGCAAGCGTCTAACCAGAGTGGAGAATCCGCGTCGGCCTGTGGGCCTGCTGGCACTGCTGGTCTTGGTCGCAGGGGGATTGCTCACCCTGGGGTTGTGGTCAGACGCGCTTATGCCCATCACCAGGCTCTCGCCGTACCAAGCCAGCCAGATTGCCAAAGCCTCGGCCCCATCGAGCAGCCAGGGGACGACCCGCGTCATCCAGATCACTGCGGCGCCGGCCGCTGCGTGGGGCATCCCCGCATCCCAGATTGCCGGCTCGCGTCTGGTCTGGCAAGTGGTGCTCTCGGGGCATTTCGAACTGCTCTGTGGCGGGACCGCGATGTGCGCCCCGCCTATACCTTCGGCCGGACCCTCTCTCGCCTGCCCACTGATCCCAACAACCCTGTCGGCGGTGTGGCTCTGTGGCCAGTATGCCAGCCAGGTCACTGTGGAGATTGAAGACTCCAATGGCAAGGTGCTGGGAATCACCTATCAGGATTGGGGCGGAGCCAGCCAGCTCCCACCTGCTCCACTGGCAGTCAGACATCCCCGGAATGGCGAGGGGCTGACCCTGAGTTTGAATCAGGAGTTGCGGCTCGGCACCCCCTCCCTGTCACTGGTCTGGAGTCGCTGGCAAGTCGCATCCGGCGCAGTGTTGCAGACCTTGCCCAAGGCCAGTGGCTGGGGGCAATGGTTTGTGGCCCAGCGGGAGGGCGAGGCGCAGCTAAGCATCGTTGGCCGCCCTCGTTGCAAGGCGGATGCCGCCTGTCCCCAGTTCATCCTCCTGATGCGCGTTGAAGTTCGAGTCAACTGAATTCCGAGCCGGTAGCGAACTGCCCGGGTCTGGTGCAGACTCGGAGTGGGCGGAAGCTGCCATCGGAGCCGGGGCCTCCTCATGGCGGGCAGCGAACACCTGGTTCTGGCCGCGGTGGCCTCGAGGGGAGCTCAGGATCACCGCTCCCCGGTACTCGCCGCAGCCCAACAGCTGGGGATTCCAGTGGGCAGAGATCTGAGCGGCGGCCGGTGGGTGGTCGCCGCGGCCGCCAGCTTCATCTGCTCACCGCAGGAATCGGGAAGCTTCTTCCCCGCGCCGCCGCACGTCGGGTCGAGGGCACGCTGTGGCCGCCTCCTGGGCACGGAAGCGGTGCTCCAGTGCCAGGACTCCGCAGCTCCCTGGGCGATCTGCGACGCGCCCTCTGTGCCGCGTGTGGCAGTACCGCAGCCGCGAGCCAGAACCTGGGACTGAGTCCCCACCCGTGGCGGACGGCGCGACCTGCCAGGGAGCCTGGCTCGCCAGTCAGCCCCAGGCCTGGTTAGCTCGAGCGCACATCGGGAGCGTCAATGAGATCGGTGAGGGACTCGACTACAAGATCCACAGGCAGCGTGACGCCCACGGTGTAGTGACTCAGGAGGCCCACGACCGTCATGCCCGCCAGACGCCCGGCCTGCATGCCGTTGAGCGAGTCCTCGACGACAACGCATGCGGCAGCGGCGATGCCCAGCCCGCGGGCGGCCTCGAGAAAGATGGTGGGATCGGGCTTGCTCTGGCGAACGTCGTCGCCGCACACGACGGTCGAGAATGCATCGGTCAGCCCAAGCCCGGCTAGTACGACCTTCACCACCGCGCCCCTCGACGAGGACGCGAGTGCCAGGGGGAGGCCCTCCTGGCCCAAGATGGTGACCAGCTCGAGTGCGCCACGAACCGCGACGACGCCACCCGAGAGCGCCGCCAGCAGAATGGACTCGTACTCCTGCGTAAGCTGCTCGGGAGTGCCGGAAAAAGTGTGATGGGACATGACCGACTGCCACGTTGCCTCAGCCGTCAGACCCATGAGCGCCACGCACTCGGCGTCGCTCAGGGCCACACCGTGCTGAGCGAGCACTGCTCTCAGTGTCTGCACATGGGCTGGCTCGGTGTCGGCGAGCACGCCATCCATGTCAAAAATGACTGCGCCGGCGCGCTGGAGAATGGGATGAAGATGGTTGCTGGCGTCGTTCAAAGTCCCCAACATCATAGGACTGCTGAGCGGCCGACATCAAGCCAACTCCCCGCTGCGGGATTGGCGCCGAGAGGTCACTTAGTCCGTCGCTCTCCATGTGAGGTCACGCTCCGTGAGCCCTCCAATGGCCCAGCGGCCGCCGAATCCGGGATCGAGTTTCTGCCAAGTCCGACTTCGCACCTTAGGTCGTTATGGCTGCCTGGCCATGGCCCGGCCTATCAGTTGCGGCAGCGAGCCCTGATCCTCTGAACTGCTACCCACGAGGCGAGCCGATGTCGCTTGGCCGTCCTGCCCCGTGGTCTGCCGGCACCAAGTCGCGGCAGGACGTTGAGGGGAACGCACCCGTAGGCCCGCACGGTTGTGGCCGGCGACGGAGCATCCCCCGGCGGTTGCATCACCCACGGCCGATCATCCGGAGGGAGCGGACCGCATCGCCTGCCAGAGTGCGACGGCTCGGTCGACGTCACGGACCATGGGGTTGGCGACGAGGGCGCGGAGCTTGGCCCCGTCGTCTGCTCCCGGCGCGAGCGACTTCACCGCGAGCGACTCGTAGGTCGCGTGCGCCTGGAGCAGGTGGAGCGGGAGTGGTGGCAGGTCGACCGGTGCCAGGGGTCGGATGTCGCCCGGGCCGTGAGTGCGATGGGGCAGCTCGATAACGACATCGGGCGGCAGGGACGGTACCCGCCCGCCGTTGCGGACACCGGCGAGGATCAGGGCCTCGGAGGTGCCGTTGACCCAGGCGTCCAGGAATGCCACCACGGCCATTCGATACCAGACGTAGGCGCCTCGCCGGGGAAGGTCGGCCGCTGGGTCCTCGCGATACCCGGCAAGCAGGGTCGACTCGAGATCCATCAGCACCTGCGCTCGAGTCTTCCTGCCCTGCTGCTGGGCCAGGATGCGGTCGGGGTGGAGGTAGTAGCGCACGTACGGCATTGGCACCGCCTCCTGGAGCCGCACGTCGAGCGGGTCGTTCCCCACGGCGAGGTCGGCGGCGGCCTCGAGCACCTCGGGGCCGTCGGCTGGCTCCGGAACCCACCACCCGAGGTGATTCATCCCGAGGTAGCGCGGCCAGACGCGTTGGCGGTCGCGCCCAAGCCGCTCGCCGATCTGGTCGAGTACAGGCATGGGGGAGTCACACACGGAGACGATCCGCAGATCCGGGTACTCCTCCAGGGCCGCGGCCTGAACTATCCCGGCGGGGTTGGTGAGGTTGATCACAAGCGCCGTGGGCGCGAGGTCGGTGATGTCCCGCCAAGTCGCCCGCAACGCCGGAACCGTCCGCACCGCGTTGGCGAACCCACCTGGGCCCATCGTCTCCTCCCCCGGGATGCCCATTGGCCATGGGAACGACTCGTCGAAGGCTCGGGCGGCATAGCCACCGATCCGGACCTGATTGAGGACCACATCCGCGCCGGCCAGCGCTCGCCGCCGGTCGGTCTCCCCAGTCACCTCGAGCGGCGGGCCCTGGCCGGTCCGGGCCCGGCATGCCACCTCGACGGTGGCGAGCTTGGCGGCACTGCGGCCGACGAGCACAATCTCGAGCTGGGGGCGGCGGTCGGTCCCTCCGGGCCAGTTGGCAAGCGCATCGAAGAGCTCGGGGGTTGAACTTCCGCTCCCTCCCAAGACGACGACGCGCACGGTCAGGCCACGCCGTGGAGG
>JBEKRL010000068.1:0-9795 GCA_049518775.1 Candidatus Dormibacteria bacterium
ATGTCGTCCCCTCCTCCCCGATCTGCGCCGTCTCAGCGCCGAACCCGTGCTCCAGCCAGGCTGTGGCGGTCGCCCGGATCAGCACCGTCGTCCAGCCCGGGAAGACCGGCAACGGCAGCTCGACGCTCCGCCAGGCGATGACCGTGACTCCTTCCGGCGGCTCGTTCGCTGCCCCCTCCCGGGTGCCAGCAGAGGCACAGTCGGAGAGCACCTGAAAGGCGCAGCCAGATCGCGCCCGGGCGGCCTGGGCCAGCGGCACAGAGCCGCCGTTGACGCAGGGGGAAAGCGAGCTGGGGTAGGCGGCACGGATGCCAGCGGAGACCACCTGGGCGACGGCGCCGACTCCGTTCCCGCAATCGGGGCCGCCGTCCGGCGTCTCGCAGAGCTGGAACGTGGCGTGCTGCTCCAGGGCGGTCACGTCTACCGCCTGAGAGCCGGCCTCAGCGGCGGCTTGGACTGCTCCGACCAAGGTGGCGTGACTGGAGAGCAGGAGACCACCGTCGACCGCCAGGCCGGCCACCGGCAGCAACAGCAGGGTGAGCATGATGCAGAAGATCGGGAGGATCTGCCCCCGCTGGCATTGCCTGCTCCCGGAATCCCGAGCTGGCACCTCAGCAGTTATCCCCGGTGGGGTCACGCAGTGGGTCACGGCTTCGGAAGGGGTCGATCTTCTGGGTGCTGGTGCTGCTGAGCCGGGGTGACAGCCACGCCCCGACCAGCGGAATCCAGTTCAGATCGGGGCGGTACACCACGGTCGCCACCACGTCGCCGTCCGTCGCCGCACCTGATTGGGGACTCGACCCCACGCGGCAGAAGGTGTCGTTCTGGGCGCCATAGCCAAACCAGAGGGCGAATGAGCCGCCCCCGTTCGCCGCCGGCATGTCAGCGGCGTGCAGCATGGGCCCGGCACAGCCCCCGCGCAGTTGATCGACCAGGCCCGTGGCGACCAACCCATCGCTGTCGGCAAGGACAGCCGCGAGCTCCTGGTGGGCTTCGAGGCAAGCCTGGGAAGCGTCAACCCCGCGGGCCGCCACCAGCGCCGCCGCAGAAGCTGCGGTCTCCAGCGCCATCTGACTGCGCGCCATCTCCACCACGGCGACCGCGCCACCGCCCAAGAGCAGCAGCATGGGGAGAACGATCGCCAGCTCGACGAGGGCCTGGCCGGCCGAAGCACTCCGGCGTCGGTGCCACCTCACGACGCGAGGGTCTCCACCTGGAGACGCAGCTGGACGCTGACCGGGACGACGTCCAGCCCGGCGGCGTCGATCACGGGGACCAACGACCGCAGGGTCCCTCTGATCCAGATGTCAACCGAGCTGGCGGGCCAGGCCGTGTAGGCGAGGCAGATGGCGATCTGCCCGGGGGCCACACGGTGACTGCAGGGGACCATGGATTGCGCGATGCCAAAGCAGCCGGAGTTGCCACAGGCGGGGTTCTGGGCCCCATCCAGGTCCGCCGGCGAGGGGCCTAGCGTGGTCGCCCTGGCCCCCCCGGAGATGTCGCCGGGGCAGGGCCGGCCGGTCCCGGCGACCGGCCGGGCACCGACGTACTGGAGGCAATCCTGAGGTAATCCGCAGAGCCCACCCTGGGGATCACCGCTGAAGCAGCTTCCCAGCCGCGCGGTACCGAGAAGTTCGTTGCCGAGCGAGGCCGCGGCGGCAGCTTGGCCCTCCTCTAGCCTTATGAGGGGGCCGCCCGGGATGGGCGCTTCCGAGGCGGTCCGAGCCCCGACCAACGCCGCGCTCTGGGCACCCTCGGAGGAGAGTGCCGAGCCCCCCAGTTGGACCGCTCCCAGGGAGGCCGCCAGGAAGACGGCCACCCCGATCGCGATCTCGATCATGGCCTGGCCGAGTTGGGCGTTCCGGCTCATGAGAAGGCCGTCGTAAGCCGGGACAGGGCCGGGTACAGGATGATCAGGATGAAGGGCAGCAGGATGCAGAGCGCGACCGGGAACAGCATCGTGATCAGTGCCTTCCGGCCGCGGGCGAGGAGCTCGTCCCGTTGGCGATCCCTAAGCCCCCGCGCCAACTGTCCCAGCGGCGAGCTGGTCGAGACGCCCTCCTCCCGCTGGATGCGCACAACCGCGGCGAGCGCGGACAGCGCCGGGATGTCGAGCTGAACGCCTGCCATCTCCAGTTGCCGGTCGAGTTGCGGCGTCCCGGCCGTCGCCGAGGCCGTGAGGCAAGTGCGCAGAAGTTGGGCCGCCTCGCCTTCCAGCCGATCGACGACGAACTCCATGGCAACTCGTGGCCCGACCCCGCCACCGCCCTGCTCCAACGCCATCAGGTCGACCAGGATCGGAAGCTGGTCGACTATGGCCCGGCGGCGGCGACCGGCCATCTGGACGACTTGGGCACCGACCGCAGCTGGCACCGCCAGGACACCGAGGATCACTACGCTCAGTGGCAGGATGCCCTCTGCAGCCAGGACGAACCCAGCGCACCCCACGGCGACCATGGCGAGCAGGCCGCGGGTCACCAGCATGGCCGGCGTGGTGCCAACACCGGCCCGCGCCAGCAGGCCGGACAGCGCGGCCTGGAGAGAGGTCGGGAGGCGTCGATTGACCCCGGCGGCCAGCCGGGAGATTGCCCACCTCCAACGATTCCCGGGCTCACCGCGATTGCTGTGCGCAGAGCCGATTCGACGCTGGCCCCGGCGCCGGAGCCAGTCGTCCACGGTCGGCCGGCGAGGCCAGCTGGCGACCAGCAGGCCAACGGCGGCAGCCAGCAGCGCGGCGCACAGTCCGGCAACCGCGGGCCAAGGGTACGCGGGCATCAGACCATCCGCTCTGACGCCGGGGTGTCTCGCCGGCCGGCCGCGGCAGGCCCAGCTCCCGCCACAGCCACTGGGCTGAGGGCGAGAAAGCCCTGGGCGATCACGGCTGATCGGGGCCGACGGGTCTGCGGGGCCAGGGGGAGCAGGTCAGGCTCCGGCAGCCGCAGGATGCGCAACATCCAGGCGTAGCCGAGCACCACCAGAGCGATCAGACCGCCAAGGAGAAACTGACCCCCTACCGTTGAATAGGGCGCCAGGTACTCGGGGTTGACCTCGTGCACGAGCGCCAACAGCGCCAGTGGCATGGCGGCGATCACCAAGGCACCGAGTCGGCCCTGGGCCTGCTCGGCCCGCAGCTGGCCCTGGACCGCGTCGATCTGGTGGGCGGCTCGGCTGAGCTCCTGCAGGAGTGGTGCCAGCCGACCTCCGGAGCGGTTGCCCACGGTCAGGGTCGAGGCGATCAGGGTGAAGAGCGGTTGCCGGAGCCGCCACTGCGCCTGCAGAAGAGCTTCTTCCATCGGCATGTCGTCGAGCTGCGTGAGAATCCGTGTCACCTCGGGTCGCAGCTCGGCTGGGCCGCTCTCAGCGAGCACAACCAGTGCTTGGCGGGTGCTGTGCCCAGCCGGCAACAGCTGGGCCAATAGGTCCACGGCGCCAAGCAGGGCGGCACCGAGCCGCGCTGCCGCCCGAGCCTGGCGCCACCTGGCATGGGCTGCCGCAGCACCCCAGCCGAGCGCGGCGAGGACCACAGCAGGTGCGATCAATCCGAGGATGAGGTAGGCAGTAAGCCCCATCACGACCGCGCCCAGAACCAGCGGCAGCGCCCGGTACAGCCTTCGCCTGAAGGATCTTCCAGGGCCAGTTCTCGGCAGGTCGCGCGGCCGCTCCCGACCCACACCGAGGGGCGAGAGGAAGAGCAGGGCAGCCAGCCAGCCGGCGGCCAGCGCGGCCAGCGCGGCCAGGCCAATGGTGAGCGAGCCCATATCCTAGAGCGCCCGGGACGGCGCACTTCCGAGAGAGGCCACCACCTGGTTCAGGTCCAACCCGGCCGACTCGAACTTGTCGGCAATCTTGGTCGGTAGGTCGTCCAGCCGCCTCACCGACCAGCGCCAGCCACCGCGGGCGCGATCGTAACGGCAGATCTCCTCCACCACCGGCGTCTCCCCCTCGATCTGGCCGGTCACCAAACCCAGCGCGCTCACCACCCGGCGGTCGCGTCCGTCCGTGCCACGGAACCGCCCCAGATGGATCACCATGTCGACCTTGGTCGCGATCTCTCGGGCCACCGCGCTGGGGTCGGCCCGAATCTGAGCCGGATGGCGCCGGACCAGGGCCGCCAGCCTGGCGAGCGCGTCGCGGACACTGTTGGCATGCAGGGTGGTTCCGCTCCCGTCGTGGCCGGTGCCCATGGCGTCGATGACGTCCAGTGCCTCCGGACCTCGTGACTCACCCACGAAGATCCGATCCGGGCGCTGTCGCAGGGCGTTGCGGACCAGTTGCTGGATGGTGATCTCACCGCTCCCTTCGGTGTTGGCCTCGCGGGCCTCCAGGGAGATGGTGTTGTCACGGCCACCTGAGGCCGTCCGGACGTGCAGCTCCCGCTGGTCCTCCACGGTGATGATCCGCTCGAAGCTGGGGACCTCCCGGATGAGCAACCTCAGCATGGTGGTCTTGCCACTACCAGTACCACCTGAGACCAGCAGGTTCAGCCGTGCCAGAACCGCGGCTTGGAGCACCGGGATCAGCTCCCAAGGCAAGGTGCCGACGTGGGCCAAGTCGGCCAGTTGACCAAAACGGGCCAGTTGGTGACGGCGGATGGTCACCGCCATGGGCATGGCGACCGGGGGCAGGACGGCGTTGATCCTGGAGCCGTCCTCGAGGGTGGCAGTGACCATGGGGCTGGCCCGGTCGAGACGGGAGGAGCCGTTGCCGAGCATCTGCCGGACCGTCTGCAGCAGCTCTTCCTCGTTTGCGAACTCGACCCCGGCGGGCGACTGCACGCCGTCGCGGAGGACGAGCACTTCTCCCGGTCCGTTGACGATCACCTCCTCGACCAGCGGGTCTGCCAGCAGCTCGGTCAGAGGCCCCAGCGGAGTGACGCGGAAGAGCACCCGCCGCCCTACCGCGGAGTAGCTGTCCCGGCCTAGGACCGGCAGACCGTTGTGGGGGGCGACCGCGTGGTAGTGCTCGATCCCGCGCCGGACCAGCGCCTCGATCCAGGTGCGGTCCTCGAATCGAACCCTGGTCTCAGCTCTCTGGGACAGCTCATTGGTAATCCCCGCCTGCACCTCCCGCAGCACCGTGGCCTCCACCTGCTGCTCCTCCGACTCGATGGCCTCGGGTCGGCCCACACTGCGAACGCTCACGGCAGGCTCTCCGGCAGGAACCCGCCGGCGACCTCGGCGCGCAGGCCGGCGGTGGGTTCCCTGGATTCCGCGGCCGAGCCGGGCAGCGCCGCCTCCACCGCGCGAGCGCAGCGCCGGAGCGAGCTCGCCAGGGCTCCCCTGAGCGCCGCCGGGACCGCGCGGTCCTCCGCTTCCAGGCATGCGCTACGGTGCTCGGGGATCGCTGCCGCAACGGCCATGCCGTACCGCCGTCGCAGCGACCGGTCGGCGTCACGGAGCCCAGCGGGACCGAGCCGGTTCAGCACCACCAGGCTCGGCTTGATCCGCACTTGGCCGGCCAGGGATCCGGAGAGGGTGCGGTCCAGAAGGTCGGTCCCCAGCTTGGTGGGCACAGCCACCCAGACCAGCAACTGGCAGGCGAGCGCGGACAGCTGGGCAGGCCGGCAGTCGAGCGCACCAACATCGATGACCACGAGGTCGAAGCGGCGTCGGAGATGGGCCACGACCTCAGGCAGGAGCGTCTCCGGACCGGTCTCCCCGACAGCCACGATCGAGCGCCCGGCCAAGACGTTGAGGCCGACCGCGGTCTGCAGGTGCCGGGTTATCAGATCATCACTGACCGGCCGCAGGGTGGTCTCGTGGGCTAGGAAGTTGAGCGAACGGTCCTCGGCGAGGTCGAGTTGGACCGCGACCGCTCCAAGGTGGGGGTCGGCATCGATGAGGACCACCGTCATCCCCTCGGCGGCCAGCCCAACCGCCAGGTTGACACTGAGGAAGGTCCGGCCCGGAGCCCCGGTTGCCCCAGTCACGCCGATCACCCGGCCCGGGCGCGGGTGGCGCCCTGCGGGCGCCCCGTGAGTGTCAACCGGATGGCTCGAGATGGCCTTTCGAGACCTCAGAAGGTTCACCACGGCATCAACCCGTGCCCGATGCCGGTATCGGTTTCGAGCAAGTCGGGGCCGCGGTTCCCCGCTGGATCGCCCGGAGTGCCTGGTAGGGGTCCGAGATCGACTGTTCCGTGCCCTCGCAGGCGACGGCTCCCGCTGGCACCGCCCAGATCGGTTCGGTGGCGTCCAACAGCAGCCATGGGGCGACCTGCTGCGGCCTCACCGCAATGCTGATCGTGTGGGAGGGGCCGTCAACCCCTACAACAGAGACCGACTGCGCCAGCGGCACCACGCACCCGACCGAGGTGACGCTGCCGCACAGGTTGGCCCCGGGAGCCACGCTGCCTGCCTCCGGCCCCGAGACTGCGAAGAGGTCGACCTTGTCCCCGCTGGCAACCCCGGGCGGCATGAAGGAGAGATCGAGGGTCAGCCTGCGGAGCGAGGAGCCCGAGCCGAAGGCCAGATCATGACGGAGGATCAGCGCCCCCTTGGGAATCGTCACCAGTGCCACCGCACCTTGGACCTCTCGGAAGCTGGCCTCGGGGATCGCGTCCTGCTCGGCGGCCGCGCTCAGATGCACCAGCATCCCCCCCGAGCCGAGATCGCCAGTACTGGCCTGGAGCACCTCTCCCGCCACGATGGTGTGGCTGGAGATCAGGACCCGGATTTCACCGTTCTGGGCCGCGCTCCCGAGCACGAGGAAGCCGGCCAAGGCCCCGCAGAAGGTGACAAAGCCCAGTATCACCGCTGCCCGCCGCCTCACCGGCAACCCCCCCCACTCGCGCCCGCTAGCCATCCGGGGCGAACCCGGCCATCCATGGCAGGTCCCCCGGATCGTGCACGGATCCGCCCGGGCGATAGGGCGAGCCGCGTAGTTACGAAAGAGTAACATATGGCTTGACGCGATCCCCTCCGAATGCCAAACATCTCGATTAGGCAGCCTCCCTGAGAGACGGAGCGCAGGCATCGCTGCGGAGCTTGGAGATGGCGCGCTTGTAGAGACCGCGTACCCTCTCCCGGGGTACCCCCCAGTTGGCCGCTATCTCACGCGTGGTGCGACCCTCGATGAGGTGGGCACGGACCACCCGGGCCTGTCTGGGAGTCAGCCGAGAGAGGATCTCCTGAACGGTGTCGGCCTGGCACACGATGCCCGAGGGGTCAGACCCGGAGTCTCCCAGGGCTTCGTGACCGGGATTTGCCTCCAGCAGCGCCTCCAGCGAAGGCCCGGAGTAGCGGGCGCGGACCTGGTCCGACTCCCAGCGGTGGTGCCAACGGTGAAAGGCAATACTGCGGAGCCAGGCGCGAAGGCTGGCCTCGCGGTCCCCCTGGAACGTGTGGATCCGGGTGATGGCCGTCGCGAACACGTCTTGTACCAGGTCGGCCCGATCCTCCGGTGGCCTGCGTCCAAAGCAGCGCTCCACGTCTCCCCGGAACGTGAGGAACATCCATGCCACCGCCTCGGGCTGGCCCTCGCGGAGCGGGTTGATCCAGGTCGCGAATTCCGTATCCCCCACTTGAGACCCCTCCTCACCGGGTCCGCCCCCGGACCCAGGCCGGCAGTCTCGACCCCGGCAGACCCGGTTCTGTCCCGGCCCGCAGAGCCACTCCTCCCGGAATGTGCACGGAAATCGCACCCTTTGGACCAGGGCCCTCGCCAGCCCCTAATCTGTGCAGCGAGCCGTGGAGGGACAGGCTTGTCAGCTGGGGACAGGTCGGAGATATTGGTGGTCGACGACGATCCTGAAAGCCTTCGCGCCATCGCTGACCTCTTGAGCGCTGACGGCTACCGAGTCGTCTGCACCACCGGTGGACGCGAGGCGCTGCGCCGGATCGCCAAGGAGCGCCCCGACTGCGTGGTGCTGGACTACGCCATGCCCGAGGTGAGCGGGCTCGAGGTCCTGCGAATGCTGCGCGACTCCGGCGACCAGGTTCCGGTGGTGATGCTGAGCGCCAAGCTCGATTCCTACGACAAGGTGGCCGGATACTCGAGCGGAGCCGATGTGTATGTCGGCAAGGACGAGGATCCCGGAGTGTTGCGAGCGGCGGTGCGCCGCTTGTTGCAGCGTCGAGGGCGCGACGCGACGAGGATCGACGCCGGGGGGTTGACGATCGACGTCTCGACCTGGTCCTGCACAGTGGACGGCGAGCCGGTCAGCCTGCCGCCCCGTCTGTTCACGCTCCTTCACGTCCTGGCCAGCCAGCAGGGTCGGGTCCTGCGCAAGGAGCAGCTGGTCCGCCAGGTCTGGGGCGTCAACTCCGATATCTACAATCGTGCCGTCGACAACGCGGTGGTGGAACTGCGCCGTTTGCTCGGAGACAGCAGCGCCCACCCGCGCTTTGTGCACACTGTGCGTGGCGTCGGGTACAAGTTCGAGGTGGGGGAATGAGACCGCCTTGGTGGCCGACTGAGGCTGCCGCGGCGGTGCCGGCATCCGATGTGGCCAGCGAGATCGTGGGGGGCTCGCTGGCGGGAGTCGCGGTCTTCGACTCCTCGGGCCGTCTTGCCTACTCCAACGATGCCTTTCAGCAGTCCTCACTGCTTCTGGCTCTGGTCGACCCCGCCGGGTATCTTGCCGATGGTTCCTTGGAGCAGGTCCGCCGCGCAGTCGTCCAGCGCGGGAGCGCCGCCAGACCCCGGGCTGCCGTCACCAGCTCGGGTGGGCAACCGCTGGACGTCGAGCTGATCCCCCTGAGGGCCGCGCCCGAGTGGACGGCGCTGGTGGTCCGTCCGCGGGGCCTGGGCCAAGATCAAAGCGCCGACCAGCTCACGCTGAGCATCCTCGTGCATGAACTCAAGGGCTCGCTGCTGCTGGCCAACGAGTCGCTGGAGGCGCTGATCCAGATCGCGGAGTCGGGCCCCACCGAGCTTCGCGCGGCGGTCACCCGCCAGGCTCGCTCCGTGGCGCGGCTCAGCGCCCTGGTCCAGGGCCTCGGCGACCTCAGCTCGGCCCGAGAGATGGTCCGGACCCGCCAACCGAGGACCCGGGTAGACCTCGGCCGGCTGGTCGAGGAGATCGGGGCCTCGTACCAAGAGCTGGCCGCCGCCAACGGCCAGCAGTTGGACCTCCAAGTCGATCTGGCGGTGCCCCGCATCGAAGGGGAGCCGGCATTACTGGGCAGGGCCATCGCCAACCTGGTGGACAATGCCCTCAAGTACGGTTCATCCGCCCGTCCGGTGCGGCTCGGGCTGAGGCGCAGAGGCGCCCTCGCCGTGGTCGAGGTGGAGGACAGCGGGCCTGGGATCGACCCTGAGGACCAGGCCAAGATCTTCACTGAGTTCGTCAGACTCCCAGGGGCTCGAGCAGGGCAGACCCCAGGGAGCGGGCTCGGCCTGGCGGTGGCCAGGCGCGTCGCCGAGGCCCACGGGGGACGGCTCTCGCTGGAAAGCCACCCTGGCGTTGGCAGCGTCTTCAGACTCAGCTTCCTTCTCGGTCGAGAGGCCGTAGGAAGCGAGGACGAGGCTGGAGGTCCCCACTTGGGAGAGACGTCCCGCTGAGCTGGCCAGGTTCGGTGCCGGTCAGGGTTGGGGGCCGGTGTGGGACGTGGCCCTCCAAGCCGGATCAGAGGTTGACATCCTCTGGTCCGGCCAGACGGTACACTCCCGAGTGGGTACCAAGCCCGCATGGCTCAATTGGCTAGAGCAGGGGACTCTTAATCCCAAGGTTGCAGGTTCGATTCCTGCTGCGGGCACCACTTTCGTGGGGAGGTACAGCTCAGGGCACCACGTGCCAATCCTGTTGACACACCCCCAGCGCGGCCCGGGCTCTGGCCATGACCGGGAGGTCGTG
>JBEKRL010000069.1:0-13670 GCA_049518775.1 Candidatus Dormibacteria bacterium
AGTAAGCGAACAGATGTCCCCTGCCAAAGAGCGAACGCACATCGCGGAGTTGCATATGGTCGGCAAGTCTGTTATAGCATACGCAATCTCGGCTCGAGGTCGGCACGGCCGGGCGGCGGAGATGCTGTTCCGAGAGGAAGTGGGAGGGACTCGGGTGGTGGGCAGAAGTGCCGGGGCCGACGCTGGCTGGACCCGAATCGCGATCGGGATGCGGGCACTTCTCTTCCAGTAGGATGGCAAGGGGAATGGCGCTCGTTGGGCCGACGAGCGACTTGCCCCAGCGGTTGCTTTGTGTTCGGGTCCCGGGCCAGCCTCGGCTGGGTTCCGGACCAGATGTGTGCACCCCGGCTTAGGTCACGAGGGAGGTACTCGGCACATGGCCACGATCCAGCTGGAAGGGGTGACCAAAGTCTACCCCAACCATGTCCAGGCGGTCTCCGACCTCAGCTTGGACGTGGCGGACGGGGAGTTCATGGTCTTGGTGGGCCCCTCCGGCTGCGGCAAGACCACGGCGCTGCGGATGATCGCGGGTCTGGAGGAGATCAGCGAGGGTACCGTCCGGGTCGGCGGCCGCGTCGTAAACGACCTCAGCCCCAAAGAGCGGGACATCGCCATGGTGTTCCAGAACTATGGCCTATACCCACACATGACCGTCGCCCAGAACATCGGCTTTTCGCTCCGGCTCCGCCACGTCCCCAAAGCAGAGGCGCAGCGGCGGGTAAAGGAGGCCGCGGAGATGCTCGGGCTCGGCGAGCTGCTCAACGTGAAGCCGAGCAACCTCTCCGGCGGGCAGCGACAGAGAGTGGCGATGGGGCGAGCGCTGGTGCGCGAGCCAGCGGCCTTCCTCATGGACGAGCCGCTCTCCAACCTCGATGCCAAGCTCCGCGTGCAGATGCGCGCGGAGGTCTCGCGGATTCAGCGTCACCTCGGAGTGGCCACCCTCTACGTTACCCACGATCAGATCGAGGCGATGACGATGGGCGACCGGGTGGCGGTGCTCTCCAACGGCCTGCTGCTGCAGTGTGACCCTCCCCAGGTGCTCTACGACAACCCCAGCAACCTCTTCGTCGCTTCGTTCATTGGCTCGCCAGCGATGAATTTGTACGAGGCGCGTGTCGAGGCTGGAGACGGCGGCCTCAGCGTCGTGGTCGGCAGCCAGCCACTGCGGATTCCGGCCCAGCAGTTGCGGGCGCGGCCGGCGCTCGCCGGCTACACCCGCCGCAACGTGGTGATAGGGGTTCGGCCAGAGCACCTGACCGTGGCCCGCGACGGCGTGTCGGAGTCGGGGGTGCTGCAGGCCGAGGTCGAGTTCCTGGAGTCGCTGGGCTCCGAGGTGATGGTCCACTTCCGGGTCGATGCCCAGCCGGCGCGCACCAAGGCGATCACCGCCGCCGCCGAGGAGGCAGCCTCGCTGGAACCGGTCGCCGCCGGTCATGGCCCTCGCGGATTTGGGGTCGTGCGGACCTCACCGCGGGTCCAGGTCCGGGTCGGGGAGACGGTGCCCCTCGCCGTTGAAGGCGACAAACTGCAGTTCTTCGACCTCGACTCGGGCCTCGCCATCCGCGGCGAGTAGGCCCGGCCCCGACCGCTTGGGGGCCGTCGCGATGGCGGAGTGAACTCCCGCCCCCCACGCCACGGAGGTCACCTCGGAGCAACGCAGGCCAGGGTCGGTGCGCTCGGGGCAGGCAGAACCTGCGGGCAGTCCAGCCCCACCTGCGGGAGTCCGGCGACCAGCCCCGCCCAACGCGCTCTGCCTGGGCTCCGGACGGGCCGCCAGGCCGGCTGGCGGCGGGAGTGGCAGGCGACCCCTGGTGACCCAGCGTCGCAGAGCCCTGCCCCCCAGCACCGGGCCGCCGCCGCGCCGGGGCGGACCTCAAGCCGGGCTCAGACCGCCTGGGCGATCCGGGTCCGCAACGGCTCCAGGGCCGCGCTCCAGCGTGCCAGCTGAGTGAGCATGGCGTCGGCCGCCTGCTCCATCACCTCATTGGCGTGGATCTGGCCGTCCTCGCTGAGGAACTGACTGACAAAGGGGATGTGCACCGCCTCGGTCAGCGGCACCATCATGAGGGCGGTCAGGACCGGTGTGATCATCTGCACCGCCCGGGTCCCGGCGGCCACTCCACCGTAGCTCACCAGCCCCACCGGCTTGTATCGCCACTCGTGGTGGAGGTAGTCGATGGCGTTCTTGAGGGGTGCGTTGAAGCTGTGGTTGTACTCGGGAGTTACGAAGACGAAGGCGTCGGCGCTGTCAACCGAGGCACTCCAGCGCCTCGTGTGCTCGTGGGTGTACCGCCGCAGCATCGGATGGTTGGGCTCATCCATGAAGGGCAGATTGACGCGGGCCAGGTCGACCAACTCGACCTCGAAGAAGCCGTGCTGGCGGGCGCGCTCGGCAAACCATTCGGCGACCGGCAGGCCCGCCCGGCCCGGCCGGGTGCTGGCGATGAAGATCTGGAGCTTAGGCACGAGCTGCGCCCTCCTTGCTGGGGACGGAGGCGAGCCCGGGGAGGCTGGCGGCGCCCTCCCGGGCGATCGGGATCCATCTCCTCGACCAAGCCGAAACTGACGTCAGGATCGGATGGAGCTCCAGCCCCATCTCGGTCAAGCGGTACTCGACCCGCGTCGGCGGCCCGGGTGATACCGAGCGCAGAACCACCCCTCGGAGCTCGAGGTCACGGAGCCGCTGGGCCAGCATGGTGTCGCTGATCCCAGGGATCGCCGCCCGGATATCGCAGTAGCGCAGGTTCCCCTCGAAGAGGGCGTTGAGGATCACCCCGCTCCAGCGGGCACCGATCAGCTCGATTGCGCCGCGCAAGCGGACGCACCCCTCAGGGACCATGAGGACAGCGTACTACACAATCCTTAGTAACTCAACATTCCTTTGCGCCACCGTGGAGGGCGTGGCCCCAAGCCCGGCTCGGGGGCCCGTTCGCGGCCAGTCCACCCGGCCAGACCGCACCTCCGCGGACCCGGGGCCTGCACCCACTGCGGTCCAGACGTCGCGGCCCCGAGCCCCTCAGTAGCCCGGTCGAGGCCACCCGGTGCCCATCGGGGCGGAGAGATCCCACAACCGGGCGGCGCCCAGCACTACCGTGGTAACGGCCCTGGTCTCTCGGGCGGCTCCACCAACCCGCTTCATGGTCATCCCCCAGAACCTGATCACCCCATCGAAGTGTCCCCCACCGCGCTCCTCCCGATCGACATGCTCCAACGGGTGCGCCGGACGGCCTCAGCCGAGCGGGCCGGGGGCGGGGTTGCGGTGGCCGTTGCCGCCGGAACTGGCGCGATCGCATGGGGCTCCCTCTCGAACCTACTGGCGGCGGTCTTGGAGCTCCCAGAGGTGGTCAAGGACGTGCCAGGCTGTCCGCCGTAGGTAGTAGCGCGGGGGCCATCGCCTGATCCCGCCGGAAAGCTCTCCAGGGTTCCGGAATAACTCCAGGATCGCTCGTCGGAGCTCGGCCACCGCAGCCGGGTCGGAGATCAGGGCTTGGGGTGCCCTGAGCCCCAGGCGGCGGGCGTAGACGGCGTCGGCGGCCAGCACGTGCTCGATCTGGGCATCCCGTTCCGGGCCCCCGCCGCGCGGGCCCGGGCGCAGCTGGGGGGGGGCACGGCCGGCCTCCTCGTCCAGAAGCTCCCAGGCGGCCGCCAGCAGCGCGGCGCCACGACGGGCTGACTCGTCGGTGAGCTGTGACCGATCGCTCTCGCCGATCGATCCCGGCGCTCCGAAGTCAGTGGTCACCGAACCCACCAGCCTCTCCACCACGTCGACAGCGGGTGCCGCCTCGCCCGGGAATGGCTCACCAGCCCTCGCCGCCACAAGCTGGAAGCGGGGCCGATAGCTGGCCAGTGCCGCCAGCGCCGCCGACTCACCTGGGCCGGACCGGCACCAGCCGGGCCACTCCCAGGCCCAAGCGAATGCCCGCTTGGGTCCGAGTTCCACTCCGACCTCCAGCGGTCCGACGACGGAGACGATCATGGCAGAGACAGCTCCGCGACCTCCGGGGACCAGTGGACCGATGCCCTCACCTGGACCGTCGAGCCACCGGTCAGCCGACGGTGACCCGATTGCGACCGGCCTGCTTGCTCTGATACATAAGCTGGTCGGCACGGGCGACGTAGGACTCCTCGGTGTCGTCCGGACGCAGGAGGGTGGCACCGATAGAAAACTCCACCATGATGCGCACCTTCTCAGCAATCCTGCCCAGCGCCTGCTCGTCGGGGACATGGGTCACGATGGCAATGAACTCCTCACCTCCCCAGCGGCCAACGGTATCCGCGGCGCGCAGATTGCAACTCAGTGTGTTGCCCAACATGTGCAGGGCTCGGTCGCCGACTTCATGACCAAAGGTATCGTTGCACCGCTTGAAATCGTCGATGTCCATGAACAACAGCCCCGCTGCGACGCTGGTCGGGCCACACTCCGCGATCACCGCACGCAGGCGCCCTTCCACCTGCAGACGGTTGCCGATGCCGGTGAGGGGATCCTGCAGCACGCTGCGACGCAGTTCAGCCACCTCGTGTCGGACGTTGATCAACCCGGGGTTGCTGCTGAAGGTCTCCACCGCACCGACGATGTTGCCGTGCTCGTCCCACAGCGGGGCGCCGCGCACCAGCACGGGCACGCGGTGGCCGTTCGCATGGCGCAGGAAGATCTCGACCTCTCGCGGCTTGCCATCTTCCATGACGCGCGACAGGGGGCAGTGCTCCAGACATAGAGGAACGCCATCGGCAGTGACGTGATTGAGCAGGTTGTCCTGGCAGGCACGGCCGATCGTGCGCGCAGCTGAATACCCGGTGATCCGCTCGGCCCCCTTGTTCCAGTAGGTGATCACCCGTTGACGGTCGACAAAGTAGACCCCGTCGTGCAGGTTATCGACCAGATCCTTGTAGAAGGCTCGGTCCTCGGCCATGGGCCTCCGAGTCGGTTGGGGGCGCGTTTGCGCGCAGCGTAGCACGGACTCGATGCCTGAAAGTTGCTCCCGGGGGAGCAGCTGACGCCCGAGGTCGACGTGCTTGAACGCCAGCCGGTTGCGGGTGGTTGGATGGGGCTGGGATCGACTCGAGCCCCGCCCACCAGCATCCCTGGGAGGGCTCTGTGCCGGGGCGCTTTCGGCTGAGCCGAGCTCGGGTCAGAACTGCTGGCGGCCCGAGAAGGCCCGGGCCACGGTGCGCTCGTCCGCGTAGGCCAGCTCCCCCCCCACCGGAAGCCCGTGGGCCAGCCGGGTGACCCGCACCCCACTGGACTCCAGCCGGTTGTGGAGGTAGCTGGCAGTCGCCTCCCCCTCGATGTCCGAGTCGGTGGCCAGGATCACCTCCTGGACCCCTCCCTCCTGCGCCCGGTGGAGCAGCTCGTCGGCGTGGATCTCGCCCGGGCCCACCCCGTCCAGCGGAGACAGCGCCGACCCCAGGACGTGGTAGAGACCCCGATACTCGCCGCTGCGCTCGATCGCCAGGACGTCGCCGGGGTCCTCAACGACGCAGATCAGGGCCTGGTCCCGCCCCGGCTGGCCACAGATGGCGCAGAGCTCTCCCCTCAGCGAGAGGAAGAAGCACCGCGGACAGCTGGCCACCTCGTGGACCACGTCGGCGACCGCGCCGGAGAGGGCGAGCCCATGGGCGGCTGATAGCCGGACCGCGTGGAAAGCCAGGCGCTGAGCGGTCTTGGACCCGATCCCGGGAAACCTGGCAAACTCCTCGGCCAGCCGCTCAACCGGCGGCGGCAAGAGTCCCACTACTTGGTGACCGCCCCGACCGCTGGGGTCAGCGGAGCCCGGGAGGGAGCATGCCCGGCGGCAGGAGCGCCTCCATGGACTGTGCGGCCAGCTCTCGCGATCGGTCCAATGCGTCGTTGACGGCGGCCAGCACCAGGTCTCCCAACAGCTCCGCGCCCTCCTCCAGAACTTCGGTCTCGATGGTGATGCCGGTGATCCGCTGCCGGCCGTTGGCGCGGACCGTCACCGCTCCGCCGCCGGCGCTGCCCTCCACCTCCTGGGCGGCCAGGTCACCCTGCGCCTGCTCCAACTGGCGAAGCACGTTCTGCTGCATCTGGCGCAGCTGCTTGGGGTTGGGTTGCGGCACTGGGAAACGCTCCTATTGTTGTCCGGCCCCATTCTAGGGCCGGCCCCTCGTCCCCCTAGCGTTTGTCGGAGGTGCCGAGCCGGGTCACCCGGCTTCCCGGGAACACGACCATGGCCTGGCTCAGGGCCGGGCTGCCCCCGGCCCCCCTCTCCTCAGCGACCCCGCGCGCCCCGGACTCAGGCCCCGGTTGCGCCTGCACCACCCGTACCACCACCTGCTCGCCGAGGACCTCCTGGCAGGCGCGCTGGAGGAGCTCGCGGTTCACCGCGGTCTGCATCTGGCCGAGGTGGAACGCGAATCTCTGGTCGAACTCCACGGTGAGCACCCCATCCAAGTGGCTGGCCGGCCGGCCCGACCTCAGCAGCGCCTGAACCGGAACGTTGTCCCGGCCCAACCAGGCCAGGATGTCGTTCCAGCGTCCCACGCCGTCCGTTCGCCGGTTGGCCGCCGGCAGCACGGCCTGGGGCTCCAGGCGCACGGTGCCGTCGACGGCCACCGGCGCCGCCACCGGCCCGGCCCCGTCCAAGCCGACCGGCGCTGGCTTGGCTGTGCGGGTCTCCTCAGATTCGGGCATCGTCTCCGGCATGGTCCGCCCAGCCTGCCGGCGGGGCGGGGCGGGGGCGGGCCGTTCTTCGGGGGCCATAGCGGAGCGACCGGCCACCAGCCGCAGTAGGGAGGCCTCGAGCGACATCCAGGGATCGTCGGCGCGGCGCAACGCGGACCCCGCTGAGGTGGCTGCGCTCATCAGGTCGAGCCAGAATCCCGGGGGTGCCGGGATCGCCCCTACCGCCGTGGATCCGAACGCGGCCGGACGACCGCCGAGCTCGCCCCAGAGCAGTTCCCTGGCCAGGGCCCCCAGAGACCGCGCCAGCTGGCGGGGCTCGGTCCCGGCGGCCTGGAGCTGGTGGAGCTCCTCCCAGGCGGTGGCCATCTGGCCCTGGGCCAGGGCTCGCGCCAGCCGGATCAGACCCTGGGGGTCGGACAGACCGAGCCCGGCCTGGACGTCCGCCACCTCGAGGTCGCGACCGGCCCGCCCCAGAAGGGGGTCCAGCAGCGAGAGGGCGTCACGGAGTGAGCCCGCAGCGGCCTGGGCCACCAGGGCGACCGCCTCCTCGGTGGCGTGACCCCCCTCCAGGGTGCAGATCCGGGCCAGGTGGGAGGCGATGGCCTCGGCAGAGATCGGCCGGAAGTCGAAGCGCTGGCAGCGCGAGAGCACGGTCTCAGCCAGCTTTTGGGGCTCGGTCGTGGCCAGGATGAAGCAGGCATGCTCGGGAGGTTCCTCCAGGGTCTTGAGGAAGGCGTTGGCAGCCGGCTCGGTCAGCATGTGGGCCTCGTCGATGATGTAGACCTTGGTCCTGAGCTGACTGGGCAGGAACTGGGCCCGCTCCTGGAGGTCCCGGATCTGGTCGATGCTGCGGTTGGTGGCAGCATCGATCTCGATCACGTCCAGACTGCGCTGCTCACCTATCGACAGGCAGGGCTGGCACTCTCCGCAGGGCTCCCCATCCTCAACCCGCTCACAGTTGATCGCCCGGGCCAGGATGCGCGCTGCGCTGGTCTTGCCGGTCCCCCTGATCCCGCTGAACAGGTAGGCGTGGCTGAACCTCCCCTCGCGCACCGCGTTGCGCAGGGTGGTCGCCACCACCTCCTGGCCTACCAGGTCGGCAAACCGTTGAGGCCGGTACTTGAGGTATAGGGTCTGATGGACCGAATTCAAACTGGTGTAAATGATCGCGCACCCCTCGTCGATGAGGCATCCCCGGCGCTGGCCGACCGCAGGACTCGAGCCGGGGAGCCCGACGACACGCCAGATGTTCCGCGTACCGCTGCTTCCTTCCGGACCTGACGGGGTTGGCGGTTGCTGGCTGCGTCGGACCCGGCTGTCAACGCCCGGGCGGTCGGGGCTGGCCCGATGACACCTCCCCTCGGAGGGGAGTTCGACCCCGCTGTAGCGGATTGCGGGTACAGGGCACCGCTAACTCCCCATCTAGCGCGACCAGGTCGATTCTAGCTCTCGGGCTGCGGAGCCGCGCCCTCCCGGGCCACATTGATCTGGTCCCCCAACCGGCGCTCCCGGCCTCGTCGCAACCGTCCGATGTTGTCCTGGAGCCGGAGCACCAGGAAGGCCAGGGTGAAGAGGGTGAACCAGGTCGCCCTCCGAGACGGGCCCTGGGGCCGCAGCCAGGTGGCGGCCGCCGCCGCCGCCGCCCCGGTGAGGGCACCGCCGGAGACGTACCGGGTGGTGGCGATGGTGAGCGAGCCGGCCACGGCCGCGCTGGCGGCCGCTCTGCCGTCGAGGGCCATCAGCGAACCCCAGCAGGTGACCACCGAGCGGCCACCCTTGAAGTCGGCGAACACCGGCCAGCTGTGCCCCACCGCCGCGCCCACGGCGGCAGCGACCGCGCCCTCGTCTCCGGCCCGCAGCTGCTCGGCCAGCTTGACCGCGAGGTAGCCCTTGGTGGTGTCCAGCCCCAGCGTGGCGGCCGCAGCCACTGGCCCGGCGGCGCGCAGCACGTTGGCGGCCCCGCTGACCCGGCTGCCGTACTTGCGCACGTCCACCCCGGCGGCGAGCCGACCCATGATCACCCCGATGGGGATCGAGCCCAGGAGGTAGCCAGCGCCGGCAGACAACGCGATCCCGCCCAACTTCCTAGCCACGGGGGCCGAGTGTAAGGAGCGGAGCCCCCCGGGTGAGGCCGGGTCAGCCCGTGGCGATCCCCACGAACTCGGAGGTCGGGTCACTGGTCAGTGCCGTCAGCGCGCCGGTCGAGGCATCGACCAGCACCACCTCGGAGAGAGGGACGGCGCCGGCGCGGGCGCGGGCCGCCTGGGTGTAATGGGTGGCCACGATCTCGCCGCCGGGTAGCCAGGCATCCGACACCAGCCCGGTGGATCCGACGGGCTGGACCGAGCCGGTCGCGGTGTCGAGAACCTCCATCTGGCTGTGGAGATCGGCTGAGCTGGGACTGTTCCCACATCCGGGGCAGAGCGAGAAGAGGATCTGCCCTCCCGATGGGGAGAACACCGCCGCCCCGTACCCCAGGGCGCTGGGCAGGGCCCAGCTCTGCGAGCTGATCCCCTCCGCGCCGGTCACCAGTTCGGTGGCCTTCCCTCCCCCCTGCTGGAAACAGGCGTATTCCCCGCTGGGGGCGACTGCGCTCACCGGGCAGCTCTCCGAGTTGCTCACCAGAGTGAGGGCACCGGTTTCGGGGTTGACCAGGAAAACCTCCACCAGGGAGCTCAGGAAGGACCCCGCCCCCGCGGGAACCTGGCCCAGCACCAGGTACCCTCGCGCCCACCCCAGCAGCTGGTAGCTCCAGCCGCCGGGGAACTCGCTGGAAGGCACCGAGGAGTCCTCCGTGGTGCTCACCAGGAGCCTGGGGTTCTCCCCCGACCCGCCCAGCCAGACCTCTTGGTCCTGGGCCGCGCCGGAGCCACGGGACTGCAGGAAGGCCCACTCGGCCCCGGACGGGGCGACCGACAGAGATCCCAGCTCGGCTTCCTGACTCGGCGAGGCATCGCTTTGACTCAAGGCCCCGGCCACGGTCCCCACCTGGCTGGGCGAGCCTCCGCTGCCGACCCGCATCATCAGGTTGCCGGAGACGAAGTAGCCGCCCCCAGCTCCGGCCGCCAACGGAGGCGCCAGTCCGGATGGCAGCGCCGCCGCACCCAGCGAGGCCCCGCTGAGGGAGGTGAGGTGCAAGGTCAAGCACGGGCAGCTCCCCGTGGTGACGGTGACCACCCCCTCGACGGTCACCACCGGACTCGGAGTCTGTACCCCGGCAACCGCGGATGTGGGCGAGGGTCGGGGAGTGACGGTGGAGGGCGAGCCGAGGCTGCAGGCTCCCAGCAGCAAAGGGAGCAGAGTCAAGGAAGCTGGAAGCCACCGCTTGGTGCGCACCGCTCCTCCTCTGTCACCGACCCCGCCCCAAGAGCCTGGCCGGCGCCCGTCCTGGTAGAGAGTAGACCACCTAGATCCTCGGTGCGCGCTGATGCGGGGCGCGGGTTTCTCGTCGCGCGGCTCCAGATGGGCGGACGGGAATCACGGATCCTGGAACGCAGGGCCCTCCCCGAGCAGCGGCAGCCCCGTCCCCCCGCCCAGCCGGTCGAGCCCGCCGGTGGCCACGGTTGCCAGGCCCGGTCGGCAAGCCCTCCAGACCTCAGAGCTCGAGCCGACGCAGGCGCAGGTAGCCCAGCCGCAGCGCGGCCACCGCCACCACCCCGGAGCAGAGCGCGCAGGCGAGCATCGCTCCCAGCGCCGAGCCCACCGGACCGAGGCGAGGCAGGACCAGCGGCACCGTCAGCGCCACCATGCAGACGCCGATGTAGGCCGAACCCGCCGCCAGGAAGACCACCGAAAGCCAGATCCCGGTCGCCCGGCGCGGGTCGGCCCAGTCCAGACGGGGCCAGATGGCGCCCAGCCCGGTGGCCAGGGCGGTCAGGCCCCCGACGCAGAGCACCAGCAGCGCGGTGGAGAAGGCCACCTCGCCCAAGGCCAGCCGCTCCCTCAGTTCGGCGGACCACATCAGCAGGAGGCTCGCTCCCACCGCCACGATGAAGGGCAGCGCCAGCTTCCCCAGCAGCATCTCGCGCAGCCCCAGCGGGGCCGAGCGCAGGCACCAGAACTGTCTGCCCTCGGCTCCCACCGCGCGCAGCCCCAGCCCACTGGCCACGAACAGGGCCGCGAAGGCGGAGGTGGTGAGCGGCCCGTACCAGAGTGGGAAGTTCTGGAAGAGGGCGCCGGAGTTGTCGGCGGAGTGGGGGGCCAGGAGATAGATGGCGAAGAGGGCCAGCGGCAGCACCAGCTGACTCAGCTGCACCGGGTCCCGGCGCAGGCTGCGCCAGTCCTTGCGCAGGACCGCCAGGGCCGGTGCCGTCCGGCGCCAGCTCCGGACCGGGCGCCGGCGCCTCCGGGGCGCAATCTGGGCCCGGGCCCAGCCCTCACGGTAGACCGGACCGGCCAGCCACAGGGTCGCCACGACCGCCAGCACCGCCAGCACCGCCAGCGGCAGCGTCCAGAGGGCGGCCCCGACCAGTTCCCCGCGCCAGGCCGAGGTCAGCGCTCGGGCCGCCCAGCTGGGGGGGGACCAGGCGGCGTGGAACCAGCCCGTCCCCAGCGCGTTCACCGCCCCCGCCCAGCGCAGCCCGCGGGCCGGCGCCCGGCCTGCTATATCCAGCGCCGCCAGCGAGAACCCGACCAGGGTGGAGATGGCCGCGATGGCATCGCGCACCCGGCTGGCTGGCACCACCCGAACCGCCAGTACCACCAGGAGCAGCCCCAGAGCCACCGGGACGGCGAGCAGGGAGACCAGGGCCAGGGCCGCCAGCGGAAGCAGCCAGAGGGTGCTACTGTGGGCCCCGGCCGCGATCAGGACGGGGCCCAGCAGCACCACTCCCACCGAGATCCCAAGGATGAGCTGGGAGGCCAGCCGCTGGCCCAGGACCACCCGGGACGAGATCGGCGCGGTGAGCAGCCATTCGACATCCCTGGCGAAGTAGGCGGAGGCCACCGCGAAGCTGACCGAGGTCACCAAGGTGAATCCGGTGAGCAGCACCAGCCCCCCGGTCACGGTGGTGAGGAGCGAGCCGGCGGGAGCCGCCAGCGGGCCGGCCACGACGTGCCCCAACACCCGGGTCGCCAAGACCCAGAGCACCACCCCCAGGACGATGCCCCCCAGACCCGCGAGGCGGCGGGTCCGACCCCTGTTCCAGAGCGCGTTCCAGAGGCTCCGCCCGTTGGCCGTCAGCAGCACCCGGAGCTGGACCAGGCCGCTGGGAAGAACCGGATCTGGTCCCCAGCTCCCCCGGGCCAACCTCACCCGCGAAGGGCCGTCAGGAGGCCCGAGCTCTCCCCGTCCTGGGATCCGGTGACGGCCATGAAGGCAGCCTCCAGGCCAGCGTCCAAGCCCTCCGCCTCCAGCTCGGCGACCGTGCCGCAGGCGGCAAGCCTTCCCTGGCTGAAGATCCCGACTCGGTCGCAGAGGGCGGCCGCGATCTCCAGGGCGTGGGTGCTGAGAAAGACGGTGCGACCGCCGGCGCAGAGTCGGCGGAGCATCTTCTTGAGCTGGCGGGCACCCATCGGGTCCAGCCCCACGGTGGGCTCATCGAGGAAGAGCACCTGGGGATCGTGGAGCAGCGCCGCGCAGAGCGCCAGCTTCTGGCGCATGCCTCGCGAGTAGCTCATCACCAACTGTCCCTCGACCTCGGTCAGGTCGAAGGTCTCCAGCAGGGCAGGAATCCGGCGCCGGCGCCGCTCGGCGGAGACCCCGTGAAGGTCGGCGGCCAGCTGGAGCATCTCGGAGCCGGTCAGCCGGTCGTAGAGCGCGGCGCTGTCGGGGACGTAGCCGAGGCGGCGACGGGACTCTCTACCCTCCCGCTGGACGTCGTACCCGCAGACGCGGATCCGCCCGCGGGAGGGCCGGAGCAGGCCCACCGCCAGCTTGATGGTTGTGGTCTTGCCGGCCCCGTTGGGCCCAATCAGGCCGAACAGTTCCCCGGGCGCCACCTCGAGGTCCAGGTCGGAGACCGCCTCATGGCCGGCGAAGCTCTTGGATACCGCTTCGAAGCTGACGCTGCAGGAGGGCTCACCGAACTGGGGCATCGCCCGGATTATCTCCAGCGGGCCGGCTGGGACGAGCGACCGATGCGACGTTGTAACCTCATCCCATGAGTACCACTACACCCACCGATTCGACCCGACCCACCCGAGTCCACCTGAATGACCTCGACCTGCCCCAGGGCAAGCGTGCTCGCCTGCACTCCCTTCTCTACGACCACGGGCCTGGCAACGGGACCCTGTTCCTGCTGCCCGTAGACCAGGGTCTGGAGCATGGGCCGGTCGACTTCTTCGCCAATCCCCCCGCCCTGGACCCGAACTTCGAGGTGAAGCTGGCCCTGGAGGGGAACTGGTCCGGGATCGCCCTCCAGATCGGGTTGGCCAAGCGCTACCTCCGCCACCAGGCGGGACGGCTGCCGTTGGTGCTCAAGATCAATGGGCGGACCAGCCCGCCCGGCTTTGACGAGGCCTTCTCGCCACTCACCTCCTCGGTCGAGGACGCGGTGCGGCTGGGAGCGCTGGCGGTGGGCTACACCTGCTACGTGGGCTCCCCGGCCCAGGATCGTGACCTGCGCCAGCTGAACGAGGTTCGCCAGGAGTGCGACCGCTACGGCATGCCGCTGATCTGCTGGTCCTACCCGCGGGGCACCTCGATCTCCAAGAAGGGGGGACAGGACAGCCTCTACGCCATCGACTACGCCGCCCGGGTCGCCAGCGAGATGGGTGCTGACGTGATCAAGCTCAACATCCCCCGGGAGCACTCGGCCGCTGATGCCAACTCGCCCGCCCCCTACGACTCCCTGGAGGAGGACCGCCGCGAAATGCTGGCGCGAGTGATTCGCTCCGCGGGCCGCTCGATGGTGATCTTCGCCGGTGGGAGCAAGCTCCAGGACGACGAGCTGCTGGGCCGGATCGACGACTGCATGGCCGCCGGTGCCACCGGCTTCATCTTCGGTCGGAACATGTGGCAGCGACCCCTGGACCAGGCGCTGGCGATGAGCGCACGAGTCCACCAGCTGCTGTCCCGGTACGGGGA
>JBEKRL010000070.1:0-9337 GCA_049518775.1 Candidatus Dormibacteria bacterium
CCGGGACGATCGCCTGGCGAAGCCACTCCCCCACGGCTGGTCGACCTGGCCGCGCGGTCAGGCCGACCTCGGGCCAATGCTGGCACAAGCCTGCCCGGCGGCCGGCCGGAACGAGCGGCCGGTGCCCCAGCCAGCCCCAGGACGTAACATCACCCTGGGGTTAGTTGTACTCGTGCGCCAGGCGCGGTCAAGGAGACGGCAATGAGCATCATGCGAAGGATGTCTGACCTGTTCCAGCAGAAGGCCAACAAGGTCCTGGATCGGGCAGAGGACCCGGTCGATGCGCTTGACCTTTCCTACCAGAAGCAGCTCGAAGCGCTCCAGCAGGTGAGGCGGAGCGTGGCCGAGGTACTCACCTCGGAGAAGCGCCTGGAGATTCAGGCAGCCCAGCTCCAGCAGACGCAGGACAAGTCCCAGGCCCAGGCCAAGCTGGCCCTCCAGCAGGGTCGCGAGGATCTGGCCCGGCTCGCGCTCACCCGCGCCCAGCAGGCCCAGGCCCAGGCGGACGGGATGCAGCAGCAGATCCAGCAGCTCAAGGAGCAGGAGCAGAAGCTGGAGGTGACGGCCCAGAAGCTCTCCGCCAAGGTCGAGGCCTTCCGGACCCAGCGGGAGACCATCAAGGCCCAGTACTCGGCGGCCAAGGCCTCAACTCAGATCGGTGAGGCGGTCACCGGCCTCTCCGAGCAGATGACCGATGTGAACCTGATGATGGAGCGGGCCCAGGACAAGACTCAGCAGATGCAGGCGCGCTCGGCCGCCATCGACTCCCTGGTCGACAGCGGCACCCTGGACACGATCGGGGTCAGCTCCGGCGACGACATCGATCGGCAGCTCCAGGGCCAGCTCACCGACTCCCAGGTGGACGCCCAGCTGGCGGCTCTGAAGCAGGAGGTGCTGGCCGCGCCCGACGCGGCACCGCGGATCGCGGCTCCCCCACCCTCCCCCACTGCGGCGCCGGCGCCGGCTGGCTCGCCCCCGGCCAGCGAATCTGATGCCGACTCCATCGTGGTCCGGATCTCAGGTGAGGACCAGTTCCGGCTGAACATCGGCGAGCGGCCGCAGCTGGAGCCGCTTGACCGCGCCCTGGGCCAAGCCATCGAGGGCCAGGACCAGGTCGCCTACGCCAAGGCCCTGGCCGACCTGCTCAACTTCGTGCGCGCCCATGGCACCAAGCTTCCCCCGGAATCGCTGGTCGCCTCCGATGTGGTCCTGCCCTCCGAGGACATGACCTTGGAGGAAGCCACCAAGCTGCTCTCGGACGACGGCAACGTGGTCCCGGCCGGCGGCGCAGCGGTCGCCAGGTCCTAGAGCGCCGCCGCCTCCGTCAGACCGGCACGCCCCAGAGGGGGAACCAGGCGCTGAGGTCCGCCTCCACCGGGAGGTCGTCCTTGGCGATCGCCGCCAGCCGCATCTCCTCGCCGTTGTCCCGGCGGCGGTTCCCCGAGGGGACGAAGGGATAGAAGGTGCCCTGCTTGTAGCCGTAGATCCAGTAGACCTTGCCCTCACCTTGCCGGAAGGGGAACACCGCCGCCAGGAGGCAATCCCCCAGGCCGTCCGCGATCAGGCTCTCAGCCACCCCGTGCAGCGCGGCCAGGAGAGACTGGAACTCCGGGCCCTCGACCACCATCCACTCGAACCCGAGGTCGTCCTTGACCTCCTTCACCCTGAGGGCGTCGGCCGGGGCCGTCTGGTCCTGAACTTCCAGCATGTCCGCCGTGTCCTTGGTGAGCTGCTGGAACCGACCCGACGGGAGCGCTTTGAAGAGCACCCCGACCCTTCCCGCCGGCTCCAACGACCCCTCCGTCTGCAGGGTGAGCACCGCGGTGCTCATGGCGAAGACCCGGTCCTCATTGGGCTTGGGGAGCCGCGTCCTTCCCATCAGCGAATCTAGGAAGCCCAAGAGAGATCCCCTCTAGCGGGAGAGCCGGGCCTCCAGGTCACGCAGCCGGGCCAGCCGGTGCTCCAGCGACGGGTGAGTGGAGAAGACCTCGGCCAGGCTGCCCTTTCCGGCGTGCAGCGCCGGGAAGATCATGAGGGCGTTGGCGGCCTGGACCTGGCGCAGATCGCGGCTGGGGATCCGGCTCATGCTGCCACTGATCTTCTGCAGCGCCGAGGCCAGCTGGGCCGGCTCCTGCGTGATGACGGCCGATCCGCGGTCGGCCGCGTACTCCCGGTAGCGGGAGAGGGTCCGGATCAGGACAAAGCTGATCGCCCACACCACCGCCGCCACCAGGATGATCAGGATCATCCCCTCACCCTCATCCCTGGAGCGGCCCCGACCCAAGCCACCACCCATGCCACCGAAGCCACCGAACATCCCGAACCACATTCCCTGCTGCACGATCAGCGCGGCCACGGTGGCGAAGAAGCTCGCCATGGCCATCACCTTGACGTCCTTGTGGATGACGTGGCTCAGCTCGTGGGCCAGAACCGCCTCCAGCTCCTTGGGGTTGAGCTGGTTGAGGAGCCCCGTGGTGACCGCCACCACCGCATGCTTGGGGTTGCGCCCGGTCGCCAGCGCATTGGGCACCTGGGAAGGGATCACCGCGACGGCGGGCATCGGCATCCCGGTGATCTGGCAGAGGCGCCCCACAATGTCGAAGAGCTCGGGCTGATCCTCAGCCAGCACCCGGTGGGCGTGCAGGCTGCTCAGAACCAACCTGTCGGAGTAGAAGTACTGCGCAATCAGCAGCACCGCCACCACCACCACGATCAGCGCGATCTGGACGTGGACCAGCAGCAGGACTCCGATGAAGGCCAGATAGACGACCGCCAGCAGGAAGAGGGCGAGGAACATCCGGATCGTCAGACCGACGTCGGCGCCGAGCTTGCGTTGCATACCTGCACATATATACCCGTTTGGCCCGAATCCACGCTGCCCCAAGCGTCCTCCCCCAGGGGCCGGCCCGCACTGGCCCGGCCTCGCATGGGACTCGGCAGCATGGAGGGGCCGACACCCGGGGTCTGACGACCCCTCTCGGTGGGCCGCCTCGATCCGGGCGGGCGCTAACATGGCCGCTGCGGGCGCCGTGTCGCGCGGCCGCATCTAGAGGAGTTCCTCGCGCATGCCTGTCGGGCTGGACGTACTGGTGGGTCTGGTGGTGCTGGCCCTGGCATCGCGGACCTCGGTGGGACGGCGGGCGGTGAGCATCTGCCAGCAGAAGATCTCCCACCTCCTCGACCGCGCCGAGAACCCGGTCGAGGCCCTTGACCTCTCCTACCAGAAGCAGCTCGAGGCACTCCAGCAGGTGAAGCGGGGAGTGGCCGAGGTGGTCATCTCGGAGAAGCGGCTGGAGATCCAGGCCAGCCAGCTGCGCCAGAATCAGCAAAAGCTGCAGGGCCAGGCCAAGCTGGCGGTGCAGCAGGGCCGCGACGATCTGGCCCGACTGGCCCTCACCCGCTCCCAGGCCGCCAAGGGCCAGCTGGAGTCCCTGGAGCAGCAGATTCAACAGCTGAAGGATCAGGAGCAGAAGCTGGAGCTGACATCCCAGCGACTCCAGTCCCGGGTGGAGTCCTTCCGCACCCAGCGGGACACCCTCAAAGCCCAGTACTCGGCAGCTCAGGCCTCAGCCAGGATTGGGGAGGCGGTGACCGGGATCTCCAGCGACATGACCGACGTCAACCTGATGCTGGAACGGGCCCAGGACAAGACCACCCAGATGCAGGCCCGGGCGGCCGCCATCGACCAGCTGGTCTCGTCCGGAACCCTGGACGCGCTGGGAAGCCCAGGTGGAGACGACATCGACCGTCAGCTCCAGGCAGGAGTCCAGGGAGCTGCGGTAGAGTCGCAGCTCAGCCAGTTGCGCCAGGAGGTCCTGGCCGAGCCGGGTCGACAACAGCGTCTGGAAGGTGCAGAGGCGCCCCAGGATCCAAGTCAGAAGGGAGGATAGCGGCGTGCTTCACCTGGTCGCCTTCATAGTCATCGGACTCGTCGTCGGTGCCATCTTCATCCGCAAGGCCCGGGCCCTGGCCGCGGTCATCCGGGTGGTCGGAGGTCTGGTCGGGTCACTGGCGGGCGGGTTCATCTCCCTGGCCGCCCTGGGCAGCAAGCAGACTAGTGGCAAGTACGGCTCACTGGTGGTGGCGCTGGTGGTCTCGGTGATCATCGCGGCCATCGCCGCCGCCCTCACCAACTCGATGGATGTCAGCGGCCGGCGCTGAGTTCCTGCCCGGGTGACCGGGCCCGGCTACCGGGCTGCGCTCGCCAGGTATCCCGCGGCAGCCTGGGCATCCCGCGCCATCTGCTCGACCAGCTCGCGGTCGCTGGGGAAGGTCAGCTGTCCCCGCAGACGATGGAGAACGCTCACCAGCACCTCCCGACCGTAGAGGTCTCCGGGGTCCTCCAGACAGTGGACCTCGAAGGTCAGCCCCTCGCCACCGAAGTGGGGGCGCCGGCCGATGCTGCCCACGGCTCCCCGGCGGATCCCATCCTCGGCGGTCAGATCCATCACGAAGACCCCGTCAGGTGGCAGAGCCTGAACCGAGGAGAGCTGCAGGTTGGCGGTGGGGAAACCGAGCCCGTGGCCCAGACCCGCTCCGCGGACCACCGGCCCCAGCACCTGGGGGGGCCGTCCCAGCATCTCCCGGACCGCGTCCAGATCGCCTTGGCCCAGACGCTCGCGGATGGCCGAGCTGCTGATCTCGACCCCGTTCGAGGATCGAGGCTCGACCACCCGGACCCTGAACCCGGCGGACGCGGCGTATCGCTGCAGGAAGTCGAGCTTGCCTTCCCCAGGCTTGCCCACCGAGAACATGGGCCCCACCACCATGGTCTCGATCGCCACCCGCTGGCAAACCCTGTCCATGAAGTCGCCGGGGCCCATGCCCCACACCCTTTGGTCGAACGGGATCACCCAGACCCGGTCCACGCCGGCCTGGGTCAGCAGCCTCCGGCGCAGCTCCAGTGGGGTAAGGAGGAGCGGCCCCCGGCCCGGGCTGATGACCGCCCTGGGGTGGGGCTCGAAGGTGATCGCCGTCACCGGCACCCCCAGCTGGTCCGCCTCTTCCCGGGCGGCCGCCAGGATGGCCTGATGACCGAGGTGGACGCCGTCGAAGTTGCCCAGAACCAGGCAGCCGGGAACGGCCGCGCCCGACGGCATCAGCCCCAGCCCGAACTCGGCCGGACCGTCGAGGGGGATCGGTGGACCTCCTGCCTCAGCCACTGAGCGGGAGCAGGACCTTGGTGGGCCGGAAGCGCAGGCCGGTGACCTCACCCACCGCCAAGAGCCGGCCGTCAGGGCCATGGGCTCGCACCTCGCCCGTACCGGGGCTCCCCTCCCCGGCCGGCTCGGGGGCTCGTTGCAGCCAGACCGCCTGGCCCCGCTGGACCGCCAGCGCCCCGGAGGGCAGCAGGTCCACCCTGGGCATGGCGCTGAGGGCGACCTCGGGCGGCAGCAGCAGGGCCCGGGGGTCCGGAGAGGCCATCAAGTCATCGAGCTGGACCGCATCCGCAAGCTTGAAGGGGCCGTACTCGGTCCGCTCCAGCCAGGCCAGCACCCCACCAACCTGGAGCCGCTCCCCCAGATCGGCCGCCAGCACCCGAAGGTAGGTGCCCCGGCCGCAGACCACCTCGACCTCGGCCTCAGCGACCTCGCCCCCGGAGAACGCCAGCAGGCGGATGCTCCGGATCTCAGCCAGACGGGGTTTGCGCTCCACGGTGAGTCCCTGGCGCGCCAGCTCGTACAGGTGCCGGCCCTGATGGCGCACCGCCGAGTGCATCGGGGGCACCTGCTCGACGATGCCCACAAATCGCTCCAGCGCGGCCGCCACCTCGGCCCTGGTGATCTGCGCAGCCGAGGCCGAGCGGCGCACCTCACCTTCGAGGTCGCCGGTGTCGCTGACCTCACCCAGGCGGAGCCGGGCGTGGTAGGTCTTGGGTTGGCGGAGGATGTAATCGACCAGCCTGGTCGCCCGCCCCACGCAGAGGGGCAGGACGCCTGAGGCTGCCGGGTCCAGGGTCCCGGCATGGCCGACGTGGCGCTCATCGAGGGCGCGTCGGGCCATCTTGATGGCCGCGAAGGAGGTGATCCCCTCCGGCTTGGCCAGGTTGAGGAGCCCGGTCACCGCCGGGGCGCTGCCCCTGGCTCCGTCCCTGGTCCGACTGGCCCCGGAAACGACCGCCATCAGGCCCCGGTCTCGATGGCGCGGCGGGCCGCTGCGAGCAGCTCCTCCTCGACCCTGGCCAGCGGCCAGCTGACCTCCGCCCCAGCGGCCCGGCGATGACCGCCGCCGCCCAGAGGAGCCACCAGCCGGTGCGCCTCGACCCAACCCCGAGTGCGGACGCTGACCCGGGTCAGCTCTGGCGCAGCCTCCTTGAAGAGCAGGGCGCAGACCATGGTGTCGAGGCTCTGGAGCACATCGATGATGCCCTCGGTCTCCGCCATCTCAGCACCGCTGCGGGTCAGCATCTCCTGGGTGACCTCACTCCACACCAGCTTCCCCTCCAGTTCGTAGCGGGCCCCCGCCGCCGCCAGCGCCTGGAGCCGGAGGGTCGTCTCCGGACGGGACTTGTAACTCTTGAGGGCGACAAAGGCCGGGTCGGCGCCGAGCCGGCAAAGATCCGCCCCCATCTGGAGAACCTCGCCGGTGGTGTTCTCGTGGCGGAAGCCTCCGGTGTCCGTGAAGATCGCGGCATACAGATTGGTGGCGGCCTCCGGGCTGATCTCCGCCTGCCAGGCGCGCAGGGTGTCGAAGACGATGGCCCCGCTGGCGGCTGCCTCCCGCTCCACCACACAGATATCTCCGAAGCCGTCATTGCTGGTGTGGTGGTCGAAGACCACGGTGAGCGGCGCCGCCTCGATCCTCGCCCTGAGGTCGCCGAAGCGTCCCAAGCTACCGGCGTCGAAGGCGATCGCCACCGCTTCCCTGGGGGCCGCCTCCCGGTTCACGGCCTCGTACCCGGGGAGGTATCCGAGGCCCCGCGGAAGCGGAGCTGGAACCCAGACATGCGGATGCTTGCCCTGGCGGCGAAGGTAATCGGCAAATGCCAGAGCGCTGCCCAGGGAGTCGGCGTCGGCGTTCTCGTGGGCGACCAGCAGGAACTCTTCGTGGTCCCGGACCACCTGCTGAACCTGCCCCAGGGGCTCAGCCACCAGAGCCACCACGCCGGGGGGCCCCCGGGCTCTCCAACTCCCTGAGGATGGTGCTGACCCGGACCCCGTAGGCGATGGAATCGTCGAGCCGGATGTCGAGCCGCGGGATGCGCCGCATGTGCTCCAGCCGCTCACCGAGAAGGTGACGCAGGTAGCCGGTCATGCCCCGAAGAACCCGCAGCGCCTGCTCCCGCTCCGGCTGCTCCCCGAGCACGCTCACCTTGACCTGGGCGTTGGACAGGTCGGGTGCGCAGCGGACCGCCACCACGGTCACCATCGCCAGCCGGGGGTCCTTGACCGCGGAGGCGATCGCCAGGGCCAGCTCCTGCTGGAGCTGAACGTTGATGCGCTCCAAGCGATGACTGCCGCCGGGCTCTCGTGCTCGCCTCACCACCAGGCCACCACCACCCGATGGCCAAGCTCAGCGGTTACGCTGCTGGACCACATAGCAGTCGAGAGTGTCGCCCTCCTCGAACTCCTGGTAATCACCGAGCTCGATGCCGCACTCGTAGCCCTGGGCCACCTCGCGGACATCGTCCTTGAAGCGCCGGAGTGAGGCCACCTGGGTCCGGTGCACCTCCTTGCCACCCCGGATCACCACCGCCAGGTCGCCTCGGCTGACCTTCCCCTCCCCGACCTGACAGCCGGCGATGAAACCGACCCGCGGCACCCGGATCCGGAGCTTGACCGTGGCCCGGCCCTCGAACACCTCCTCGAAGGTGGGCTCGTGCAGCCCGCGGATCGCCCTTCCGATGTCCTCTGTGATCTGATAGACCACGTCATAGGTCCGCACGTCGATCCCATGGCTCTCAGCCAGCGCCTTGGCGCCGGCGTCGGGACGGACGTTGAACCCGACCACGATGGCATTGGCGGCCGCGGCCAGGTCCACATCGGCCTCGGAGATAGGGCCGACCCCGTCGGCCACCAGCCGCAGCCGCACCAGCGGGTCCGAGAAGCGCAGCAACGCGGACCGAAGCGCCTCCAGCGAGCCCTGGGTGTCGGCCTTCACCACCAGGTCCAGGTCCCGCAGTCCCTCGGTGGACTGCCGGCTGAGCTCGGCCAGGCTGACCCGGTTGATATCCCCCCGCCCCGAGCGCAGCACCTGCCGGCGCTCTTCGGCCACCGTCCTGGCCTCTCTCTCAGAGCCCATAACCGCCAGCCGGTCCCCAGCGGTCGCGACCTCGGGAAGCCCTACCACCAGCGCCGGCAGCCCCGGGGTCACCGCCTGGGTGCGCCGGCCGCGGTCGTCGAACAGGGCGCGGACCCGGCCCGCCAGGGCCCCGACCACGAATTCGTCCTGGACCCTGAGGGTTCCCTCTTGGACCAGCACGCTGGCTACGGGCCCCTGGCCCCGTTGGAGCTGGGAGTCGATCACCGCCGCCTCCGCCGGCCGGTTGGGATTGGCCCTGGGCTCTCCCAGGTCGCTGACCAGCAGGATCATCTCCAGCAGGTGATCCAGTCCCTCGCCGGTCTTGGCCGACACCAGGACGCAGACCACGTCGCCGCCGAACTCCTCGACCACCACGCCGCGCTCGGCGAGCTGCTGCTTCACCCGGTCCGGGTTGGCGTCCTCGCGGTCGATCTTGTTCAGCGCCACCAGCACGGGCACCCCGGCATTGCGGACATGCTTGATCGCCTCGTCGGTCTGGGGCATGACCCCGTCGTCCGCCGCCACCACCAGGACCGCGAGGTCGGTGATGTTCGCGCCTCGAGCCCGCATCGCGGTAAAGGCCTCGTGACCGGGTGTGTCGATGAAGGTGATCCTCCGGCCCTCGCGCTCGACCACCGAGGCTCCGATCCGCTGGGTGATCCCCCCCGCCTCGCCGGCCGCCACCGACGTCTGCCGAATGGCGTCGAGCAGGCTGGTCTTGCCGTGGTCGACATGCCCGAGCACGGTGACCACCGGTGGGCGGGGCTCAAGCTGACCCGACTTGGCGTCGGCGTGGAACTGCTCGCGGTCGAGCATCCGCTCCACCGGCGCCAGGGCCTCGGGCTCCGCGTCCGTGAGCTTGATCTCCAGCTGCTCCGCGACCAACCGCGCAGTGCCGACGTCGATGCTCTGGTTGATGGTGGCCAGGATTCGATGCTGCATCAGGACCTTGGAGACCTCGGCCGGCGACACCCCGAGGGCATCCGAGAGCGACTTGACCGTTAGATTGGCGGGCAGGGCCGCCTGAGTGGCCTTGGCGATGAACGTGTCCTCCTCAGGTTGGGGCTGGGGATTCGGCCAACCCTGGACCGGGCTC
>JBEKRL010000071.1:0-9236 GCA_049518775.1 Candidatus Dormibacteria bacterium
ACCAGGTCCTGCTGTCCCTGGTCCGGCAGGGGATGCCGCGGGAGCAGGCATACCGACTGGTGCAGTCCCTCGCCCACGAGTCCGACCGCCCCGGGGGGGACTTTCGCAGGGCGACCGAGTTGAGTCCGGAGGTGGGGGCTCTGCTCAGCCATGAAGAGGTGGCCGCCTGCTTTGAGGTCGGGCCCTACCTTGCCCACGTCGACGAGAGCTTTCGCCGGCTGGGCCTGCTGGAGCCCGTCCCCGCGACCCGCTCCGGCGCCGGTGCCGTCGGCTGATGGAGGAGGCCTCGCGGTCGCTTCCGGAGGGCCTTGGCGAGCTGGAGATCCCGGGCATCGCGCTCTTCAGGCGGGGCAAGGTCCGGGACACCTTCGACCTCGGCGACCGGCTTCTGATGGTCTCCACCGACCGGGTCTCCGCCTTCGACGTCGTCCTGCCCACCCTGATCCCGGACCGGGGTCGGGTGCTGACCGCCATGTCCCGCTACTGGTTCGCCAAGACCTCCGGCCTGGTCCCCAACCACCTCCTGCCCGACGACCCGACGGTGCTGCCGGAGGGTACGTGGGAGCGGCTCGATGGCCGCGCCATGTTAGTGGCCAGGGCGGACCGGATCGATGTCGAGTGCGTGGTCCGGGGGCGGCTGGCGGGGAGTGGTTGGCAGGAGTACCTGGCGACCGGGAAGCTCGCTGGGGAGCCCCTGCCGCCGGGGCTCTCCTTCGGCGATGAGCTGCCAGAGCTCCGTTTCACTCCAGCCCTGAAGAAAGACCACGGGCACGACGAGAACATCAGCCGAGCCCAGCTCACGAGGTTGGTGGGCGGTGAGCTGGCCGGCCAGCTGGAGGAGTTCAGCTACCGGATCTTCCGGCTGGCCCAGGTCCATTGCCGGGAGTCCGGCTTCGTCTTGGTGGACACCAAGTTCGAGTTCGGGTTCATCGAGGGGGTACTCACTCTCATTGATGAGCTGCTTACCCCTGACTCCTCCCGGCTCTGGGAGCTCAGCGTGGAGGTGGGCAGCGACTCCTACGGTTTCGACAAGCAGCTGGTCCGTGACTACCTGACCCGCTCCGGCTGGGACCGCAACCCGCCGGCGCCGGCGCTTCCCGACGAGCTGGTGCGGGAGACCCGGCGCCGCTACCTGGAGGCCTGCCGACGGATCACCGACAGCGAGTTGTAGCCGAGGTGGTGGTCAGCCTCAAGCCCGTGGTCAACGATCCCCAGGGGCTGGTGGTGACCGACGCCCTCCACGCCCTTGGCTATCCCGAGGTGGAGTGGACCCGGGTAGGCAAGTTCATAAGTCTGGAGCTGGATGGTCCTGACCTCGAGACCGCGCGGGGCCGGGTCGACGAGATGTGCCGCCAGCTGCTCTGCAACGGGGTGATCGAGGACTACCGGTTCGAGGTGCGGGAGGTGGCGGGGGAAGGTTGACAGTTTGCTTCGGCATCGTGGTCTTTCCGGGGACCTGGAGCGACCGCGACTGCGTCCACGCGGTCGAGCTGGCCGGGGCGGAGGCGACTCTGCTCTGGCACGCCGACCGGGACCTGCGGGGAGCCGACATCGTGGTGCTCCCGGGGGGCTTTTCCTACGGGGACTACCTGCGCACCGGGGCCATCGCCAGGTTCGCGCCAATCATGGAGGCGGTCAGGGAGCACGCCTGGGACGGAGGGCCGGTGCTGGGGATCTGCAACGGCTTCCAGATCCTCTGCGAGGCCGGCCTGCTGCCCGGTGCGCTGCTAAGGAACGACAGTCTCCAGTTCCGCTGCCAGCCCACCTGGTTGCGGGTAGACACTCACAGCACCCCATTCCTGGTCGGCTGTCATCCGGGGAGCACCCTCAGGGTGCCGGTGTCACACGGTGAGGGCCGGTTCTACGCAGACGCCAAGACCCTGGCGCAGCTCAACTCCGAGGGTCGGGTCGCCCTCCGCTACAGCGAGTCGGACGGCCAGCTCACCCCCGACGCCAATCCCAACGGCTCTCTGGAGAACATAGCGGGGATCCTCAACGAGCAGGGCAACGTGCTGGGAATGATGCCCCACCCGGAGCGGGCCTGCGAGGAGTTGCTGGGCTCCGCGGACGGCCTTCAGCTCTTCAGCTCGGCGATCCAGGCCCTGGCCGCCAGGGCGGGATGAATCAGCCGCCCGCAGCCGCCGGCCCCAGCTCGTCCGAGCTCCGCGAGCTGGCGCTCAGCGAGGCCGAGTACCGCACCGCCGTGGCGCTGCTGGGGCGCGCCCCCAACCGTCTGGAGCTGGGGATGCTGGGCGCGCTCTGGTCCGAGCACTGCTCCTACAAGACCTCTCGCCCTCTGCTGCGCCAGCTTCCCTCGGCAGGACCCCGGGTGGTTCAGGGCCCGGGGGAGAACGCCGGGGTGGTGGACCTGGGCGGCGATCTGCTGTGCTGCTTCAAGATCGAGTCCCACAACCACCCCAGCGCCGTGGAGCCGGTCCAGGGGGCGGCCACCGGGGTGGGCGGGATCCTCCGGGACGTCTTCGCCATGGGCGCCCGGCCAGTCGCGCTCCTGGATGGTATCCGCTTCGGAGAGCTGGACGAGCCGGCGCAGCGCCACCGCTTCGCCCGGGTGGTGGAGGGCATCGGGTGGTACGGCAACTGCATCGGGGTGCCGACCGTGGGCGGCGAGACCTACTTCGACTCCCCCTACCGCCACAACTGCCTGGTCAACGCCATGTGCGTGGGGTTGGCCCGCGGAGACCAGCTGGCCCGGGCGGTGGCCAGCGGCCCGGGCAACCCGGTCTTGCTAGTGGGGGCGGACACCGGCCGGGACGGCATCCACGGGGCCACCTTCGCGTCGATGCAGCTGGGCAAGGGAGCCGGGGACCGTCGCCCGGCGGTCCAGGTGGGCAACCCCTTTCTGGAGAAGTGCCTGCTTGAGGCCTGTCTGGAGCTGACTTCTGATCCCGACCTGATCGGGCTCCAAGATTGTGGGGCGGCCGGGCTCACTAGCAGCTGCGCCGAGATGGCCCATCGAGGCGGCGTGGGGATCGAGATCGCGGTGGACCGGGTCAGCCGGCGGGAGCGTGACATGACCCCGTACGAGGTCATGCTCAGCGAGTCCCAGGAGCGGATGGTGCTGGTGCCCCGGCGGGGCAGCGAGGAGCGCTTCCAGGCCGCCTTCCAGCGCTGGGGGCTGCACAGTGACGTGGTGGGCTGGGTCCTGGAGGAGTCAGTCTTTCGGATCACTGACCGAGGCCACCAGGTGGCCTCCCTGCCGATCTCCGTCTTGGTCTCGGGCTTCCCCGAGCGTAGCCCCCAGTCCCGACCACCCGAGGTTCGTTCGGTAACCCCCGCCGACCCTCTCAGTCTGGCTCCGCCTTGGCCGGTCGCAGAGGCCTGGCGGCGGCTGCTTTCCTCCCCCAACTGTGGCGACACACGTTGGATCTGGCGCCAGTACGACCACCAAGTGGGCGACGATACCGTGCTCGGCCCCGGGGCCGACGCGGCCGTGCTGCGGCTCCGGGGCCGGCGTGACGGACTGGCCATGACCGTGGACAGCGCCCACCGGTCCGCCGGGCTGGACCCGCGGCGGGCGACCGCCATCGGGGTCGCCGAGGCGTTGCGCAATCTGGCGTGCGTCGGTGCCGAGCCGCTGGCGCTCACCAACTGCCTCAACTTCGGCGACCCCGACCAGCCCGAGGTCATGTGGCAGCTTAAGGAGGCGGTGGCGGGGCTGGCCGAGGCCGCCCGGGAGCTCGGAGTCCCGGTGGTCAGCGGCAACGTCAGCCTCTACAACCAGTTCGACGGTAAGGGGATCCCCCCCACCCCGACCCTGGGAATGGTGGGACTGGTCGCGGACCTGGAGCGCCGCCTCGGGGCTGGCTTCGTCGAGGCCGGCGACCTGCTGGCCCTCCTCGGCCCGGCGGGGGCCGGCCCCCAAGGTGTCGAGCTAGGGGGATCCGAGTACCAGCGTCTGGCCCACGGCACCCTGGCGGGTTCGGCCCCCGAGCTCGACCTTGCGGCCGAGGCCCGCTCGGCGGCAGCCGTGCGCGAGGCGGCGGCCAGGAGCCTACTTCGGTCGGCCCACGACTGCTCTCTGGGTGGCCTGGCGGTGACCCTGGCCGAGTCTGCGGTCCTCGGCGGTCTGGGGGCCAGGATCCGGGCGCCGCTGCCCCCTCCTCCGAACCCGCCGCCCGGTTGGGTCCACGGGGCGTTGTTTGGGGAGACCCAGGGGCGTTACCTGATCAGCCTTCGTCCAGATCAGCTGGCCGCGGCCCAGGCGCTCTTCGCGGAGTACCGGGCGCCCTTCGCGGTTCTGGGCGAGGTCGGGGGCGGCAAGGTCGCCGTCGAGGGGCTGGCGGAGATCGAGCTGGCCGAGGCGCAGGCGAGCCTGGCCGGGGCGATTCCGAGTCGGATGGAGCGGGCCGCGAGGGCCGGGAGGTGAGTTGGGCCAGTTTCCGACCGGCGCCGGATTCCTCGACTGGCCGACCGACCGGTATCCTGATGGCGGTGACCGCCAAGGCAGTGACCGCTGTCCCGCCGCCCTTCGTCTCCGACGGGGCTGGAGAGAAGCCCGACAAACTCCATGAGGCTTGCGGGATCTTCGGCGGGTACACCCCCGACCAGGAGGTCGCCAGCCTCTGCTATCTGGGCCTCTATGCCCTCCAGCACCGGGGCCAGGAGTCGGCCGGGATCTGCACCTCCGATGGGGAGCGGCTCCATCTGCACCGGGACATGGGCCTGGTGGGCCAGGTATTCTCCGCCGAGACCCTTGCCCAGCTTTTGGGTCCGGTTGGCATCGGCCATACCCGCTACTCCACCACTGGCTCCTCCCGGCTCAGCAACGCCCAGCCCATCACGTTCAACCACGGTCAGCTGGGGCCGGTGGCACTGGCCCACAACGGTAACCTGACCAACACCCAGGCGCTCCATGCAGAGCTCGTCGAGGAAGGCCAGCACTTCGAGAGCTCAAGCGACAGCGAGGTACTGGCGACGCTTCTGGCCCGGACCCCAGGGGAACGGCTGGAGGTGGTACTGCAGCGGGCGCTTCCCAGGGCCCAGGGAGCCTACTCCCTGGGGCTTATTACCAAAGACAGCCTGGTGGCGGCCCGGGACGAACTCGGCATCAGGCCACTTTGCATCGGCCGACTGGGTGACCTGGACGCGCCCGGTGGGGCCGGCTACATCATCGCCAGCGAGACCTGCGGCCTGGACGTGGTCGGGGCCAGGCTGGTCCGCGAGGTCCGGCCCGGGGAGATCGTCACCATCGACCAGGAGGGGCTCCACAGCGCCAACTTCGGGGTCAGCCGCCAGCCGGCCATGTGCTCCTTCGAATTCATCTACTTCGCCCGCCCCGACTCGGTCCTCCAGGACCGCAGCCTCTACGAGGCCCGCCGGGCCATGGGGGTGCGGCTGGCCCAGGAGGCACCGGTGGAGGCTGACCTGGTGATCCCGCTTCCCGACTCCGGGATGCCCGCGGCGATGGCGTACGCGGAGGAGAACCGACTGCCCTTCGCCGAGGGGATGATCAAGTCTCGCTACATCAACCGCACCTTCATCCAGCCCGAGCAGGGCCTGCGGGACGCCGGGATCCGGCTCAAGTTCAACCCCATGCGCCACGTCCTGAGCGGCAAGCGGGTGGTCCTGGTTGACGACTCGATCGTGAGGGGCTCGACCTCGCGCCAGATCGTCGAGGGGCTGCGCCGCGCTGGGGCTCGCGAGGTCCACGTCCGGATTGCCTCGCCGCCGATCCGCTATCCCTGCTTCATGGGCATCGACATCGCCAACCGTAGCGAGCTGATTGCTGCCGACAGGACTCTGGACGAGGTCCGCGAGCTGATCGGCGCCGACTCTCTTGCCTACCTCAGCCTGGGCGGCCTGCGCCAGGCGCTGCGGGCCGGGGCCAGCGGCTCGGGGTTCTGCTTCGCCTGCCTGGACGGCGCCTATCCGGTCCAGCTCCCACAGCAGTTGGAGATGGACAAGCTGATCCTTGAAGGCTGAAGTCGGCGGGGCGGGCAGGGAGATTCTGTCCTGAGCAAGTACGCCGAAGCCGGAGTCGACCGCGGCCGGGCCCAAGCCGCCGTGGCCAGAGTGGCCCAGCTGGCAGCCACCACCCACAACAGCTCGGTGCTGGAGGGGATCGGACCGTTCGCGGCGGTCTGGAAGCTGGGCCATGAGCTGCCGGCGGACGCGGTCCTGGTCAGCTCCACCGACTCGGTGGGGACCAAGTCCAGGGTGGCGCTGGCGCTGGGGCGGCATCGGGGGATCGGCCAGGACATCGTCAACCACTGCGTCAACGACGTTCTCACCACCGGCGCCTACCCACTCTTCTTTCTCGACTACTTCGCCAGCGGCCGGATCGAAGCCGCAGTGCTGGAGCAGCTGGCCGAGGGGATGGTCGAGGCCTGCCGGGCTGCCGGCTGTGCCCTGGTGGGCGGGGAGACAGCTGAGATGCCCGGGGTCTACGGGCCTGGCGACTACGACCTGGCCGGGTTTCTGGTGGGGGCAACCTCAGCATCCCAGCTTCTGGGCCCGGCCCTGGTCCGGGACGGGGACCTCCTGCTGGCGCTGCCCTCCACCGGGCTCCACACCAACGGCTATTCCCTGGTCAGGCACCTGCTCGCCCAGCGCGAGCTGGAGTACGACACCGTCCTGCCTGGCACCTCCGCACCGGTCGGGGAGCTGCTGCTGGCGGTCCATGCCTGCTATCTGGAGCCGGTCCGGGCCCTGAGGGAGAAGGGAGAACTCCACGCTCTCGCCCACATCACCGGGGGCGGGATCATCGAGAACCTGCCCCGGGTGCTGCCCCACGAGATGGCGGCGACGGTCGACCGAAGCCGGTGGCGGGTGCCGGCTCTCTTCACCGCGCTCCAGGAGCTGGGCTCCATTCCCGAGGAGGAGCTCTGGCGCTCCTTCAACATGGGGGTCGGGATGATCTGCGTGGTCCCTCGGGCCACTGGCGAGGCCGCGGCCACGCTTACCGAGTACGGGTTCTTCCAAATTGGGGAGGTCGGGCAACGCACAGGGCCGGACCGGGTGCTGCTCCGCTGAGCCAGAGGCTACCGTCCAACGGAAGGGTGGGGCTCGCGGTGCTGGTCTCGGGCGCCGGGACCAACCTCCAGGCGATCCTGAAGGCCGCGGAAGCCGAGACCTATCCCGCCCGGGTGGTGGCGGTGGCCAGCAACCACTCCGGCTGCCGGGGCCTGGAGTTGGCGCTCCAGGCCGGGGTGCCGGTACGCTCGTTCCCGATCTCCGGTTTCAACGGCGACCTTGAACTCCGGGATGCCGCGATGGCGGAGTGGCTGGGCGAGCAGGGGGCCTCTCTGGTCGCTCTCGCCGGCTATGACCGGATTCTCACCAGTCCGATGCTGCGTGCCTTCCCATCGCGGGTGCTCAATCTCCACAACAGCCTGCTGCCCGCCTTCGCCGGGACCATGACCGCGGTGCGGATGGCGCTTGAGCACGGGGTCAAGGTCAGCGGCTGCACCGTCCACCTGGTTGACGAGGACCGCCTCGACGGTGGCCCGATCGTTCTTCAGGCGGCGGTACCGGTGGAGTCGGACGACACCGAGGAAACCCTGCTCGAGCGCATCCACGAGCAGGAGTGGCGCATCCTCCCCCAAGCGATTGCGCTGCTGGCCAGGGGCTCGCTCCGGGTGGAGGGCAGGCGGGTGTGGTTGGTGGAGCCGACACCTTGAACGGGGGCCGGGCGCTGCTGGGCGTGGACGACAAGTCCGGGCTGGCGGAGTTCGCCTCCGGCCTGCACCGGCTCGGCTATGAGCTGGTCGCCACCGGCGGTACCGAGCGGGAGCTCCGGGCGGCGGGGCTCCCGGTCACCTCGGTGCGCTCGGTCACCCAGGTGGAGGAGATGCTGGGGGGAAGGGTCAAGACCCTCCATCCCGCCCTCCACGCCGGGATCCTGGCCCGTCGCGATCGGCCCGATGACATGGCCACCCTGCGGCGGCACGGCTACCAGCCGATCGACCTGGTGGTGGTCAACCTCTATCCCTTCGCCCAGGTGGTCGGCGCCGGCGCCGGGGAGGAGGAGGCGCTGGAGGCCATCGACATTGGCGGCCCGGCCCTGCTTCGGGCGGCAGCCAAGAACTTTGCCAGTGTCGCGGTGGTCTCATCGCCGAACCAGTACCGGGCGGTCCTGGAGGAGCTGGACACGGGCGGCCTCAGCCTCGCCTCGCGGCGTCGCTTGGCGGCCCGAGTGTTTCAATTGACCTCTGCCTACGACGCCCTGGTGGCATCCCACCTGGCCGGAGAGGTCGACCCCGCGGGGGACGGCTGGCCGGTCTACCTCCCGGTCGCGACTCGGCTCCGGCAGCCGCTCCGCTACGGCGAGAACCCTCACCAGCCGGCCGCTCTCTACCTGGTGGGGGCCAGCCCGAGGGGGTTGGCCGCGGCTCGCCAGCTGCAGGGTGGCGAGCTCTCCTACACCAACTGGTTGGACGCTGACGCAGCCTGGCGGCTGGCCAGCGGACTCAGCGAGACCGGGGCGGTGATGGTCAAGCACACCAACCCCTGCGGGGTGGCGCTGGCCTCCACCGCAGCCGAGGCCTTCCAGCGTGCCTACGACTGCGACCCCCGCTCCGCCTACGGGGGGGTCGTGGCCCTCAATCGCCCCCTGGACGCCGAGACGGCCACGGCCATCACGCACCACTTCCTGGAGCTGGCGGTGGCGCCAGACGTGACAGAGGAGGCTCTGGCCATCCTGGCCCGGCGCCCCCGGCCGCGGGTGCTAACGGTCGGGTCTGAAGCGGACTCGTCCGTCTCCCAACTGGAGCTGCGCAGCCTGGACGGTGGGTTGCTGGCGCAGCTCCGGGACCCCTCCACCGACGACGACGAGCTCCAGGTGGTCTCCAAGCGCCAGCCCGTCCCGGAGGAGTGGCGCCAGCTGACGCTGGCCTGGCAGGTGGTCCGGGCGGTGAAGTCCAACGCCATCGTGCTGTGCCGTGAGGACCGCGCGGTTGGTATAGGAGCGGGGCAGATGTCTAGGGTCGAGGCGGTGGAGCTGGCGATCCGCCGGGCCGGCGAGTGGGCCCGGGGCAGCTCGCTGGCCTCCGACGGCTTCTTTCCGATGCCGGACGGACTGGAAGCCGCCGCGGCAGCCGGGGTGACCGCCGCCATCCACCCGGGCGGGTCGAAGCGAGACGGGGAGGTGGTGGTGGCCGCCGACGCCGCGGGGATGGCCCTGGTTGTAACCGGGCGGCGACACTTCCGGCACTGAGGTGCGCCCGCGGGAGGGTCCCGCGAATCCGCTCGGCGGCGGATACCAGACGGGTGGCGGG
>JBEKRL010000072.1:0-9154 GCA_049518775.1 Candidatus Dormibacteria bacterium
CCCCGAAGGGGGGCACCCTCCTCGGGGAGGGCGAGACCCTCGAGGTCGACCGACCGCGCCGGCTGGCCCAGAGCTTCGTCGCCCTTTGGAGCGACGAGGTGAAGGGAGAGGGCAGTTCGAGGGTCACCTAGGCGATCGAGCCGGTTGGGGACTCGTGCCGGCTGACCCTGACCCACGACCAGTTGCGCGATGGGGCCAACGCCGAGCTCTATGGCGGCTGGCCGATGATGTTATCCGGCCTGAAGACGTGGCTCGAGACAGGTCAGTTGCTCACCACACCGGGGTCGCTGATGTACGGCTGAGTCACACCTCACCCGGTAGCCCTGCACCCCGTCCCTCCTGGGCGGGCGGGGCCTGACCTGAACACGGCTCGCCGTCCCCGCGAGCCACCCCGGGGCCGCCGAGCGGAGGGACGGTCACCTCATCCAGGTGGCCTCGGGAGCGAGCTGGCGGGTGCCGTGCGGCATCCTGACGGACCTCGGCGGCACGGCTCTCGAACGGGGGGTCCTGTCCAGGTGGGGCCCCCGGGCCGTCCCCTTCGCCCGCCCCGCCGGATTCCCGGGGGGCAAGGGTGGACCGCTGCGGCTGTGACGGTCAGCGCCTCCGCCGGCCCCGGCTCCCCAGGGCGGCCAGGCCAGCTCGCTCGTGGACCTCGATCGGCGACGGGCAGCAAGCCACCCCTAAGCCGGGCGCCGCGCACCCGCTCGGGGGGGTTGGGGCTGGGCTCTGGGACCGACCCTAGGCGCGGTGTGGGGAGCGGGCAGGGCCGGTGCTAGACTGGCGCCCGGCAGTCGGCAGCCTGTCTGGGGTCTCCTTGGCGCCCCTGAATTGGTAACCAGGGCAGGGGAATTGAGAGGGGAACTCATCCACTGCGCGGAGCTGTGCCACAGGGAGGAGGGGAGACATGCCAAACCAAGGGACGACGGACGCGGGGGGGGATCCCGGTCCTCGACGCTGGATCGGAAGCGGAGCCGTGGCCAAGGTGCTGGTGGGAGGAGCCACGCTGGCGCTCCTGGCCGCCGGCTGCGGGGCCGGCGTGGCCGGGCGCCCGGCCACCAAGGCCACCCAGATGGCCAAGTCTTCATTCCTGGGCTGCATGGTGACCGACACCGGAGGTATCGACGACCGCTCGTTCAACGCCATCTCATGGGAGGGTATGCAGAGCGCCGCGACCGCCGACCACAACATCAAGGTGAAGTACCTGCAGTCGACCTCGTCCAGTGACTACGTGCCCAACATCCGGGCCTTCGAGGCCGACCACTGCGGCATCATCGTCACCGTCGGCTTCCTGATGGCGACGGCGACCCAGGACGCGGCCCAGGCTCACCCCAGTCAGAAGTTCGCGATCGTGGACTACACCTACAGTCCGTCCCTGTCCAACGTGCTCGGTCTGCACTACGACACCGACCAGGACGCCTTCCTGGGCGGTTATCTGGCGGCTGCCATGTCCAAGTCGCACGTCGTGGGGACCTTTGGCGGCGAGGACATCCCGACCGTGACCATCTACATGAGTGGTTTCGTCGCGGGGGTGCGCTACTACGACCAGAAGAACAACGCCCAGGTGAAGGTTCTCGGGTGGGACCCGGAGACCAATACAGGCATCTTTACGGGCAGCTTCACGGACCAGAGCGCGGGCAAGCTGGACGCCACCACGCTGATGGATGACGGTGCGGACATCATCTTCCCGGTCGCGGGTTCCGTCGGTCTTGGCGCCGCCGCCGCGGTGCACGCCGCGGGCCCGCCGTATTACATGGAGTGGGTGGACACCGATGGCTGCGTCTCGGCACCCATGTACTGCTCGATGTTCATCACCAGCGTCACCAAGGGGATCGTCGCGTCCGTCAAGACCGCTGTCCTGGAGGCTGCCAAGGGCACCTTCAAGGGGGGCAACTACAACGGCACCCTGCGCAACGATGGAGTTGCCCTGTCGCCTTTCCACGACTTCGCCAAGAAGATACCGGCGAAGGTGGTCAGCGCGCTGTCGACCATCAAGCAGGGCATCATCAGTGGCAAGATTTCGACCGATCCGTCCCACTACCCAGCGGTTAGCTGAGGCGGTCGACTTGAGGTAGGCCGGCTCCCGCGGGCTCCGCGGGGGCCGGCTCCTCTCGGGACAGCAGGGAGCTCGCCTCCGCCGGGGGCGCTGCTGGCAGGTCAGGGTGTGAGTTGGAAGTCGAACTTCGGCGCATGACCAAGCGATTCGGGCCGCTGGTGGCGGTGGATGGCGTCGACTTCACCGTCAGGCCGGGCGAGATCCACGCGCTTCTGGGCGAGAACGGCGCGGGCAAGACCACCCTGATGAACATCCTCTATGGCCTCTACCACGCCGATTCCGGTGAGATCCTGATCGATGGCCGGGTCGCCCATCTGGGCAGTCCCCGTGACGCCCTCAGGGCTCACATCGGCATGGTCCACCAGCATTTCATGCTGGTACCCGTCTTCACCGTGGCCGAGAACGTGATCCTCGGCGCCGAGCCGGTGCGCCGCTTCGGCGGGTTCCTCGACCGGGCCAAGGCGCGGGCTCTCATTCACGCTCAGGCCGAGGCGTTCGGTCTCAGCGTCGACCCTGACGCGGTGGTGGAGAACCTGCCGGTGGGGGTGCAGCAGCGGGTTGAGATCGTCAAGGCGCTGGTGCGCGAGGCGAACCTGCTGATCCTGGATGAGCCGACCGCGGCGCTCACCCCTCAGGAGACGGATGAGCTGTTCCAGGCGATGCGGTCGCTGCGTGAGTCGGGCAAGTCGGTGGTGTTCATCACCCACAAGCTGGGAGAGGTGATGGCCGTGGTGGACCGGATCACGGTGATGCGAGCCGGCCGGGTGGTGGGCATGACAACCCCCGAAGCCACCAGCGAGTCGGAGCTGGCATCGATGATGGTCGGTCGCCAGGTCTTGTTCAATGTGGTGAGGTCGGCGGCTCGGCCCTCCGCACCGGTCCTCGAGGTGGAGGACCTGCTGGTTGCCGACGAGCGCGGCGGCAAAGCGGTCGACGGCCTCTCCCTGACCGTCCACGGCGGCGAGATTCTCGCCGTCGCCGGGGTCCAGGGCAACGGTCAGACCGAGCTGGCGCGGGCGCTGTTCGGCCTGGCCCCCACCCTGTCCGGGCGCATCCGTCTTGAGGGGCGCGATCTGACCGGGTGCTCTCCGCACCAGGTGGCGCGGGCCGGGGTCGGCTACATCCCCGAGGATCGCCAGCGCGAGGGCTTGGTGCTCGGTTTCTCGGTGGCTGAGAATCTGATGCTCGATCTGTACGACCGACCACCCTTCGCCCGTGGCCTGCGCTTCAGCCCGCGGGCGGTTCGGGCCAACGCTGAGAGCCGCTTCGCCGAGTTCGACATCCGCGCCGCTTCCACCAGTCTGCCGGTGTCGGCGTTATCCGGGGGCAATCAGCAGAAGGTGGTCCTGGCCAGGGAGTTCTCCCGTCCCCTCAAGCTGCTGATCGCCTCCCAGCCCACCCGCGGCCTGGACGTCGGTTCCACCGAGATCATCCACCGCCGGCTGATCGAGGCCCGAGACTCAGGGGCGGCGGTACTGGTGGTCTCTACGGAGCTGGACGAGGTGCTGGCTCTGGGCGATCGGATCGCAGTCATGTACCGGGGGAGGATTTCTGGGTATGCGACCAGTGACACCCCCCGCGAGCAGATCGGGCTCCTGATGGCTGGAGTTGGCGGCGAGGCGAGCCTGGAGCCGGTGCCATGAAGCCCGCCGACACCGTTCCCGAGGAGGGGCCCGGTACCAGCCCCCCCGCCGCGCAGTCCGAGCCAGCGGAACCGTCGCCGTCCGGCCGAAAGGGGCTGCTGCGCCGCGGTGCGGGAGGTGCGCTCTCCTGGGTCGTGGGCGCCGACACCCTGGTCATGACGGTGCTGTCCATCTTCTCCGCCTTGGTGATCGGCGCCCTCCTGATGATTGTCACCAACTCCTCGACACTCGCGGCTTGGGCCAGATTCCCATCCAACCCCGGGGGTGCCTTCGCGACGTCCTGGAGCCTGGTGGCTGCTGCCTACGGGGCGCTCTTGACCGGATCTGTGGGGAGCCCCAGTGCCTACGTCCATTTCTTCACGACAGGCAGCGCGGCCGCCTTCAACACCGCTTTCAATCCACTCTCGGAGACCCTGGTCGACACCGCCCCCCTGCTCCTCGCGGGCCTCGCTCTCACGCTGGCCTTCAAGGCCGGGCTCTTCAACATCGGCGGGCCCAGCCAGATCATCGCGGGGGCGATCATGGCGGGTTGGGTGGGCCTGACGATGTCGAACCTGCCGCTGGCGATCCACATGCCCCTCGCCTTGCTGGCGGGCTGCTTCGGGGGTGCCGTGGCGGGCTGGATCCCGGGAGTGCTGCGCGCCCGCACCGGGGCCCATGAGGTGATCGTCACCATCATGCTCAACTACGTCGCCCTAAATCTCCTGGTGTTTGTCCTGGGCCTGCAGGTCTTTCTTCCTCCGGGTGGAACCAACTCCGTCTCCCGGCCCATCCTGGCCTCGGCCATGCTGCCACTGTTGGCGGGGAGCGGGCTCAGGCTCAACGCCAGCATCCTCATCGCCGCCGCCGCCGCGGTGGCGGTGGCCTGGCTGCTATCGAGGACCACCATCGGCTTCCGCTTCCGGATGGTCGGGGGGAGCCACGATGCGGCCCGGGCGGCGGGGGTGGACATCCCCCGGGCGATCACCCTGGCGTTCGCGCTGTCCGGGATCCTCTGCGGGCTGGCCGGGGCGGTGATGATCCTGGGCATCTCCCCGCAGCTGGTGCAGAACTACGGGGGCGACACCGGCTTCACGGCCTTCATCATCGCCCTGCTGGGCCGGGGCAAACCAGGTGGGGTGGTGCTCGCCGCCCTGCTGTTCGGGGCGTTCCAGGCAGGCGGCCTGCAGATGCAGGTCAGCACCTCGGTTCCTCTCGAGCTCATCGAGGTGATCGAGGCCGTCATCGTCTTCTTCATCTCCGCTCCCGGTCTGGTGCGGGCGATCTACCGCATCCGGGTGGGCGGCGGAGGCTTCCGCCTCCTGTCTCAGGGGTGGGGAGGATGACCGCCACCACCTGGCGTGCCTTCGGTCCGGCGGTGCTGGCCGGAGCCAACCGGCGCAGGGCCTGGCTGGGAGTGTTCCTACTCCTCCTCGCCCTGCTGGCAGCTTGGGGGCTGACCCTCTCGGTGGGCGGCCAGCTCGAGGCCCGGCTGAACATGAATGCCACCCCCGCCATACCGCTTCCCGTGGTCGTCCTCCCGGTGAGGCTCACCACCGCCGTCCTGGAAGCGCTCTGTTTCGGGCTGGGGGCGTGGCTTTTGCTCCGACCGCGGGGCCGGCGATCCTACGCCCTCCTCGCGGTCGGTCTGACCGCCATCGGACTGGCGGTGATCGTTTGGGCCGCTCGGGGTACCGAGATGAGCTTTGAGGGGCTGCTGGCCAGCACCCTCATAGATTCGGTACCCCTCATGTTCGGGGCCATCGCGTGCCTGCTGTGCGAGCGGACCGGGGTCATCAACATGGCCATCGAGGGTGAGTTCCTGGCGGGTGCCTTCCTGGGCGCGATGATCGGGTCCGTAACCGCGAACCTCTGGCTGGGGATCCTCGGTGGCGCCGTCGGTGGAGCCGCCCTGGGGGCGTTGCTGGCCTTGCTCTGCGTGCGCTTCAAGGCGGATCAGATCATCGTCGGCTTTGTGATCATCACCTTCGCCACCGGCTTGACCAGCTTCCTCGACCTGCAGGTGCTCACACCCAACCAGGCGGTGCTCAACAGCCCCCAGGTGTTCAGCAACTTCCCCATTCCACTGCTGGACCGGATTCCTTTGCTGGGCCCGATCGTCTTCGACCAGAACGTGTTCCTCTACATGGTTCTGGTGCTGCTGGTGGTGGTTCAGGTGGCGCTCTTCCACACCCGCTGGGGACTGCGGGTGCGGGCGGTGGGTGAGCATCCGCGGGCAGCGGACACGGTGGGGATCGCGGTGAACTTCATCCGCTACCGGAACGTGATCCTGGGAGCGGCCATCGGAGGCGTGGGAGGCGCCGCTCTGTCCATCGGTTCCACCGGTGAGTTCACCTCCGACATGTCGGCCGGCCTGGGGTTCATCGCCCTCGCGGCGATGATCTTCGGACGGTGGAAGCCGCTCTGGGCGGCGGCGGCAGCGCTCCTGTTCGGCTTCGCCGACTCGGCGCAAAGCACCTTCGGGGTTCTCAACGTCCACATTCCATCGCCCTTCCTGCTCATGTTCCCCTACGTGGTGACGATCCTGGCGGTGGCCGGCCTGGTCGGTCGCGTGCGCCCGCCAGGGGCGGATGGGGTCCCGTACCAGCGTGAGTAGGAGTCCCGCCCTCCCCGGCGGGGTCGATCGGTGAGCCCGCCGCCGCAGCCCTACGAGCTCGCTGGGGCGGCCGCCCTGGCCTTGCGCCGGCGCCTGCCCCAGGCCCCGGCGGCGGTGGTCGTCATGGGCTCCGGCTGGGGCGATGCCGAGAGCCATTTTGGGGAGTTGGAAGCGACGGTGGCCGCTGAGTCGCTGCCAGGGTTCCCGGAGCCGACCGCCCCCGGGCACACCGGTGCGGTGAGAGTCCACCGGCTGGGGCGAAGGCTGGTCCTGGTCCTGTCGGGAAGAGTCCATCTCTATGAGGGGCACCCGGCAGCCACGGTGGTCCACGGGGTTCGTACCGCGGTGCTGGCTGGGGCGGGCACGGTCGTGCTCTCCAACGCGGCTGGGGCGCTGCGGGCGGAGCTGCCGGTGGGCCGTCCGACCATGATCGCCGACCAGCTGAACCTGACCGGGACCTCTCCCCTGGTGGGACCGCCCCCCCCTCCGCCGCACGCCGGGCGCTTCCTGGAGATGGGTGGTCTCTACGATCTCGGCCTGCGCCGGCGGCTGCGGGAGATCGACCCGTCCATCAGGGAGGTGACCTACGCCGGTGTACTCGGCCCCCAGTTCGAGACTCCGGCAGAGGTCTCGATGCTGGCCGGGATGGGTGCGGACGTGGTTGGTATGTCCACGGTTCTGGAGGCGATCGCTGCCCACCATCTGGGGGCCCGGGTCCTGGGCCTGTCGCTGGTCACCAACCTGGCCGCCGGGCTCTCGCCCCAGCCGGTGAGCGCCGACGATGTGCTGGAGGTGGGGAGGTCCTCCGCCTCCGAGTTGGGCAGGCTGTTGGTGGAATTCCTGGCCAATCTGGAGGCCGCCGGGGAGCTGGGATAGCCTGCTGCGGCTGTCCCGGGTCACGACCCCGGCCGTCGGGCGCGCAGCGCCGGATCGTGGTGGGATCGGCGCTCCCGAGCTGGGGCGCAACTCGGCCGGGGCCATGGGTCGGCGACTTCACCAGTTGGTCGAGTGCCTGGCATGGACCCACCGGAACTGGAGCGCCTCCCCCGGCCCCGGTCTGACCGGTCAATCGGCTGGGTATCGCGACATCACCACCGGCTGCTGGGGCGGCCGGCTGGCGCCGACGCGGATGACGCCCTCCAGGGCCGCCAGGGCGGCCGGCAGGCCCGCCCGATTGTCTCCGACCAGCTCCAGAACCGCCTCTCCCTCCGCAACGGCCTCCCCCGGCTTGACCAGGCAGAGCACGCCCGCAGTGGCCGACACGGGATCCCCCTGGCGGGACCGGCCCGCTCCGAGGCTCCAGGCCGCCGTGCCCACTGCCAGGGCGTCCAAGCCCTGGAGGAAGCCCCCCGCGGGGGCCCGGACCAGCGCCAGCGAGTCTCCGCGGGGCAGGGGTGCGTCGGGATCCCCGCCCTGGGCCAGCACCATCTCCCGGAAGACCGTGGCGGCCCGGCCATCTCGCAGTGCCAGCTCCGGGTCCGCCTCAATGCGGGCCAGCCTGAGCATCTCCCGAGCCTCCTCCAGCACCAGGCGGCGCAGGTCCTCGGGCCCGCCTCCCTCCAGGGCCTCGGTCGCCTCGCTGAGCTCCACCGCGTTGCCCACGGCCCGTCCCAGCGGCTCGTCCATCGGGGTCAGCCACGCCGAGGTTCGGACTCCGTAGGCGGCGCCCAAATTCATCATGGTCCGGGCCAACGCGTGGGCCGCGGTCAGGTCCTTCATGAACGCCCCCGAGCCCACCTTGACGTCGAGCAGCAGGGCCTGGGTCCCCTCGGCCACCTTCTTGGAGATGATCGAGCTGGCGATGAGTGGGATCGACTCCACGGTGGCGGTCACGTCCCGGAGCGCATAGAGGCGGCGATCAGCGGGCACCAACTCCTGGCCGGCAGCGCAGATCACGCAGCCCACCTCCCGGAGCTGCCTCGCGATTCGCTCCGGGCTGAGCTCGCTCTGCCAGCCCGGGATCACCTCGAGCTTGTCCAGGGTGCCACCGGTGTGCCCCAGGCCCCGCCCCGACATCTGCGGCACCGCCGCTCCGCAAGCGGCCACCAGCGGCACCAACACCAGTGAGACCTTGTCCCCGACTCCGCCCGTCGAGTGCTTGTCCACGGTGGGGCGCCCAGCCGCATCAAGATCGAGGCGGACGCCCGACCCGAGCATGGCCCCGGTCCAGGCGGAGAGCTCCGGCGCGCTCATCCCCCGCCAGCAGACGGCCATCAGGAAGGCGGCCATCTGCTCGTCGCCCACCTCACCCGAGAGGTAGGCGACGAGCAGCGCGTGGAGCTGATCCGGAGTCAGCTCCGCGCCCTCCCGCTTGGCTCGGATCAGGCCGACCGCGTTGAGACCCGTGCCGGCGCTCACTGCGCCCGCCGCCGCTCCAGCTCCCCGCTGTCGAAGGCTCCCGGCAGCAGCAGGCTCAAAGCCAGGGGACTTGCGTCGGAACCCTGATCCAACAGCAGGTCCGGCCCACCGTGTTCCAGCAGCAGCTGGCGACAGCGGCCACATGGGCTGAGGGGGCGGCCGTCCGCGGTGCAGACGGAGAGCCCGACCAGTGGGCCCGCCCCGGCTGCCCGCAGGGCCGACACCACTCCGCACTCGGCGCAGAGGGTGAGTCCGAAGGAGGCGTTCTCGACGTTGCAGCCGGTCACCACCAGCCCACCCTCGGCCACCCCCGCCGCACCCACCGCAAGGCCCGAGTAGGGCGCGTAGGCCCGGGCGGCGACCTCCTGCGCCTGGCGGCGAAGGGAGTCCCAGTCGATCCTGGTCCTCAACGGTGGATCCTTGGTCACGAGGCCTTGGCACGGGCCCGGACGGACATGGGCTTATCGTAGGGGGATGCCGCCCCGGCCGACCAAGGCCGACCCG
>JBEKRL010000073.1:0-9063 GCA_049518775.1 Candidatus Dormibacteria bacterium
GCCCAGGAGATCGTGGCCGGCGAGGTCACGCCCAACGTGTTCATCCCGGTGGGGGAAGCCCCCATGGCCCTGCTCGAGCCCAAGTTCACCACCTGGGCGCTCCAATTCGCCGGGAGCCCACTGGTGGTGGCGTACTACCCCAAGGGTCCCTACGCTTCTGAGCTAAGGCAGATCGCCAAGGGGCAGCTGCCGATCCTGAACCTGTTCAACCTGATGGCCAGCCCCGGCTTCCGGCTCGGCCGGACCGACCCGGCGGTCGATCCTCAGGGCCAGGCATTCGAGATGATGATCAAGCTGGCTGAGAAGGACCTTGGCGTTCCCGCCGCCGTCGGCCTGGCTGACCTGGGAGGAGCGAACGGCAGCTCCCAGATCTTCTCCGAGACCGCCTTGGAGCCGACCCTGCAGGCGGGCGAGCTCGATGCCGCCAGTGCCTACCTTCCCCAGGCGGTCCAGCTGGGGCTGCCCTACATCGCGCTGCCGTCCAGCATCGACTTCGGTGACCCCGCCGACGCCAAGGACTACGCCAAGGTCTCCGTGACCATCGCCCCGGGCCAGGTGGCCCACGGCTCACTCCTCACCCTGGAGGCCTCGGTCTTGAAGGGGTCCGACCCCGCCGTGGCGACCGCCTTCGTGGCCTTCCTGCTCAGCAGCAAGGGCCAGCACCTGCTCACCAAAGAGGGCTACATGCTCCTCAAGCCGACGCTCCTGGGCCAGGCCTCCGCCGTTCCCCGGTCGATCCGACAGGCGGTTCAGAAGGGGTGATCGGACCGCGCGTCCCCACCCTGGGGCGCGCGCCAGCGACTCGCGCGACGACCCTGCTGGCCCTGGTCGGCGCCGGGATCGTCTGGGTGGCGCTGCTGGGGCCACTGATCACGCTGTTCACCCAGCTCTCGGTGAGCTCGGTCGTCAGGGCCCTGGAGCGGCCGGGGGCGCTCCAACCCCTGGTTGTCTCGGTCCTCGCATCCCTCGTGGCCCTGGCGGTGATCCTGCTGCTGGGCACCCCTCTCGCGTACCTCCTGGCCAGGGGCAGGCTTCCGCTGCCCCGGCTCTGGGAGGTGGGGGTGATCCTGCCCCTCCTGACCCCACCCCTGGTGGTCGGGCTGCTCCTGATCTTCATGGTCGGTCCCGCCACCCCGATCGGGGCAGCGCTGAGCCACCTCAACCTCACCGCGTCTGACACCTTCTTCGCCCTGGTGATCGCCGAGATCTACGAGTCCGTGCCCTACTACGTGCTCGGTGCTGAGGCAGCCTTCGCCAGCGTGGACCCCGAGCTGGAGCAGGCGGCGGCGCTGCTCGGCGACCGTCGCTGGCGGACCTGGCGGCGTGTCACCGCCCCCCTGGCCTCGCCCGGCCTGGCCAGCGCCCTGGCGGTGACCTGGGCTCGGGCGATGGGTGCCTTCGGAGCGGTCCTGATCATCGCCTACCACCCCTTCGGGCTCCCGATGCAGATCTGGGCCACCCTTCAGGAGACCGGGCTCAGCTCGGCGCTGCCCTACGCACTCGTTCTCTTGGTCGTGGCCCTGCCGCTGCCGGTTGCCGCCTACCTCTGGAGTGCCCGTGCTCGCCGCCGACTTTGAGGTGCGGCGGCGTAGCTTCCCGGTGGGGCTGAAGCTCCACCTGTCGGCTGGGGAGAAGGTGGCGGTGCTGGGACGTTCCGGGGCCGGCAAGACCACGGTGCTGGAGGCGCTTGCCGGGCTGCTGCCGCTGAGCCGGGGACAGATCCGACTCGACGGGGCCCTGCTCAGCTCGGCACGACCGAGGGCGATCGTCCCTCCCGGCCGGCGTGGGGTGGGACTGCTGCGGCAGAACCCGGGGCTCTTCCCCCACCTCAGCGTGCTCGACAACATCCGCTACCCGGAGGGCACCACCAGCGCCAGCGCCATCGCCACCGCGGAGCGACTAGGTCTGGGCGCGCTGCTGAAGGCCCGGCCCCGGACCCTCTCTGGGGGGGAGGCTCAGCGGGCTGCCCTGGCCCGGGCGCTCCAGATCCGAGCCCGGCTCCTCTGTCTGGACGAGCCCTTCAGCTCGCTGGACCGGCCCCTCGGCCGGCAGCTGCTGGAGCTGGTCAGTCAGGAGCTTCAAGGATCGCGGACGGCGGCGCTGCTGGTGACCCACCAGCTGGACGAGGCCCAGGCCTTCGCCGACCGCCTGATCGTGATCGACCGTGGGATGATGCTCCAGGTGGGTGATCCCAGAGAGGTGGTGCTGCATCCCGCCGTGGCCGGGGTGGTGGAGCTGGTGGGGTACCGGGGGTGGCTCCGGCGCGGGCGCCAGCAGATGGCGGTTCACCCCGAGCTGGTCCACCCCCTCTCAGAGCTGTCACCGGCGCCAACGGTGTCCGGCCGGGTGGTCGGCGCCCGCCCCCAGGGGGCCCGGTTCGAGCTGGAGCTGGAGGCTGGGGGCGGCTGGCAAGGCCGCTTCCATTGCCTCGTTGACGAGCCTCTCGCCAACGGCACCACCTTGGGGTTCGGTCCCATCGGCGTCCGGGTCTTCGACGACCGTGGGCAGCCCACCGATGTCTGAGCTTCGCCCGCCCAGGAGGGTGCCGCTGCCCGGGGCGGCTGAGGCCGGGCGCCGACTCCGGCTGGCCCGGCTCGCGGCCGGTCTCTCCCAGGGCCAGCTGGCCCAGGCCTGCGGGGTGAGCCGCCAGGCGCTGGCTGGGGCCGAGACTGGGGCCTGGTCGCCATCGCTGGCGGTGGCGCTCAGGTTGGCCGAGGCGCTGGGAACCACGGTGGACCAGCTGTTCGCCGCTGAGGATAGGGGTCGGGAGCTGGACGTGACGCCGCTGGCCCCAACCGGGCCCGGCGGCCGGGTCCGGATCGCCAGGGTGTGGGACCGCTGGGTGAGCCTGCCTCTGGCTCGCGACCGGGCCATGATGCCCGGCTTCGCCCCCGCCAACGGCCTTCTCGCCGGGGGTGGTACGAGGGCCCGCCTCTGGGGTACCGGGCGCTCAGTGCTGGTGGCGGGTTGCGACCCGGCCCTCAACCTGCTCGCTGGCCCGGTGGCGGCCGCCGGTGACGGGTGGGCCTTTGACTGGTGGCCCTGCGGCAGCGATGAGGCGCTGCGGCTGCTCCGGGTGGGGCTGGTGCACGCTGCGGCGGTCCACTACCCGGCTGGCGAGCGGGGCCAGCAGGGGCAGGACGCTGAGCTCGCCTCGCTGGGGTTCGCCCGGTGGAGAGAGGGGCTGGTCTTCCGGCCCCTGCCCAGCCCGGTGGTTCGCTCGGTCGAGGATGCGGTGCGGCGCCGGCTGCGCTGGGTCAACCGGGAACGCGGTGCCCAGGCGAGACGGCTGCTCGACCAGCAGCTGGCGGTCCTGGGTCTGGCCGGTGCCGAGCTTCCCGGGTACGACGTTGAGGCATCGGGGCACCTGACGCTGGCGAGCGCAGTGGCCGTCGGGGCCGCCGACGTCGGGGTGGCGACCGAACCCGCGGCCTTGGCCTACGGTCTGGGCTTCCTACCCCTCACCGAGGAGGAGTGCGTTCTCCGCATCGCCCGGCGGCGGCTCGACACCCCCGAGCTCCGCCTCCTGCTGGCGGTCCTGGCGGGGGCCCAGCTGCGGCGGGAGCTGGAGGCCCTGCCAGGCTACGACGCCGGGGTTGGGGGGGAGGATCTGAGCCCCACCCACTCCACGGACTAGGGGCGTCGGGCCAGCCGCTCGCCGGTGAAGCGCGGAGCACGGGGCTCGAGCTCCCGACGTCGATCGTGAGCCCGACCCGGGTGGTTTGGCTGACCTCGGCCTGGCTTGGCGGGTCCCGGCGGACCGGGGCCCGCTGTGCTTCGGGGCGGTGGGACCGCCACGGGGGCGAGCCTGGACCAAGTCCGGCGACTGGCGGAGTCGGAGAGGTGACGGCAATCGCGGTACCTCCCTGTGGGACACAGGCGAGATCCGGAGGGTCAGCAGAGGTATGAGCAATTTCTACGACACGTCGACACTCCCCACGGATGCGATGTTGCAGGCCATCCAGAGGGCTCGCTTGGGGGACGACGTCTATGGCGAGGACCCCACCGTCAGAGAGCTGGAGGCTCTCACGGCGGGGATTCTGGGCAAGCAGGAGGCGGTTCTGATGCCCAGCGGCACCATGGCCAATCTGGCCGCGGTGTTGAGCTGGACGCGTCCTGGGGACGAGGTGGTAGTGGAGGCTGAAGCGCACATTCTCTACTACGAGGCCGGGGGCCTGAGTGCGGTCGCCGGGTGCATCCCTCTGCCGGTTCAGGGTGATCGGGGCGTGCTTCGGGCGGAGGCCGTCGCAGCACGGCTTCGGGAGCCGAATCAGCACTACCCCCACACGTCGCTGCTCTGTGTCGAGAACACCCATAACCGGGCGGGCGGCACGATCACGACGGTCGCGGTGATGCGAGAGCTGCGGGAGCTCTGCGACCAGCACGGGCTCGCCCTGCATGTGGACGGGGCGCGGCTCTTCAATGCGAGTGTCGCGCTTGGAGTTCCCGCATCCGAGTTGGTGGCCTCCGCCGACTCTGTGTGCATCGCCCTGAGCAAGGGCCTAAGCGCTCCCGTGGGGTCGGTGCTGGCAGGGTCAGCGGCCTTCGTCGCCAGGGCCCGGCGCAGCCGGAAGATGCTCGGTGGGGGCATGCGTCAGGCCGGAATCATCGCGGCGGCGGGGCTGGTGGCGCTGCAGACAGGGATCGACAGGCTCGCTGAGGACCATGCCCGCGCCCGTCGCCTGGCCGAGCGGCTCGCCGGCCTGCCCGGCTTGGGGGTGCAACCAGCCGCGGTGCAGACCAACTTCGTGATGGTCGACACCGCAGGGTGGGGCCTCACGGCGGAGCAGCTTGTCGACGAACTGAAGGCGCGGGGCATCCAGGCAGCAGCTCGGCCGCCTTACTCGGTGAGGTTCGTGACCCACCGCCAGATTGGCGATTCCGAGATCGATGAACTCGTCGATGCCATGAGGGGCATCGGCCAGCGCCGGTGAGGGCGAAACGCCTACGGGTCTCGAGGTAGCGCGGGCATGCAACCGTACCTGGCGCCGCCTTTCCCAGCCAATTGCTCGGCGGAGCGGCGATTCGCGGACAGGTACGGCTGGCTCGTGTTGGAGTGGAATGGGTGGCTGGGGCTATCCCGTGTCGCCCCGAGCCGGTCGCCGTGAGAGCGGGGATTGGGCACGATGATCCCTGGTATCGTCTCCGGCGTCGCGCCATGGCCTCCCGGCTGGCGACCCTGAGCCTCAGGGGGCCGGCCGCCGAGGTCGATCGCCCTGTCAACCGACTTGCTCATGCCCCTGGGGACCGCCCGAGCCGAGGCCGGACCCTTGGGCACCACTCCGTGCCTTGGCCCACCTGCAAATGAGGAAGGAGCGCCGATGACACTCATACAGGCAAGGGTTTCCGAGCGCGTGGGCACCATCGCCTTCGACAACTACGCCAAGCGGAACGCATTCACGACCGGGCTCATCGAGGAGGTGATCGCCGCTCTCGACCAGTTCGAAGCGCAGGGGGTGCGGGTCGTGGTCTTCCGGTCAGCGACGAATGAGGCCGTCTGGTCAGCCGGCCGTGATGTGAGCGAACTCCCCAAAGCTGACATAGATCCCCTGCCGTACAGCGATCCCTTGGAGCAGCTCCTGCGGGCGGTCAAAGCCTTTCCCGCTCCGGTCATCGGCATGGTGCACGGATCCGTTTGGGGGGCTGCCTGCGATCTCATCATGAGCTGTGATCTGGTGTTCGGCGATGAGACCTCCGCCTTCGCCATCACTCCTGCCAAACTCGGGCTTCCCTACAACGTGGCGGGCCTGCTCAACTTCCTGAGTCGCGTGCCTCTGGCGATCGCCAAGGAGATGTTCTTCACCGCGGAGCTGATCCCGGCGCAGCGAGCTGAGCGTGTCGGCATCATCAACGAACTGGTACCTGAAGCCGATCTTGAGACCCGCGTCTACACCCTCGCGAGGACGATAACCACCCGGTCCCCCCAGGCGATCAGGGCGTCCAAGGAGGCGATGCACGTCCTGAGCGCGGCGGTTGCCATCAATCCGACCACCTATGAGCGTCTGCAGAGCCTGCGGCGCGATGTCTACTTCGGTCGCGATTACCGCGAAGGTGTGCAGGCTTTCCTGGAGCGGCGTGCCGCACGGTTCTGACCCGCGCATCGGGAGGGGAGGGATTCTTTGGTGGCGACGACGGATGGGCTCTTGATTGGAGCCGCGAGGTGTCGGTGGCTGATTCCGGGGCCGTGTGGGACAGTCTGCTCCTGACGCGCCGGGAGGATTCCGGTGGGCCTCAGGAGCCATGAACGGGACCACAGCGCCCGACCCGACTTCAACCGTCAGGGGCCGGCAACAGGCCATCGAGGGCGAGATTTGAGATCCGGCCGAGGGTCGGACCAGGCGTGAGGGGGCCCGGTCGCTCGTTCACATCGTCGGTGGAGCAGCGGATGGTGGCCGGACACCACCGTCGGGCCTACCGTGCGGGCGGGAGTCACTTCTAGGCGCTGTGTGGTCTGTAAGTGTTGTAGTCGTAGCGCCAGCCGTCGTAGAGGATCCGGGCTTCCATGATGGAGTGGAAGATCTCCCCGGCGAAGAGCTCGTCGCCGGCCCGGCTGTTGAAGCTCTCCACAGAGGGGTTCTGCCATGGGGGGCCCGGGTCACTGCAGGCGGCGCCGGTGCCGGAGAGGCAGCGCCAGTCCCGGATCGCCGCGGCGATGAATTCTGGGCCATTGTCACAGCGGATGTACCTCGGAGCTCCGCGCCGCACAGTCACCAGGTCCAGGATGTCAGCCACGTCGTCGTCGGTGATCGACCTGGCAGCCTTGCCGCCCACGCTCTCCCGGATGAACTCATCACACATCGAGAGCACCTTGAAGGGCCGGCCATCCGAGGTGGTGTCGAAGAGGAAGTCCATCGCCCGGCTTCCGCAGCGTGTGGTCGGCTCCACCCGGAGGCGGTTATCATCGGCCCCCGTGGTGCCCTACTCGGTGCGCCGGCTCCTGCTCGACTTCCCCCGGGAGAGCCAGCTGGCGGTTTCGACGGGGCTCAAGCAGCTGCAGCTCACCGCGATCGTGGCCCTGCTGGTGCCGCCGGCCCTGCTGGCCGTCATCTGGCGCCGGCCCTCGGGGCGCGTCCTCGCCGCCTCGCAGCCCGGGCCCGGGAATGGCGCCTCTGCGGCAGGCCCAGAGCAGGTCGCCACCCCCGTGGCGCAAACGTCCCCGGGGCATTCTGGGACAGCGCCCGGAGGCCCATCGTGCCGCCGGGCGCGCTGGCGTCTGGTTGGTGCCGCCGGGGTGTCGTTGCTGTGCTCCCTCGCCGTCGCCTCCTGCGGAAGCGCGACCCCAGGCTCGCCCCGGCCCAAGAGCACGCCCGCGGGAACCGCGTCACCGGCGGCCACAGCCTCCGGGGTCGATACTCGCCTGCTCGTCCAGCAAGGGCTCTCGATAGGACTGGCGTCGAACGTGGTTCAGAGCCAGGTGACGGTATTGGTCGACGCGCTCTTGGGTTCGAATTCATGCTCGGCACTTAGCTCCGGCACCGGATCTTCGAGGGTGGTGCAGAGGTCGACCGCTGGGAGTGTCACCACCGCGGACGTCGATGTGTACTACGACGCGAGCTGCAGTCAACCGTACATCGTGGCCGCCGCGACGCTCACCACGTCCAGCGCCACGCAGACCATAACGATCGACGAGACGGCCACGTACTATGGACCAACCAATGCGGCTCTCGGAGTCCTCGAGCTCACCGAAGCAGTTGTCGAGACCGAAACGTCGGGGGTTATCTCGCGCGTCGCTGTGAGCGGCACGGGCAGGTTCACTCCCCACAGCGGTGGGCCCGTGGTCAGCCTAGGCTTGGAGTGTGGGCTTCCCGCCGGCAGCGCGCAGCCTCCCCCGTTCATCTGCAGCGGTGCCATTGCGCAACCGTTCCCCGCGCTCGGGCTGTCGCTCGCCTCGACCACGGCGCTCACGATTGCCCTGACGCCGCTCTCGGGCAACTCGGGAAGCGACTACAGGGTCGCCTTCACGGGGGCGCAGTCGACAACGGAGACCGGTTCGATCGGTGCCCTCTCGATCGTGATGCCGACATCGAACACGTTCGCCATTGCTGGGAAGGGAACCGCCATAGGCTCGGACCGCATCTCGGGCCAGGCCGCACTCTTCGCCCTGTTTGCGCCGACACCGACAGGCTGGACCGTCGTCAATGCCACCGACAGGACCACATTCTCCGTCAACATCGTGAACAACGCGGAGGCGGAGCTCACCGGGAGCGTGACGACCGCTGCCGGGAAGTCGCTGGCACATCTCACCCTCGACCAATCGGGCACCGGAACGATCGTCTACGCCGGGGGCAGCCGTCTCCCCATCACCAACTGGACCCTCGGAGGCTGACCAGGGCGATCTCCCCCTATCAGGGTGTTGAACAATCGCCTTTCGGGGCGTATGCTCGATTCAGCAAGTCCGGGCTATGTCCGCATCGAAGCGCCGGCGTGAAAATGGGTTGAAGCCGGTCACCCTGGATGGGCAGTGCCTGTGGTGAGGTCCCATTTTTGACGACCCGGACTTGCGCGCTCGGGGTTAGCTGGGCGTGAGCTGCCATTCTCCGTCGTGGTCGAGTCCGAGGTTGACCAGCCGTCGGAGATTGATGGCGGCGACGCGCTGCGAAAGTCCGAGTTGACTCTTCTCGACACCGCGGAAGTGGACTCGTCTATTCCCGTCGGCCACCAGCCAGGCGATGGTTCGTTCGACCATGGGTCGCCATCGGCGGTAGTCCTCTTTGAAGCCGCCCTCACGCCAGGCCCTACGAGACTCGACGAGGGCGGCATCGTGGGGGTGTAGATGAAGCGTGCGACCGTCTTTGGATCTGGTGCATCGCTCTCGAAGCGGACAGTCCCGACAGCCAATGCCGAACACAGCGGCTCGCCTCGGTGTGATGGTGACGGTATGACCGGCTGGGCAGGTGGCGGTGCCGGCCGCCTCGTCGACGGCGAAGTCCTCGCGGGTAAACCCGAATCCACCGATGAGGTAGGCGTCCAGACGCAAAGACAGGCAACCAATCCAACTGGGACAATGGAATTGATCGAAACCAACGTCTCAGCAGGGGGTCACCTGTCAGGTGCAAGTCTCTC
>JBEKRL010000074.1:0-9032 GCA_049518775.1 Candidatus Dormibacteria bacterium
GGGCCCAGATGCGGTCCTCCTTGCGGTGGTAGACCGGACGCAGGTCCAGCACCTGCTTCAGGTCGCGCCAAGATCGCTCCACCTCGACCAGCGACTCACAGAGCAGGGCCAGCTCCCCGGCGGAGAGCGAGTCATCGATGGAGCTGCGCAGGAACCTGCCGTCCAGCCGCTCCGCGATGACAATAGCGTCGGTGGCGTTGGCCCACTCGATGAGGAAGGAGCGACGCCCGGGGGCTAAGTCAACCCCTGTCGGATACGGATGAGCCGGGATGACTGCAACGGATGCATCGTCGGCCGTTAGATGCGTGACCTGGATCGCGTGGTCATCCACGTCGACGAGGCGAGTCTCGAGTCCGGTGTGTTCCAAGACCGTTCGGTGCCAGATGAGGCCGGGGGGTCTCCATTGCGACCCGCCTAGCCCCGCGCTCGCGCAATGCTCGCCCAATCAAGCTCAGGGCCTGACAATTACCGTTGCAGATGACCATGCACTGCGGATGGGATCTGACGCCCCGGGCGCGAGACAAGTAGCGGGAGATGGACACCCGGAGCTCCTCGTTCCCGCGAGCGTCGCTGTACCCGAGCCAAGAACTCGGCCCACTGGTCAGCACGCGCCGCGTGCTGCGAAGCCACTCCCGCCGAGGAAGACTCGAGATATCGGGACTCCTGGGAGTCCAATCGGAGGTCGTTGTCGGCGCCCCGTCGCTAGTTGGGAGTGGCCCGGGCGCTAGGTCCACGGCGGAGTCCTAAGCGACCTCCGTACCCGAGCCAACCCGGGCTGCCAGGTACCGCTCGGCCACCAGTTGCTGGTAAGCGCCGACAACCGGACCCCGGGCAACCCCCAAGCCGCGTGCCAAAACCCGGGTGGGTGCGAGGCGGACCCCCGATCGTGACCGCCACTCTCGCATTGCTGCTCTCAGGTTGTCCCCGATCGCAACCCGTCTGCGGCGCAGGCCCTTCAACTCTGGAGGTGGGTCCGATCCAAGATTCGTCCACGATCTTGACACAGGGTTGGACCATCACACTGTTGATGATCGGCTGTACAATGTATCCAGTCAGCCCTCGGCGAGCCACCGCCACTTTGGCCGCGCCCCTGTCGTACGGCCGTAGTGAACGCTGCTGGGCTGGGTGTTGAGGGTCTCCTGGGCAGAGCGGCGGCAGCTCGTGCAGACCAGGGAGGGCAGTTCATGCGCGTCCGAAGAATACAGGCCGGGCTCCTCGCCTTAGCGCTGGGCATGATCCTAGTCCCCTTCGCTTTCACCGGGACCCAGGCATCCGCTTCCACGGGAAAGACGGTGACCTTTGCCGAACAGCCCGGCAGCGGTCCAAATTACATCTTTCCCATGCTGAGCGGAGCCTTCTTTGCCTCCACCAACCAGGAACAGTTCCAGTACCTCATCTACCGACCTCTGTACTGGTTTGGTGACGACGGCAAGCCGGTCCTCAATGCCACCTTGAGCCTCGCGAAGCTTCCCGTCTACACTGCGGGGGACACCGTCGTGACGGTGCGCATGAAGAACTATCGCTGGTCGGATGGGTCCCCGGTGTCGGCCCGAGACGTGATGTTCTGGATGAACCTGCTCGAGGTCGAGAAGGACAACTATGGTCCCTACGTGCCAGGCACCTTCCCGGACAACGTAGCCTCCTATCGCATGCTGTCTCCGAGTGTGGTTCAATTCACTCTAACCCATGCAGTCTCGCCCTACTGGTTCACGTACAACGAGCTGAGCCAGATCACGCCCCTACCCTTGGACTGGGATCGGACGTCAGCCTCGAGTGGGGTCGGCAACTTTGATGAGACCCCAAGCGGTGCAACCGAGGTCTACAACTACCTTATCGCCCAGGCCAACCGCCCCACGACATATGCGACGAATCCCCTCTGGGCAGTCGTCGACGGCCCATGGCGGCTGGCTCAGTACTCTCCCACGACTGACTACGCCGCGTTCGTGCCGAATCCGCGTTACTCTGGCACGCGCACGGGCAACGTCACGCGTTTCGTCGAACTACCATTCACGTCGGATGAGGCAGAGTTCGACGCGTTGCGTTCCGGAGAGGTCGATTACGGCTACGTCCCGAGTTCGGACCTCTCCCAGCTCGCTAATCTCCACACGATGGGATACCAGACCGTTCCATGGACAGCCTGGGCCTTCACTTACATTGATCTCGACTATCTCAACCCAACGGCTGGCCCGATCCTGAGCCAGGCATACGTCCGCGAGGCGCTTCAAAGCATGGTGGATCAGCCCGCCATTATCAAGGGCATCTACCATGGGGATGCGGTGGCCACCAACGGGCCGGTCCCCCTGGCTCCTAGCAATGGTTTCGTTTCATCGCTGGAGCGCACCGGTTTGTACTCCTATGATCCCGCACGCGCTATCAAGCTGTTGAAGACGCACGGTTGGAATGTGGTGCCCAACGGGGTGACCACTTGCGGCAGTCCAGGGACAGGTGCGAATCAGTGCGGTGCAGGCATACCAGCAGGAGCGGCACTGTCGTTTCGTTTCGACTATGCCAGCGGAACGGTAGCGCTGGAGCAGGAGTCGGAAGTGTTCCGGTCTGCGTTGCTGCAGGCTGGTGTCACGCTGACGCTGGCCTCGACGCCGCTCAATCAGCTGTTGGCGAACACGACAGTGTGTGCGGGTACCGAGACGATTTCTCCCAACTGCACTTGGCAGATCAACTACCTGGTGTCCCCTCGCTTCCTCTACGAGCCGGACTTCTATCCGACTGGAGAGGACATCTACGCGACCAGAGCCGCGGACAGCGGAGATGGCTACTCCAATGCGCAGGTGAACGCGGTTATCGAGAAGACAGAGGCTGCGGGGGCTGGCATTCCAGCCTTGAAGAGCTACGAGAACCTGATCGTGAAGCTGGTACCCACGCTATTCATGCCAACTCCTCCCCAGCAGGTGTCGGCCATCCGCAAGTCGTTGAAGGGCGCGACGCCTCAGGATCCGATGTTGAACTTGTATGCGGAGCAGTGGACGTTCGGTGGGTAGGCGTATTGGCTGAGGGGCCACTCGATAGGTAGACCGGTCGCGCTGTCGTGGGCGATAGGTAGAGGGCGGGACTGTGCAGGAGCCGAGGCTCCTGGCCGGCGGGGCTCGTTGGCCCGGCGCCGGCCAGGAGCTTGTGCTGCGCGATGTCGTTCTCCATTTGGACCATGGAACTGCCTGCTGTGGCAAGTCGGGCTGGTGCGGTTTCGGTCTCCAGCGGCGTAGCTGCCGGTGCCAGGTGCTGCACCGGAGATAGCGTTCAATGTCCGGAGGCGAACTCTCTTGGCTCGGTGGCTCGGCGGCGCCATCTGCCGGCGGCACGCCCAAGAACGGCCTCGCTTGGCAGCTGAACGCCGCGGATGCCACGGAGGGCGAGCGGCGGGCGCGGCCGGTCGGGCGTGGTGTGGTGGAACGCGTGTTCCAGCCGCCGCAGGCTCTGGGGCAGCCGGCGCATGGTCTGGGGGTCGACTTGGTGTCAGAGCCTGAGGGTGTGGATCACCTGACGCGCGGATGAGGACTACCCGGTCGGCGAACGTTGTGGGCCGGCTGTAGGTACTCGGCCGCCGACCTGTCCTTGTTGACGTGCCGCATCACCCCCAGCCACATCTCTGCGCAGGGCAGCGCTGCCTACATCAAACTTCGAGGTGTGTGAGCACCTACAGGATAGCCACCCAAATCCCCTCCTCCGCCCTCTGCTTGATCTCAAATCCCACCGCCCTCGGTTGCCTCTCGTCGGGCTCCTGAAGGTCGAACTCGGGTACAACCCCCCGAGCACTGGAGTCGGCAGACCCCCAAATGCTAGGGATTCCGCATCATCCCCACTGGTGCCATGCCGGAGGTGGATTCGGGTTCGCGAGGTGCCCGACGGGGAGGCTTGGAACTCGCTTGGTGCCCATTTCTTCCCCAGCTCCCCCTGGGCCGCCTCACATTCGAGCCGAGGGTCTCCACCACACGCCGTGTCACCGCCTTCGCAGGAGACGGTCCCGACAGTGCCGCGGCTGGCTGGCCCGAGCCGGCGGCAGCTGCGGCGCCGGGAAGCTGGCCTGCCCTCCGCGCCGACTCGCCTGCTCCGTCGGCTCGAACGGCGCTCGACCTGTGGCCGCCTGGGAGGTGATGGGACCGAGCCGCTCAGCTGGTCCCCGCTGCGCCCTCCACCACCTCTCTGGCTCCGTCCCTGCGGGCTGAGCGGTGCAGCGCTTCAATCACCCGAAGCGTGCCCACGGCGTCCTCCGCTCCGATCTGCAGCGGACGAGCGCTCAACAGCGCGTCGGCGAACTCCTCAGCCTCCAACTGGTACTGGTCGACTCCGGGCATCCGCTCCTCCCGCGGGACTCCTCTGGAAGTGATCTGGATCCTGACCTCGTTCCGAGGGTCGGGCACGAAGGCGGAGGGCACTTCGATCTGCCCCGTGGTCCCGACCGCGGTGTAGCTGCCCTGGCCCGACGCTCGGAAGCCGCAGTCGAAGATCGCCAGTCGGCCGTCCGAGAAACCCAAGATCGCGGCCAACGAGACCTCCACCCCGAACTCGGGTCGGAAGTCCCACTGGGCGGAGGCCCACCTGGGCTCCTCCCCGAACAGCATTCGGGTGGCGTTGACCGCATAGCAGCCCACGTCCATCAGGGCACCCCCGCCCAGCTCCGGACGGAGACGGACGTTGGCCGGGGGGAAGGGTTCGAGCATGAAGGTAAAGGCCGCCCTGACAAAACGGAGCTCCCCGATGACGCCGGCCTCGATCAGCTCCATGACCCTTCGGTGCTGGGGATGGAAACGGTACATGAAGGCCTCCATCAGAGGCATTCCGTGGGCCCGGCAGGCGTCGATCATTTGCAGCGCCTGCTCGCTGCCGAGGGCGAGGGGCTTCTCGCAGAGGACCGGTTTGCCAGCGGCTGCCGCCTTAGCCGTCCACTCGGCATGGAGGCTGTTGGGGAGCGGGTTGTAGATGGCGTCGATCTCGGGGTTGGCGAGCAGCTCCTCGTAAGAGCCATAGGCGACGGGGATTCCCAACGAGTTGGCCACCGCTTGGGCTCGGTCCAGATCACGACTCGCGATGGCGGCCACCACTCCGTTCCGGGAGCGGGCGGCTCCGGGGATGAACTCATGGACCGCGATGTTGGCAGTGCTGAGGATTCCCCAACGAACCTTCGTGGACATCTGGATCTGCCCTCCTATGGCACCTACTGGAACTCGACCAGGTTGACGGCACCGACCAGTCTCTACCCCATAGCCTGCCGCTGCAGGTCCCTGCACGAGAACTTGACGGTTGACCCATTATCGCAACCCGGGAGGGGAGCTGTGTCAGGGCTTCCTAACCGTATTGGGCGGTCCATCGGGGGCCTGGTGGGGCCGGTGGCTCAGCGTCGAAGATGTACAGGACGGGCCTGCCTGGCAGGGTAACCGGGCACGCCGTCCCTGGAGCCGGATCGTCAATTTCGGTCATCGCCGGCCGGCGATCACGGAAATTGCTGGATGCCCCAGCAGCGCCAACAGCGGCACGGATGTCAGCCTCTCGATGAGGGCCGTTCTGCCCGAGTTCGAGGTGACGGCAGCCCGAGGCAGCTGAATGGAGGGGAGTTTGACTTCGGCGACGGGGCTGTAGGGGCCCGGTGGAGCGCCACCGTGTGGGCAAACGGTTACCCATATTGGTGAACTACGAGCGCGGTGGTGAGTGGGCATTTACTTGCACCCCATCCGGCGGCGCCACCAGGATGGCTCGGTGGTTGAGTACCTGCAACTGGCCCACAGCGCGCGGCGGCCCCACGGGGTTGTCTGCGCGGAGGTAGTGCACGACTTCGGCCGGGCTGGGGGCCACCATCCTGGGCCCGGAACCCTGGCGACGGCCCTGTCGTCGGTTACCACCCGGCCGAGCTCGGTCGGCCCTGCGCTCCATCAACCGCAATGTTGGCCCCGTTGATCCAGATCGCCCGAGGCGAGACGAGGAAGGCGACCACACTGGCCACCTCTGCGGCTGTCCCCAGTCGTCCCGCCGGCAGGTCGCGGTCGAGAAAGTCTTGGAAGCGTGCCGGATCGCTGATCCGAAGTGAGTCCCAGCCTCCAGCGGGGAAGAGTATTGACCCCGGGCTGACCGCGTTGACCCTGATGTGCAGCGAGCTCAGCTCTCTAGCGAGGGCCGCCGCGAGATAGATGAGCCCCGCCTTGCTGACGCCGTACTGGGCCTTGGGGGCCGGCTTCACGCCGGAAATCGACGAGATCAACACTGCGGACGGATTTGGGGACTGAGCCAGGTAGGGAGTTGCGGCACGGACCAGGGTCGCGGCGTGGCCGATGTTGAGCTGGAACGTGTCAGCCCACTGCTCCGGGGTGGAGTCCGCGAGAGCTCCACCGCTGCTGCCGCCGGCATTGGCGATCACCGCATCGAGGCCGCCTAGGCCCGCGGCCGCGGCCCTGACGAAGGAGGCCAGGGCCACGTGGTCGGTGACGTCCGTGGTTTGGGCGAAAACCTTGGCGCCCAGACCACGCAGCTCTTCCGCGGCCCTTGACAGGGCACCCTCCTCACGAGCGCAAATGGCGAGGGAGCTACCCTCGATCGCGACAGTGCGTGCGATCGCCAAGCCGATGCCTCTGCTGGCGCCCGTGACCAGCACTGAGCGTCCTGCCAGTTCCAGATCCATGACACCTCCTTGGCTTCCGGAGGCCGCTCTCGGGCCCGGTTCTGATGCCGGCGCTACCGACGGGCGCCTCCGTGCGGTTCGATGTTACTGGGGGAGGTAGGTCCAGGCTCGGTTTCAGCGATGGTGCCGACCGGCCCTTAGCCGGTGGACGGGACGGTCAGCGAGGCCGGCGACACGTGGACGTAAGGCTGGCGGCGGGGGAGGCGGCAGCAGCCGCGCGCGATCGGCCCGCTTCACCTCACCCCGTCGTCAGTGGGGAGTCGCGTGCCAGCCCGGCCTGGCTGCGCTCGACCAGAGGTGCAGCCACCCGCCGAGCGTGCACCGGTGGCGCACGGGTTCAGTCGCCCCGGAGGCGACACTCCTCGGTCGCCACACGGTGCCAACCACGCCCCAGTGGCGGCTAACGCTTCTGCAGCCTGACCTCCACAGCGTCTCGCAGCCCATCTCCGATGAAGTTGAAAGCCACCACAACGGCGACGATGCAAACACCGGCCGGCCAGATCTGCCACCAGTACCCGCTGTACACGTAGTTGACGCCATTGGAAAGCATGCCGCCCCAGTTCGCTGCGGGCGGTGGGATCCCCAGACCTAAGAAGCTCAGGGAAGTCACCGCCAGAATCGCATCTGCGACCTGGAATGTGGCGTTCACTGCCACGGTCCCGAAGACGTTGGGGATGATGTGTCGGAAGATGATTCGAGGCGTTCCGGCACCCTGGGCACGGGCAGCCTCGACGAACTGTCGGCTCCGCAGGCTGAGTGTCTCGGCCCGGACTAGCCGCGAGGGAACCAACCACGCCACCGACGCAATCACGAGGATCAGCAGAGGTTCCGAGGGAGTGAAGATGCTGGCCAGAAACAGGAGCAGGAAAAGGGTCGGAATGGCAAGCATGGTGTCGACCGTCCTCATCATCACGCTGTCGACGAGGCCGCCCGCGAAGCCCGCGATTGCTCCCCAGATCACGCCGAAGCTGGTCGCCAATAACGCCACCACCAGCCCAACCACGAGGGTCGTCTGGCCCCCAAACATGAGGCGGCCCAAGACGTCGTATCCAACATCGTCGGTACCCAGTACATGATGGAGGCTGGGGCTCTGGCTCTCTATGCCGAGGTTCGTTTGGATCTGATTTGTGTGGTAGAAGAGCGGCCCGACGAAGCAGAAGAGCACGAAGAAAAGGACGACGAAAATCCCTAGGACCGAAAGCCGGTTCTCAGTGAAGACTGCCAACACCAGACGAAACGGGCGATCATGCCGGGTAGCCTCTCCGGCATCCGGGAACGTCTCAGGACCGAGAGCCAGCTCGGGTTGCAACGGCATTTCTCCGATCAGACCGACTCTGCGCTGGGAGCCCGGTGGCACAGCCAGCTCATGCGTAGCGAACCCTGGGATCGAAGACAGCGTATAGGATATCGGCGAGAAGTGAACCCACCACGACGCCTACCCCCACCACAATGGTGGTGCCCAACATGACGGGGAAGTCGTCGGTCTGGGCTGCGTTCCAGAACAGCAGCCCCATTCCCGGGTAGTTGAAGAGGGACTCGGTAATGAGGGCACCACTCAGGATACCCGGCAGGCTGAGCCCTACCAAGGTGATGATCGGCAGCAGCGCGTTAGGCAAGACGTGGCGGAATAGGATAGCTGGCCGCGATGCTCCCTTCGAGGATGCGGTTCTGACATAGTCCTGGACCATGTTCTCCAGAACGGATGACCGCATGTAGCGGCTGAAGAGGGCAAGGTTTACTAGGGTCAGAGTCAGGATCGGTAGGACCAGGTTGGGAATCTGGTCAAACAAGGGGGAGATGGCAGTGGGGCCGGTGGACGGCAGCACCGGCAGCGCCTGGCTGAGGAGGATGATCAAGATGGTCCCGAGGAAGAATGAGGGCATCGAGTAGAAGAGGAAGGTCATCCCAGTCAGGACGTAATCGTCAGGCTTGTTTCGGCGGGCCGCTTGGTAGATGCCGCCGGGGATGGCGATTGCCAGCGCCAGCAATGTAGCAACGCCGACCAGGACCAGGGTGCGGGGCATGTCTTCTGCCAGCAGTGAGTCGACGCTCTGATTCTGCTTGTACGAGAAGCCGAGGTTGCCGTGTAACAGCTGGCCCACCCAGGCCAGGTACTGGACTGGCAATGGCTTGAGCAGCCCGTAGCGCTGGTCAAAGGCGCGGATCGCGGGTTTGGTTGCCCGCAAGCCAAGCACGGCCTTGGCCGGTCCTCCGGGCAGCAGGTGCAGAAGTATGAAGACGAGGACTGAGACGCCGAAGAGCACCACGATCGCTTGGAGCGTCCGCCTGATGAGATATGCTCGCATTTCGATGAGCCGCAGCTGGCTGCGAGTCCCCTCCTGATCCCTAGATCCGCCATCATACCGGAGCTCGGCCCGGGAGACGGGTGGGAACCGGATTGTCGTGGGGT
>JBEKRL010000075.1:0-8937 GCA_049518775.1 Candidatus Dormibacteria bacterium
TAGCACGTCGCGATTTCCAGCATACTCGGTCCTGGGACGGGCTATTGGCGCTTCGCCCACCGCCTCTGGCGGCTTCGCTCCGGCGGTGGTTCAGGCGGTTCCGACCGCGACCTGCTGACCCCGCAAGCGCGACCTCGATGCCATTGCTTGGCCGCCCGGCGGGCGGGCGGCCGCAGCCGCGTCGAGGCTCCCGTGATGCTGAGGATCGTGGCGCCGACCAGCTTCGGAGTTGCCGGCGCCGCCAAGTACACGAACCGGGGGCTCCCCCTCACCTGGGGCCCAGCTGCACCCGGCAGCTAGCCGGGGACGAGGCGTCGAGTCAGCCGCTCCCCCTGGGGCGGGAGGAAGGACCTTGCTCTCGCCGCGCTCTGCTCCCGGGAGGTGCCCTTTCTCCCAATGTTGGGAGAGACGCCCCGCCACCTTTGGGCCCGATCCGGCCGTCCACCACGGTCGTGGTCCACCCTCCTGATCGGGGAGGCGTCAGGGCTGATCCCCCGGTTCCCGACCAGGGTCCCGGAGGCGAGGCCGGGAGAGCGGCTGATTCCCTCGGTGGAGCCGGCGCCACCTGGCCGCCGCCTCCTCGAGGTGGGTCTGCTCCCGGCGTCGACCGCACAACGGGGGGGCATCGTCAACGTGGTGCAGGTGGCCTGCCGGTCACCGTCTCCACCTCCCGTCCCAACGCCGCCGGCTGCGGCGCGGGTCCGGCCATCGCGGCGCGGAGGTCTTCTCCGGCCGCGGCGTTGAGGGCGCAGCCGGCGCCAGAGCGGCCCTCGCTCTCTGACCCCGGCCCGCCCCAGGCCTGGCTAGGCGGGGACAGCCACCCCGGACTCCGCCGCGGCCAGAGCCTGCCGACACAACCTGTCCAGCCCGTCCCAGTCATGCGCGGAGATCAGCTCCGGGCGGAAGAGGTCGTTGGTCAGCCCGACCACGCGCACCCCGACCCTCAGGTAGGCGGCAATGTCGGCGATGCCCACCCCACCGCTGACCCACAGGGGCACGTCCGGCATCGGACCTCGGACCACCTGAACATAGGCTGGACCACCGATGGGAGCGACCGGAAAGATCTTGATCAGCCCCGCCCCCGCCCCGACCGCCTGGGCAATCTCGCTGGGAGTCGTGGCTCCCATCACCAGCAGCAGGCCCGCCTCGCGCGCGACCGGTGCCACCTCGGGAACGAGGTACGGTGTCACCAGGTACTGCGCCCCGCTGGCAACCGCTCGTTCGGCCAGGGAGGAGTCCGTGATGGTACCCGCCCCCACCGCGCAGGTGTCCCCGAGCTCGGCCCGCAGACGGCTGATGAGCTCAAAGACCTGGGGGGTGCCAGCGGTGACCTCCACAGATCCCATCCCGGAGCGCCCAGCGGTCAGCACCGCCTGGTAGGCCTCGTCCGCGTCCGACCAGCGAATGACCGCCGCGAGGCGTTTCGGGAAGACGGCAGCGACCGGATCCGACGAGTTGACCATGAGATCTTGCTCCCTGCCGTAGTCGCGGGACCTTGCACTGGGCGCCCGCACGTCACCCGGGAGCAACCTTACACGAGCCGCCCCGGCCATTCACCAAAGGGGCGAGGGGCGCCCGGCGTTCGGTGGAGAGGGTGCCCCCGGGCAGGGTGACCCGCGGGCGGCGATATCCGGAGGCCAGCGACGCCGGCCTCACCCGAGTGGGCGGCGCTCCTTGGTCAGATCAGATGACGCTGGCCGTCTCGCACCGCCGTCCGGCTGGCAGTGACCGAGGGCCAGGAGTGCCGGGACCGGCCCCCACCCGTAGCCTGAGCGGCTGGCCCTGGCCGGGCGCGGCGGCACCGGCGCCGAGCACCTCGGCACTCCTCCGCCGGCGCGCCCCTTTGGGCGGCGGGGAGGTCCAGCGGGGCTCAATAGGCGGCCGGCCCGGGCGCGGGGGTCCGCTCACGGGGCGCCGTCGGCGCTCAGAAGAGCAGGTCCCGGTTGAACACGTTCCGCAGTGGCTCCCCGGCCTGGTACCGGACCAGGTTCTCTGAGAAGAGGTCGACGATCCTCTGGTTCTCACCCTCAACGGTGCTTGCCGAGTGGGGGCTCACAAGGACGTTGGGAAGGTCCCACAGCGGGCTCGCGGCGGGCAGGGGCTCCACCGCGAATACGTCGAGCGCCGCCCCCCTGATCCTGCCCTCCTGGAGGGACGCCACCAGTGCGGGCTCATCCACCAGCTGACCCCGGGCGACGTTCACGAAGAGGCAGGTCGGTGCCAGCATGGCGATTCGGCGAGCAGAGAGCAGGCCCTCGGTCTCGGCGGTGTGGGGCACAGCCAGGACCAAGACGTCGAGGTCGGCCAGGATCTGGTCCAGGTCCTCCAACGCCACCAGCCGGGACACGCCGCAGCCGGCTGCGGAGCGCCCGACCAGGGACCGCTCCACCCCGACGGTCCTGGCGCCGAAGGCGCTGACGGCCCTGGCGATCTCACCACCGACGCTGCCCAGCCCCACGATCCCCACCGTCTGGCCGGAGATCAGACGGCCCGCGCCCCGCTGCCAGTGATGGGTCCTCTGGTCCCGGATGACGGCGCCGAAGTCGCGGTTGAAGTAGATCATCGACATCACCACGAACTCCGCCAGGGCGGCCCCATGCACGCCGCTGGCAGTGGTGATGACGATGTCACTGCGCGTGGTGAGTCCGACCCGGAGCGCGAACTGCCCAATCCCGGCGCTAGTCGCCTGGATCCACTTCAGCCGGGGAAGCCCCCTCAGCTCCGCCTGGAGCGCCGACGGCCCAAAGTCAAAGAGGATGTCCGCCTCCCCCAGGAGCGTCCTCCAGGCCACAAGCCTCTCCGGCGAGTCGGAAGGGTCGGTGATGTGGTGGCCGGCATAGCGGGGGATGGCCAGCAACTCCTCGGGATAGACGAATTCGAACCCCGGATGCTGGCGTCGCAGGGACTCGACCAGGGCCGGTTCCAGGGGAGTCGTGATCACCACTCTCGGCATGCCTTTCTCCTTCACGAAGGGTCGCGCACGGGCGACCATTGGGGGCGCACAGGACCAGCAGGTAGGGCGCCCCCGCCAGCGTCGAGCAGCGCCCCGGTTGCGAAGCTGGCCGCGTTTCAGGATATCAAGAGGACGGTGCTGGCCAGGCTGCCGTCCCAGGCCGGATGCCGGGGCGGGAGCGGCAGGTCTGAGGCCGTGCCAGCGGGTGCGCCCCGGTGCCGCCGCCCGGGATGTCGGCGCCGCGGCAGCTGGGCCTGATGGTGGCCGGAGCCTCCCGCTGGTGTCCCCGTCACCGACATCCCGGCCAGCCCGAAGCGTCCCCCGGAGGGCCGGGCGGGCCGGGCCGGCCACATCGCCGCGGCCACCCGGCGGGCCGCTGACAGAGAGGCCCGCCCGCTGACCCGCCCTAGCCCGCTGGCGGCTCCGGCGTCGACTTGACCAAAGCCGGCAGCCGGAGGGCGTCCTCCACCCGTACCTTGGCAGGGAGCATCACCTTGGGGGAGCGGCCGTCCCTTCGGGGGCGAGCTCACCGAGTGGCTCTTGGCCCCTGCTCCGAGCGCCCCGGCCCTGGCCCCCCTTGCATTCGGGTTGGCAATCACTCCCGGCGCCAGGAGCAGCGAGCGGCACGGCGCCACGGAGCGGAGCCGATCTGGACCCGCAAGTGGGCCCGCCCCACCGCGTGAGACCCCATCCGCGGTCCGTCCTCGGGGCGGATGCCGGCAGGACGAGGGGCTCCGACCCGCGTCGGGGTCAATGACGGTGCGCCCTGCCGGACCATCCGAACCGGTGGGGCATGCCCTCTCCTCCGGTGTGTCCCGCTTGGAAACGCTGGGCGCCCTGCGGCTGCCACCTCCAAGCCAACAGGATCCATGCTCCGCTCCCCCCCCCGCCTCGCCTTGGCCCTGCACCGGGTCAGAAGGGTTTCGCTTCAAGCTGCGAGTTCGGCGGGGCGGAACGATCGCTCCAGTGGAGAGCGGCGGGGTTGGCCGAGCTGGCCCAGCTTCCCTGATGTGGAGGCTGAGGATCCTCGCCTCTTGGGCGAGGGTCCTCAGCCTGGCTCGTCGATCCAGTCCCGGGTGATGAAGAGCCAGAACGCCAGCCCGCCGTAGCCTCGGTACTTCCGAAAGCGCCGCTGGATGGTCCGGTCCGAGGCCTTCCGGCCGCAGAGCCGCGCGTAGGCCGGGCGGGTCCAGGAGTCGAGGACCAGCAGCCCGTAGCGGCCTAGGGCGGTCAGCATGACGTGAGCGGCGGCGTAGGGACCGACCCCTGGCAGGCTCAGCAGGCAGGCCTCAGCCTCCTGGTCTGCAACCTCGGGAGCGTTGAGCCGCTCCAGATCGAGTCTCCCATCGGCGACCTGCCGTGCCAGCGAGCTGAGGTACTCGCCGCGATAGCCCGCCCGAGCCACGTCGCGGTAGAACCCCTCGCCAGCAGCCGCCATCGCCTCCGCGCCGGGGAACGCGTGCCAACCCAGTGCGTCCGGGGGACCCAGGTGCTCCACCAAGGCTCCCACCATCCGCTCGGTGCTCGACCAGGCGCAGTTGGTGGTGCAGATGGTCTTGACCACGTCCTCGAACACAGTCGGGCTGCGCAGCATCCGGCCCGCGCCCTGAGTCACCCAGCGGAGCTGCGGATCCGTGGCGGCGATCGCATAGAAGTGGGAGAGGTCATCGTCGAGCCGGAGCATGCGGCGCGTGACCGCCAGCAGCCGCTTGGCTTCTGTGGCCTCGACTGCGCCACCTATCGTGGCCAGCGCGGCCACCCCCGGGGCAGCCTCCACCAGTCGTACCGTCCGAGCCATTCCACCGGACGTCGCCAGGGTCGTCTCCAGAGCCCATGGGGCAGGATCGATGCGGTTCGGCGGCAGCAGGGCCACCCCGTGGGAGCGGAGGGTGCGTCGGAAGTCCACCGGCTCGCCCGCGGGGCCCCGGAGGGTCAGTTCCCCGATCACCGCCGGGACCAGATGCCCAGTCTCTTCGGCGCTGGTCAGCATGGACGGTGCGGCTCCCGCACCGGCGTGGGTTGCGCCGGCAGCACGTGGCGATCGGGCGGAGAGCCAGATGCACGGAGACCGATCCCGTGGGGCCGGGTGGGGGATTGCCGGGATTGGACATCCACAACGCGAGTATCGCGGGCGCGGTGGCCGACGCAGAGGGTCCACCGAACCGTGACCTCATGATCGTCCGTGAGCCCGCCGCGGGGCCTATTCTGGTGCGGCCACTGGGGCAGGAGGAGGAAGAGCTCCAGGCCCGCAAACCACAATATGCTGGGGCCAAGTGATCCCTGGACAACTACCCGTGCTGGGTTTGCGCTCCATCTCGGGCCGCTGTACCCTTACTACTCATGATTGTTTATTCGTCGACTCAGGTGGCCACGTTGGGTGCTGTCCTCATCGCCTCGGCGGTCCTCTCCGGAATCGTCCTCGTATTCTTGGGTCTGACCATCTTCAGCTACCACACGCACGAGGGAGTGAGCGGCGACAAGCTGCGGCACCCTCATGAGACCGTAGCTTGGGTTACGTTCTTCACCGTGCTCCTGGGCCTCGCTGCAGTGGCGGTGGCGCTCGCGGCCCTAGTGGCGGGCAGCGGCGGGCTCCTATTCCGCTGGGCGATCACCGTGTTCCTATTCCAGCTCGTCGCGACCGTTGCCGTCGCAGGGGTCTGCATGAGGAAGCTCCTGGCCTGAGGTGGCGGTATCGCTTCTGGGACTGAAGGACCCAGAGCACTGAGGGCTGCCTGACCGCTTTGACCAGACGCTGCCGGATTGCCGGCGAGGGGATGCGCTGATATGGGGTAGCGCTGGCGAGGAGGCTCCAAGCGGTGTCGCGCTTTTTGCCCCCCCGGCGGGCGCAGCGAGTGGCGATAGCTGAGGCAGGCTGGTGTTGCCCTCACATCAACTTCAGGAGCGAGGCGGCCACGGGTCACTCCCCCTGCTGGGAACCGGAGCGCTTGGCCGGCTGAGGGCCATTCGCCGCTGACCAGCGGGTCACCGCCGGCGGCCCCCCTGCTGGTCGGCTCCCGGCGCTGGAGCGTGGCGGAGGCCAAAGGGGTTGAACCCGGCCCCACCGGTCTTGATGCTGCCGTGCACCGTCCGGCACGGCTGTCCAACGGCTCTGCGGCCCTCCTGGCTCCAGAGCTGCCCGGGCTGTCGGGAGTCTGGGCCAGCGCAGAGCCCTGATCACAAGTTGTGCAGAGGTGCTCGGCGCCGCCATCTGACCGTGGCCTGCCCGCCTGCGGTCTGACTCCGACCGCCAGGGGCTCGACGACAGGCCACCCAGAGCCGGACTAGGAGCTTCCGCCTCCTGCCGCCGCGCCGCCGGTACTCCGGCAAGCTGGGCAGGAAGCTCCCCTGGCGGAGCTTGGGGATCCCCAGCTCCAGCCGCCCCAACCGGGTGTCCCGGGTCCTGAGACGATGCCCGTTGCGGCGGCCCACCCGGCCCTCGCCGCGCGCGTGGGGCTGCGCCCCACCACTCCAGCCGCCTCCACCTCGATCAGGGCCTGCAGAGTGTGCTCCAGGATCTCTCGCCAGGTGTCCTGGGCCGCGTTCGAGACGTAGCCAAGCAGGGCGTCAAGGGGCCTGCTCCTGGGGGTCATCGTGTTCTCCCGTCAGTGCTGCGTCTGGTGGCACGGTGGCCTTAGTCGCGCCCACCTCGAGCACGATCTCAGCCCCGCTATCTATGCCAATCCAAGGGACGCGGCCGGGCCCGGGGGCAGGTCGACCGGCTCCGGAACGGACCGGTCCGGGCGCCTGGCCCAGTACGAGCCCTCAACACCAGCGGATCCCCGACCGGAGCTGGACAGGTGATCTGCCCGCGCGCCTCATGCGGGCGCAGCGGATCCCCACCTATCTAGCTCGCGTTCACCGGCTCTGTCGAGGCGAGAGGGGACTCGGCCGTCTCCACGGCCCGCGTCCGTCCCGGCAGGAAGACGAGGGCGAGGATCAGGCCCGCCACCGCGACGCCAGCGGCGGCCCGGACGGCGTCGTCCAACCCAGCCACGAAGGCATCGCGCACGGACACCAGCAAGGCCAGTGAGTTGAGGTGCTTGGCCACCGCGAGCCCGCCGAAGACACTTGCCCTAACCGAGGCAGCGGCCTGCGCGGGTAGGCCGGCCAGCTGCACCCGGCTCTGGTAGGTCGAGGTCAGCACACTGCCGAGGATCGACGCGCCGAAGGCCGGCCCGAGCTTGATCACAGCCTGGAGGAGCGCCGACCCGACGCCGCTGCGGTCGGCCGACAGCTCGACGAGGGCTGCGGAGGCGGCGGTCGCGAACCCGAGGCCAGCGCCCGCTCCGGCGACGAACGTCCAGCCCGCGATGAACCCATCACCGCTCGCCGCGGACATCGTGGTGCCAACCGCGAGGCCCGCGGCTACCACGGCGAAGCCTGCTGCGACCGTGAGCTTCGCGCCCAGGCGGGCCGCGACCCGGTCGGCCGTCACGGCGCCCACGAGCAGCCCGACGACAACCGGAAGGAGACGGAAGCCGGAACCCTGCGGGTTGAGTCCCATGATCGCCTGGAAGTACTGGGGAAGAGCGAACAGGACGCCGAACAGCCCAAAGATGCCGAACGCCGTGAGGATGACCCCCCACGTGAAGCTGCGCGAACGGAAGAGCGACAGGTCGACGAGCGGCTGCCCGCCCGGCCGCCCAGTGAGCCGGCGTTCCCAGAGTCCGAAGGCTGCCAGAAGGCCAAGCCCCACAGCTGCCGGCGCGATCGCGCTAGCGCTGCCCCAGCCGTTGCTCCCCGCCTCCACCACGCCGTACATCAGGGCCACCAGCCCCGCGGCCGAGAGCAACACGCCTCCAAAGTCGATGCGGGGTCGACGGGCCGACCGTGACTCCGGCACAAGCACCACCACCGCGACCAGGCCGAGCAGCGCGACCGGTGCGTTCATCAGGAAGATCCAGCCCCACCAGACGTGGGAGAGCATCCACCCCCCGATGATCGGCCCCAGGGGCAGGCCCACGAAGTTGGCGGCACCCCAGATTCCCACTGCCCGGGGCCGCTCGGCTTCGTTGAACAGTACGGTGACGATGGAGAGCGCCAGGACGATCATGGCGGCTCCGGCGAGGCCGAGGACGACCCGGGCGACGATGAACACGGCGGCATTCGGGGCGTAGGCGCACCCTGCAGAGCCGACCGCGAAGAGTACCAGGGCCGCAATCATCACCGCCTTGCGTCCATACCGGTCGCCGAGGAGACCCGCCGGCAGCATGCCTGCCACCAGCGCCAGGGTGTAGGCGGTGACGAACCACTGCAACTGCGACTCGGACGCCTTGAGGACGCCTGCCAACGTCGGCAGCGCCACGGTGAGCACGGTGACGTCCAGAGTGACCGCCAGGACCGCGAGAGTGATCGCTCCGAGCGCCCACCAGCGGCGGGTGCCAGCTGGGCTCATGACTCCAACCTCTGGTTGAGGGGAACCCGGTGTTCTGTTGCCGGGCTCATCATGTGCACTCCAAAAAGCAGGTTACTCCGATTTGGCGGTGCCTGTCAATTCAGCCAGTTCCGAAGAGTGCGGCTTCCGCCGTCTGGCGCGCTCCACGGCCTTACTCCACCTTCTGGACTCAGCGTGGACTGGACAGCCCCAGCGGACGGGGACCCGACCCCGAGCCGGGTGGGCGCTGGCCTGACAGACGGGCGCCGAGGCTCGCTCTCTCCCGGCCGCTTCCCAGGTGAAGTCCAGGTCCGTCCCTGAGCTGGGTGAGACGGAGCGGATCGCGGTGGGCCGGCTTGGCGAGCGCCACAGCCTCGCGGGGTCAGCTCCCACCTGTACCCGTCCGCTTTCGGCGCCATCGGCGCCCGACCCCGGCCGCCGCCACCGCTGACCGGCTCCTCCACCATGCCCATGTCGTCCTGCCCGGCGGCCGCTCGCACCGGTTGGCCACCACCACCACCGCACGGGAGGGTTGCCCTTGGCCTCAACCGTCGGCGGCGTCTCGTCGCCAGGGCGTCCGATTTCCGCCCCGGGCGATTCCCCCGTACGC